>CAZFGK010000001.1:0-185283 GCA_964518635.1 uncultured Ignavibacteriales bacterium
GTGTAAGTGACTGTCTGAGTCCAGGTATCGTTGAAGGTGCCGGAGTTTGCTCCCGTGCAGGTGACTGCAATCATGCCGTTGTGGTTGATCGAGCCACCGGTCGGGCAACCACCAAGACGGATGTCAGTCACATTCACTGCCAGATTGTTCACCGAGGATGAAAGTGAGACATCCCAGTCGCAGCTATCGTCGCCGACATTCTGTGCAACAAGAGCGGTGGTACCGGATCCGTTCACGAGCACATTCCCCTGCTGTGGAATTTCACCAGTGATTGTCCAGAGGCGATGCGCTTCAATACTGCCGGTGGAAGCGACTCGATTTAAATTTGGATTGCGCACTGGTACCTGTGCATTTGATCCGCCACTGAAAACAACATTCAGCGACTTGCCAGCACGGATCTCATCGACGGTGGAATCCGGCCATTGCTGCGGGACGCCGTTGTTGCGGAACTGAATCGAATCCTGATAAATCCAGCTCGATGAATCAAACGGATTCACATGGCTGAAGTAGACCGTCCAGTAGCTGGTCGCTGAATTGTAGGTAGCAAGAAATGAATCAGCCGAGGCAGAGGTTGCGAATCGTGCGAAAGCACGGTCACGCCCGGGAGCTGGATTGGAAATTTCGATCTGACCGATGACGTTGTAGATATCACCGAGCATCTCCATATCGGTCTGTTCTGTGAATGCAACCGCTTCGCTTGCGGCCTGAAATTCCGGATCAGAGATATTTCCTGCAGGGAGATTATTCTCCGTCGTGCTTCGGCTGTCGCAACCGATCGTTCCTGCAAGGAGCAATCCTGCCAGAGCTCCCAGCGTGAGTATTCGTTTCATCTATCTCTCCTTTGTGTTGTCGCTGCTTACTAGTTCTGAATCGTCTGAGATGCAATCGGTCATCATCTTCACGTCGTGAAGATTATACAACTGCTTCCCTCTAGTATCGGCTTGAACAATGAAGAAATTGAGAATCGACAAGCTGCGATTCGAAGAATGATCTCAAGTTATTGCAGGAGAGCTACTTCGGCCACGCGAATGGACCGCCAAACAGCCCCGGGCTTGAGTGAGATCCATCGACATTACGAATTGTAGAGTCCCCCCGACCTGCCAGCAGAGAATCGCCGCGATAGAGTCGCGGATGAAAGGAACTGTCTGCCCAGTAACCGGGATCAAAGGAGAGATTTTCATTGAGACCGGTCTGATCGGGAAGATCACGATATTCACTGACCTTATTCCCCCAGACAAGATTATTTCGAAAGGTCCAGCGAGAGAAATCTCCCATGTTGACTACTCCGACACAGGGGCAGACCCATTCATCCCGCCAGCCATTTCCGGTGACGATATTATTTACAAACGATCCCCGCGATTCCGATGACCAGATCGCGATTCCACAATTGCCGTTTGCGTGAATATGATTATTCGCGGCTTCGAGAGTTGATTCTCCGGTTGCAATCAGCCCCCAACCAAGTTGATGATGAATGTAGTTATTACGGGCAATCAATCGAGAGGTGCCAAATGTACCGATCCCTTTCCAGAAACCGGTAACTTCATTTCGAATCGCAACACAACTCGCATCCCAGGTGATCCCGATTCCAGCGCCGCGACCACCACTGATCAGGCAATCATGAATCTCAGCGTGCGCTCCGCGATAGAGAGCGATCCCATCCCAGGTGTTATTCAGCAAACGGCAATCTTCGATCACCAGAATAGCTCCCTCACGCCCGACAATGCCGCATATTCCAACCACCACCGACGTATCTCGCTCGGTGTTGTCTCGAATGGTGACATTTTTGATGAAGGCGCGTGACTGACGAACGACAATTCCGGCATCGGTGGCATTCCCATCCGCGTCCCGCTTTCCGCCGGTGATGGTCAACTCGCTGATAGAGATGGTCGGGGAATTTTCAATGTAAAGCCCATACCCAGCCCCGGTGATGAGGATTGTTTCATCCGGTCCTGCACCTGCAATGGTGAGTGATTTTTCGGCAATTCGAAATCCGTAGGTAGCAATCGCTCCGTCTGATACATTTAGGCAATTCCCACAAGTACGATCACGAAAATCTCGCGGCGTTGCCCGAAATGTCCCTGCCGACAACAGCAGCGTATCCCCTTCTTTCGCTTCATCAATCTTCTGCTGGAGCGACATCCCTTCTCTGACTCGTACGGTGGTAGCATGGCTCAGCGAGGGAAGGGATATACCCGTCAGAAAGAGTAAGCAAAAGAAAGAAGCTCGAACCGTTGACATGCTGAAAAAAGCTAATGAACGAATTTCAGAAATGCGAATAGAACTCTGAAAAATCAGGGGACGCGTAACCGATACGCTCCCCGTTTGGGGTATTCAGCTCCGAGCGCAGAGAGCTGATCGAGTGTTAGCCACGGGAACTCCCGCCTTCCTGCATTGAAGAGCGGAATATGAAAATCGCAGGCGAATTCACAGCCGGTGGCGATCAGAAAGTAACTCTCACCATTCGAACGATTCAATCGGACCAGAACCACATGCGCAGACCCTTTGGTACCTGATTCATTTTGCGCAACGATCAGATCGCCGGGCATCAGACTTTCCAGCGGAATCGAATCAGCATTCTGAGTGAGACTTCGATAGGTACTGTTCACCGCGCAGAGATTGAAAAAGGAATTGAATTCAGCAATCGAATCTGGGCGAACCGACGCATTTTGGAAAACAATATTCTCCCGTGGGCCGTAGGCGAAACTGCTTTTTAGGAATCGAGCGTAGTCGAGGGTGTCTCCAGCTTTGGTGATCGGCCTGAACGCAGTTCGGCGATTTTGCATAAGAAGAAACTCTGCGAGAATTTGTAATGGAATTGCACGATCAGAAAGTTCCGAGCTTCGCCACGGAAATCGAACCGCCCGGCTGATCTGATTCGGTGCGTAGACTGCACCTTTGCGGACCGAACTCGCACCGCGACCATAGTGCCAGAGGGGCATATGGCTGACCCAGAATTGAAATGGTGTAAGTGTCGAAGAATCCGGACGTGTTGCTCCGGCAGGCCACATGAATTCTGATTCTACGGTAAAGGCCTTCCCCCAGTCCCCCATGTAGAGATAGCGAGATCGATACCAGTCATACGGGCGAATCTGAGAACTATCCGGCTTGACCATGGTGATGGTATCAGAAGGGAGAACTACATCCTCGACCGGCGTTTCGGATCGGACTGTCGCCGCTGACATGAACAGAACAGCGATGAGCAGAAGAATCCTGCTGGGTTCGATCTTGGTCGTGAGGAGTTGTCGGAACATTCGTGTCATTGTACTTAACATCGGCTTCTATTTACTTTTCTTCTTTCGATTCAGGTGGAGCCAGTTTTGTGCCGGGATTCAATTCGGTCCACATCCGGTAGGCGCGACGAAGATGCGGAATGGTGATCGACCCACCGATAACCAGCCCGATTGACATCGATTCGTCGAACTCCTGATCATTCACGCCGACTTCATGAGCCCGAATGACATGATAGCTGATGCAGTCATCGCAGCGAAGAACGAGTGAACCTACAAGTCCGAGGAGCTCTTTCGTTTTGACCGGAAGTGCACCCTCGCGATAGACCGCCGAATCGATTCCGAAGAATCGCTTGATATTCAGATCATCCCTTCCAAGGACAATCTCATTGAGGGCTGCTCGTTCTTCGTTGAAGGCCTGAACTCGTGAAGTCATTCTATTCTCCTCTTTCTACACCCGTTTCCGAGCAAGGTTCAGCTCTCCAGTGTAGAGAGTCGACCGGCGATCTGCATCCCCAGTTCCTTTGCCTGCCCCATGGCGGCTGCATCAAACTGAGCAGACCCAGAGATGGTATAATCTGCGGATTGATACATCACCAGCCCGCAGCTTTCAACCTCGATCCATTTGAACCAGCCAGCCAGACAGCGTCTTCCCCCCTCAAACCATGCTTCCGGCCCACCGACTAGGATCATCCCCCCGGGGCGTTTTTTCGTCAGCCGTTTGAGAAAACGGTACTCGGTATTCTCGTTTTTGAAATCAGCCGGACGAAAGCAGTTGCAACGGTCGATCAGAATCTTTGCCTGCGCTGAAACCGCATCAAAATGAATCGGTGAGCCGATCAGGATGGCATCAGCAGCAGCGATGTCATCGAGGACAGGGGTGAGTGCATCATGATAGAAACACCATTCATCAGACGGCGCCTTTCCGCAAGACTGGCAGGGAATCAGCGAAGACAGTTCATTGAGTCTGACCGTCTTGATACTGCACTCTGTTTGTCGTTCCCTACTAACGAGGAGAACACTTTCTGCCGCAGCACGTAACAGAAATTCAGTACTCGATTGAACGACCGGTGATGCATCAAGAACAAGAAGCTGACGGATCATGCGTTCTGGTTCCATGACTGCATCTGATGAGCCAATTGCTCCCGCTGATCGTAGAGCTGCAGCAATTCCTCTTCGAGCTTTTCTTTCGATTCGGCAGCAGCATGAAGTTTCTCCCAGTCATCCTTTGAAATCTCCGAGCGAATCTGCAGATCAAGTCGCTCGATTTCAGTTTCAAGAGTAGCAATCCGATTGCTGACTGCCTCCTGCTCACGCTTGATCTTATTCCGCCGTCTTGATTCCTCTTTCGCCTCCTGCTGCGCAAGATAATGACCGGATGGGGCCTTTTTCATTGCCCGCACAAGATGCTCTGTCGCACGTGTCTTCTCTTCAATCAGCTTGTCATGAGCGTATTGATACGACCCGGCGAACACTCGGACTTTACTCCCCTGCACCCAGAGAATCTTGTCGCAGACGGCATTCAGGAAACTTCGATCATGGCTAACTACTAAGAGGGTGCCGTCGTATTCACGCAACGCCTCTTCGAGTCCCTCGCGGGCATAGATATCAAGATGATTTGTCGGCTCATCCATGATGATGAAATTCGCAGGGTGATACATGAGCCGCGCGAGGGAAAGCTTCGTCTTCTCTCCTCCAGACAATGCGGAAACACTTTTATCGACCTCTTCCCCACTGAAACCGAATCGGGCAAGCCATGAGCGTATGGTGTTGTTGTTCGCTGACTGATCAACCAGCCAAAGTGAATCGAGCACACTGAGTGAATGATCGAGATCGGAGAGATCCTGATCGAAGTAGGCGACATCGACCCCATTTCCCAAGCGAAGTGTCCCCCCTAAAAGATCAAGCTCACCGAGCATCGTTTTCAAAAAGGTCGATTTCCCGGCCCCATTGCGACCAACCACCCCGACTTTTTCACCTCGGTAAATATCGAAAGAGATATTCTCAAGCAGCGGGATGTCATCATAACCCAGCACTGCATCCTCGACCTTCACCACCTGCGAGAATGATCGCCCTGATGATTCGAGAGCGAATTTGGGTCCGCGTGGATCGGGTGGTGGGGCTTCGAGTCGCTTGAGCTTGTTCAGATATTTCAGTTTCGATTGCGCCTGTTTTGTTTTTTGCCCCGCCATATTCCGGCGAATGAAATCCTCCGCCCGTGCAATCTCCGCCTGCTGCAACGTAAAACGATGATCCTGCTGATCACGGCGTGCATCCCGCTCATTCAAATATCGATCAAACCCCATCGAATAGACATCGAGTTTGCCACCACGCAACTCCCAGACTGCGGTCGCAGTCCTCGCTAAGAACGAACGGTCGTGCGAGACAATAATGCAGGCCTTCCCAGCCGAGACCAGATACTCTTCCAACCACTCGGTCGATTCAATATCAAGATGGTTGGTCGGTTCATCTAAGAGGAGACAATTGCTGATACCAGCAAGCAGACGAGCCAGATTAATTCGTATTTTTTCGCCGCCGGAGAAGGTTGAGAGTGGATCATGAAATCGTTCGGAGTTGAATCCCAGCCCATCCAGAATCGCGCTGACTTCAGTATCGAACTGAAAACCGCCGAGTCGATCAAATTCATGCTGTGATTCACCCAGTTTGTTGAGTGACTTGGTATCACTCGGTTGATCGGTAAGATGATGCTGGAGATGCTCGATCTCTTTCTGAAGCGTCAGCAGTTCCGGACGGGCAGAGATCACAAAATCATGCAGCGTCTGATCAAGCGAGTCGCTCATCTCCTGTTTCCCATACAGAATGCGGCAATTCCTGGCTTTCGAAACAGAGCCAAGATCGGGAGACTGCAGCCCGACGATGATTTCTAGCAGAGTCGATTTCCCGATGCCGTTCTTGCCGACAAGGGCAATGCGATCTGTGTCCTGTATCGAAAATCCGACGCCGTTCAGAATGACCTGGTCGCCGAATCTCTTCGCAAGCGACTCAGCAGTGACCAGAATCATCCGGGTTCATCATCCCGGGCAGCAGATTTACTGAGCCACAATTCAAGCGCGATTAATCCAAGCGCAAACCAGAGAAGCATCGGCCAGAGTTCTCTCCCGTATCGTAGTGAAGCAAGCAGCGGCGCGATATCGCCGCTGATGGGAAGAGTGGTCGGGGTGGGGAGATTAAGCGAAGAGGCAAACTCGGCTATCGGCAAAGCGCGAAGATCCCTTTCAGAGGGATTCAGATTGAGCGGAATCTGATCGACAAGGCGATCATCGACTTCTACTCTCCAGATACCTGCCTGCCGCGTGTCAGCAAGAAGAAACGACATTTTTTCATCCGTGAATTCAGGAGAGAGTTCGCGACTGGTCGAATCGGGTCTGATTAGTTCCACCCGCGAGCCAGCGGTCACAAACGGGGGAAGGATCCTGCGAAGCGGCTGACCAACTGATAAATTCGACTCGTATGCCGAAACATCTGCCGCGAGATATTCAATCGTACGCGCGAGAAAGGGAACGAAAAGTGCTGTCGTAGCAAATTCAGACAGTGATGGATCGAGCGGGACACCCAGTGTGATTACTTTCCCGCGACCGACTTTCTTCTCGGTCATGGTGAGTCGGTCACCTGAAAATGTCATCAGTGTCGCCCCTTTACTCCCACTCCAGGAAAGTTTTGGCAGAGTAAAGCTCTTGATCTCGGGAAGTTGCTTCGTATCGAAAATATTGAAAATCGGATGATCGTTCGCGATGCTCTTGAGCAGAAAAAATCCGGATCGCGTCAGCACTTCCGGCATCGCAGATTCAAGTCGCAGTCCGGTAAGCTCGGCGTAATCTGCGTCAAATGCTCCTTCGGTAGTAGTCGCTCCAAGGAGAACGAAGACCGATTTTCCGGCAGTGAGAAAACGATTCACTCGTTCTCTGCCGATTGCTCCCAGATTCGGTGTACCAGCAAGCACCATCACCTGATACTCATCAAGTGGCAGACTCAAGAGTGCTCCCTCATCCGCCTGTTTGACTGACCAATAGGAAGAGGCATCCGGTGCGGGTTGCAATGCCATCCGAGTCAATCGACCACCCGGATCATCGCCGACCACCAAGACGGAAACCAGTTCAGGGAGCTTGAAGCCGAAATAGCTGCGATTGTCACCGGGGAACTGATCGGCGGAAAGTTCGATGTAACCAGAATGCATACCGGTCGAGGGGACACTGGTCGTAAACGGAACGGTAGTGGCTTGACCAGCAGTGAGTGAAATAGTTGTCTGTGAGACTCGTCGATGATTCACGAAGAGTGAGACCATTAGGTTTTCTACGTCGGTCATTCCCTTATTAGCAATCTCACTGGTAATAGTAAATGGAACGCCGACAGAGAGTAACTGTGTGCCAAGAGAAACTGCATTCACCCCGACATTCCCCGCTTGATCGAGCGGTAGCTCAACCACGGTCACTCGTGTCGATCCAAGGCGAGCCGAATCAGAAGGGAGTGAATCCGGAATCAGTGCCCGTTGACGATCGGTCACGAGATAGATTTCACGATTCAGTGACGGGCTTTGCTCAAGTAGGGCTGATGCGAGTTCAATCGTCGAGCGAAGATCTGCCGATGCATCCTGTGCGGTGAGTGACGCAACCTGCTCACGAGCAAGTGCCGGTGTGACCAGGGACGGTTTGAAATCAGATGAAACCATCGGAAGAATCGCCACCCGATCATCCGTCGAGAATGCCGCGAGAAGTGCATCGGTTCGTTTACGCGCCAGTTCAAAGAGCTGACCGTTCGGGACAAATCGATTCATTGAAGCGGTATTGTCGATAATCACAACCGAGCTGGCGGATGCCTGCGATCCAAACGCGCCGGATTTTGTGGTCGGTCGGGCAAATGCCAACACCAGCACAAAGACGAGCAACATGCGAAGCAGCAGCAGTAGAATCTGACGGATTTTCAAGCGACGCACCTGACGTCGCTGCATCGCTTTCAGGTGCCTGATCGAAGAAAACTCGACCACTTTCACTCGTCGGCGTGAAAGCAGATGAATGATCAGTGGGATTAATGCCGCGGCGGATGCCAGCAACAATGCAGGGTTCAAAAAGGTAAACATCTTAGAACTTAAATGTCCGAGTCATGAGTTGTTCTGCTTCCCGTTTTTGATATACACCCGCATTCAGTGTCGCTACTTGCGAATAATACAACTTCGCAGTCTCACGATCCCCCTGAAGATCGGCGCATTTTCCAAGCCAGATATATGCCATCGCGCGATAGAACGGGCGAACTTCCAGCAGTGCCGCTGAGTGCAAGGCCCGCTCTCCGAGGTCATACTCTCCCTGCGCGACGAGCACAATTCCATACCAGACATACATGCTGGGTGTCGACTGCTCCGAATTGATTGCCTGTTCATACCACGATCGAGCTGCCGCCAGGAGAGAATCAGTATCCGGACTCCTCTTCCCATTTTTACGCGGCATTGAAGCAGCCAACAAAGTCCGACTCTCCGGCTGAGCCATTGGGGAATTCAAATTCTGAATGTTCTCTCGGAGGAATTCGATCCCCTTGTCAACTGCTCCTGAATTGATGGCGATATTTGCCAGACCAAATCGGGCACCATTATCGTTTGGATTCTTTTCGAGAATCCGTCTGAATGTACTGGCGCCCGTCGCACTATCTCCTGACAGAAATGCATACGAGCCACCCGCAAGTGACAGGGAATCGCTCAGAAATGCATAGCGTGAAGCAGCAGTAAAATCCCCCTGAGCAAAACAGAGTGACATTAATTTTTCAAGAGCGAAACTGGTGTCTTTGTCCGACACCGCGTAAGCAAAACTCTGCTCCATCAGTTCGCGGGCTTCTGTAAACTGAAAGCCTGCTGCCGAACGGTCAGAAAAGAGAACCATTTGTCGTGGCAGAAAGGAAACAGTATCCAGATACCCATGCCAGCTTGCTACCAGCAAGTCGAATGATTGTCGATAGTGTGATGCAATCTGTCCGGAAAGATCGAATTCATCAGCAGAGGCGACAAATTTCCGCAGTGTGTCGATTGAGGATCGAAGGACAAGAAATCGAAAAAATGCTGACGCTGCTTCTCGCATCTCGGACGAATTGTCTTCGGTCCAGTTGTCATACCACTGCCCGACATCTGGCAAGCTCTGTCCCTGCTTTTTTCTTCCCACGACACGCCACTCGTCGATGGAATCGAAACGAGACAGAGCAAGCTGCAACGGATACGGCGCGTACCCATCATGTCTTTGTAACATGAGCAAATTCACGGCAGTATGATCGAACCCGTTCCGGTCGATAGCATACTGCATCCAGATTGTGCCGCGATCGGGATCGACCAGCACTTTTTCATCATTCGGCCACATGATCGCCGGCGATTCGCAGGGGAGTACCGTAATCTGTCCTTTGAAAGAAGAACGAAAAGAGATTAGTCGTTCATAGTAGCGCATCGCCTCTTCAAATCGCTCCCCGAGCGCGTCAAGCGATCGCTCGGCGAGTGTTCCCATTGGAGCATTCAGCTGAAAGACTCCGGTTGGATGAACCGTCATTCCGGCACTATTTGAAAGAGAAAAGCCGCAACCGGTGGTGTCCTGTGAGAATGATTCAATTGGAGTAAGCGTTAGATCATATCGCCAGTCATTCTTCCCGCGAAGTTCTTTGATCGGAATTGGAAGACCGTAATCGGCGCGAAATTCCCGCGCCAACATACTTCCGGCGTTTCGTGCTGAACTTAAATGAAGGGTGAAGGAGACCGCCTGGCTATCGACCTTCGTTATTCGCATTTCAACGGAGGTCATCCCCCAGTATCCGACAGCAGGTACTCCAAGCACGGGGGAAACTGTATCCCGATAGATGATCTTTTCACCTCGCGTGTCATCAACTCGCTTCACAACGACTGCAAAATCGACTCCGGCGACAATACCATCGGCGAATGACAGACTCGTACCAAAGAGGAGCACCGTCGCGCAGCTGATCAACGCGATTTTTAGCCCACGGAATGCTGAAGCAGACTTGGGAGAGCTTGAAATACCTTGAACTTTTGAACGGGGATTCATCTTTGGCTATTATACGGCTGAGCGGGGCTCTTGACTAGTCCGACGCAGGAGAGTTCTTGAGAGACTCTCGGCTGCAACCCGGTCTCAACTGACTCAATTGACAGAATCAAGAATCAGACGTCCATCCCGAAGAATCGGCAAGACCGGAAGCGCGTCAATTTCAGTCGCCAGTTCGATGTCTGAATCGAAACCGATCTGACTCAGAAAACGACCATGTTCCCCCTGTCGAATTGTCTCCCGAATCGCCCCCTTGTTCGAGCGATACAGCAGGAGAGCCAGTGAACCAGCATCATTGTAGGTCACCCCTTTATGCCCCTGTGAAAGGAGATGGATCAGCATCCCGCCACAGAGAGTGTCTTCAATGCTGAATGACCCTTCCCGTCCAGAACAGAGAATGACAATATCTCGCCCGCTTTCGGCCAGAAATTGACTCACCAGCGTGACATTCACCAGCGACCCGGCGACGACATGTTCAGCCGAAGCGGCTCGTAGGAAGACTCCGGTCCCGTTGGTGGTGGTCATGATCACAATTTTGCCGCCGACCACCTCTTCGGTGAATTCACGGGGGGAGTTCCCCAGGTGAAAATTCTCTATTTTCACTCCATTTCTCTCCCCCGCAAGAAGAGCGACATCAGCCCCGAGACGCAAACGCAGCTCCCCTGCTTCCCCGGCCCCTTCTGTCGGAACCACACCACGTGCTTTGGCATGAAGGGCGGCACAGATTGAAGTGGTCGCGCGAAGGACATCAATGACCACCACCGCTTTCTCTTCGAGCATCGCTTTGTCTATGGCTATGGGAGTGAGATAGAGATCAATATGCATGATGATATCTGCTACGAGCTTTTTCTGCTTGAGTGTTTATAGAACGGGGGCTTGACTACCAACGCCGGATACGACTGCCCACGAATCACCATATCCAGTTGCGAGCCGATTTTCGAATGTTCTGACAAAACGTACCCGAGTGCAATTGGCTTTTGCAGTGATGGTGAAAATGCGCCGGAGGTTACCGTTCCGATCTGTTTTCCTGCTGCATGAATCTCCGCCCCCTGTCGAGCAATGGCTTTGCAGTCCATTTCAAGACAGACAAGACGACGGGATGGTTTCGCATCACGCTGGGTAACGATGGTCGGTTTCCCGATGAACTCTTTGTCGAAATCGACGATCCACGAGAGTCCTGCCTCTATCGGAGTCGTCGTCTGATCGATATCGTTCCCGTAGAGTGCCATTTTCATTTCAATACGCAGAGAATCGCGCGCCCCCAGACCGGTCAGTTGCATATCATTTTGCTGACCAGCGGCGATGACTGCTTTCCAGATATCTTCGCACCAACGATTTGGAATGTAGATTTCGAAACCATCCTCGCCGGTATAGCCGGTGCGAGAGAAGAGCATCTGATGTCCGGCGACGGTACTCTCTGCCGAACTGTAATTTTTCATCGTAGCAAGCGGATACGGAGTCAGTCGCTGCATCACCGCTTCCGCCTTCGGCCCCTGAATAGCAAGCAGTCCGAGTTCGAGCGAACGATCAATGAGGGTCACTCCGTCGATGAGATGCGACTGCAGCCATGCGAAATCTTTTGCCATGTTCGAAGCATTCACCACCAGAAAAAACCGGTCAGCAAGACGATAGACCAGCAAGTCATCGACAATCCCGCCATTCTCGTAGCACATCGCACTGTACTGAATATCGCCAACCGCGAGAGAACGAACCGAGTTGGTGGTGGTCTTCTCAAGAAATGCCAGCGCATTCGGGCCACTGACTTCGAACTCTCCCATATGGGAAAGATCGAAAAGCCCGACATTGGTTCGGACATTGAGATGCTCGGCGATCATCCCCTGATACTGGATCGGCATTAGATAACCGGCAAAGGGGACCATCTTGGCCCCCACTGCGCGATGAAACGCCGTGAATGGCGTTTCGCGTAACACTGAATCTTCGGTTTCGGTCACGCTCCCCACTATGCGCTCACCTTACCGTGGAGGGTTTTCCCCTTCGATTTCAGATCATCACAGGCCTGCGAAACACGTTTCCCCATATTCTTTTCCGCTTCCTTCAGATACGCACGCGGATCGAATCGCTTCTTGTCGGCCATCTCCTCTTTCGTATGCAGGAGAACCGGTCGATACGTATCGACATGTTTCACAATTGCTTCAGTGAAATGATACTGCGTATCGGTATCGACATTCATTTTGATGACGCCATACTTGAGTGTCTCATGAATGTCCGAGAGCTCGGATCCGGAACCACCGTGAAAGACGAGGTCGAATTTAGCTGAGGCGCCAAATTGTTTGACCACTTCCGCCTGTCCATCTTTCAGGATCGACGGCTTCAAGATCACATTCCCCGGTTTGTAGATACCATGCACATTTCCAAATGTCGCGGCGAGCATATAGCGCCCGCCAATCGGATTGAGTGCGCGATAGACCTCCACCATGTCAGCCGGAGTGGTATAGAGCTTCTCGGCCTTGGCGTGAGTGTTGTCGATTCCGTCCTCTTCCCCGCCAACGACACCAGTTTCTACTTCGAGGACGATATCATTTGCTTTGCAGAGCTTCTGCAGCTCGACGGCAATTTCGAGATTCTGTTTCAACGGCAATTCGCTGCCGTCAAACATATGCCCCTGAAACAGATTCGACATGCCTGCAGAGCGGCGACGTGCGGTCTCAGCGATCAAAGGTTTGACAAACTTGTCGACCTTGGCAGGGACACAGTGATCAGTGTGAAGAGCAACAAGGATCGGATATTTCTCGGCGACGCGATGCACAAACTCGGCAAGGGCAATTGCGCCGAAGGCCATGTCCTTGACATTGATTCCGGATGCGAATTCACCGGCACCAGTCGAGAACTGGATGATTCCATCCGAACCGCTGTCGGCGAAGCCCTTGAGTGCGGCGTGAATAGTCTCCGACGAAGTACAGTTGATCGCGGGATAGGCATAGTCCTGTTGCTGTGCAGTATCGAGCATGGCTCGGAACTGTGCAGGTGTTGCGACTGGCATAGGTATCTCCAAAACTCCTGATATGTGCTAAGCGCGCGCGAGTTGACGAATCACCATGGGGAGAATTCCGCCATGACGATAGTACTCGACTTCAATAGCGGTATCAATCCGCACGCGCGCCGTAAATTTCTTCTCTGTTTGACCTGATCGTGCACTCACCTGAACTGTCTGTTTCGGTTTCAATGCTGCATCAAGCCCGTGAATAGTAAACTCCTCTTCACCGGTCAGCCCAAGTGACTCACGAGTTTCTCCTGCGAGATATTCAAGCGGGAGCACTCCCATCCCGACCAGATTCGACCTGTGAATACGTTCATAGCTCTCCGCAATCACTGCACGAACACCAAGAAGCAATGTCCCCTTGGCGGCCCAGTCACGGGATGAACCCATGCCGTAATCCTTCCCGGCAAGCACAATAAGGGCTGTCTTCTCTTTCTGATAGCGAACAGAAGCATCATAGATCGACATCTGCTCATTCGACGGCAGATATCGTGTCATATTTCCTTCAGAGCCGGGAATCAGTAAGTTGCGCAGGCGGATATTCGCAAATGTCCCACGAGTCATGACTCGGTCATTCCCGCGACGTGAGCCATACGAATTGAAATCTGCAAAGGTCACTCCCTGCTGTTCGAGAAATTTTCCGGCAGGGGAATCTTTCTTGATCGCTCCGGCTGGTGAGATATGATCGGTCGTAACTGAATCACCGACCATGACCAGCACTCTCGCGTTATCAATCGGCTGCGAATTGTTCGGCTGCTGCTGCATGGTGAGAAAGAATGGCGGCTGCTGAATATAGGTCGATGCATCCTGCCACGGAAAAAGTTCACTCGCAGTTGACGGAATCGCATTCCAGGTCGGGTTTCCGTCGAAGACTGAAGCATATTGCTCGCTGAAAATCTCCGGTCGAACATGACTCTCGATCTCTCGCTGAATCTCAGCATCACTTGGCCATATCTCTTTGAGAAAGACTGGCTTCCCGTCCGAGTCGACACCAAGTGGTTCGGAAGTCAGATCGATATCGACAGAACCAGCGAGGGCATACGCCACGACCAACGGCGGAGAAGCGAGATAGTTCGCACGAGTGTGCGGATTGACTCGTCCCTCAAAATTTCTATTCCCCGATAAAACCGCTGCAGCGACAAGATTCCCATCCGTGATCGCTTTCACCACCGGTTCCGGCAACGGGCCAGAATTACCAATGCAGGTGGTGCAGCCGAATCCCACGATATTGAATCCAAGTGCTTCCAGCGGCTTCATCAAGCCGGAACGCTCCAGATAGGTACCGACCACGCGTGATCCGGGGGCGAGGGATGTCTTCACATACGGTTTCGATTTCAATCCGCGCGCGACTGCTTTCTTCGCAAGAAGTCCTGCGGCGATCAGCACGGCCGGATCGGAGGTATTCGTACAGGAGGTAATCGCCGCTATCACCACGGCGCCGTGACCGATAGAACTCGATGTCCCGTTCTGAACTGCCGCCGTGCGAGTCTTCTCTGTAGCAGCCAGTTCAAAACCGCGATCCCTGATCGGCTTAGTGAGTGATTCGACAAAATCCTGCTTCATGTGGTGTAGTGTCACGCGATCCTGCGGACGTTTCGGTCCCGCAAGGCAGGGTTCGATACTATTGAGATCGAGAGAAATCGTGTCAGTAAATCGAAACTCCGGCTGATTCTTCTCGCGGAACAGCCCCTGCTTCTTGCAGTATGCTTCCACAAGCGCGATTTCCGATTCGGTTCTTCCGGTCAGACGGAGATAGGCGAGAGTTGTATGATCGACCGGGAAGTAAGAGACGGTCGCGCCGAATTCTGGCGTCATATTTCCAATCATCGCGCGTGTCGGCAGTGAGAGATGATCAAGTGCCGGACCGTAAAATTCGACGAACTTGTTCACCACCCCTTTTTTGCGAAGAATCTGCGTGATAGTCAGGACCAGATCAGTGCCGGTGACACCATCCCGAAGTTTTCCATCAAGTCGAAAGCCAATAATCTCCGGGGCATTCATATATCCCGGCTGACCGAGCATGGCCGCTTCTGCTTCGATCCCGCCAACTCCCCAGCCAACGACGCCGAGACCATTGATCATAGTGGTATGACTATCGGTGCCGAGAACGGTGTCGGGATACGCCATTCCATCTCGAACCATAATCACTTTCGAGAGATATTCAAGGTTCACCTGATGCACAATTCCGGTTGCAGGCGGAACGACTCGGAAATTCTGAAATGCACGCTGCCCCCAGTGCAGAAACTCGTACCGTTCACGATTCCGTTCGAATTCAAGCGCCATATTGATACTGAGGGAATCATCCGCCCCATAGGCATCAACCTGCACCGAGTGATCAATCACCAGATCGACCGGAATGAGCGGATTGATCTTTTTCGGATCACCACCAAGTCGTTTCATCGCATCCCGCATCGCCGCCAGATCAACAATCGCCGGAACTCCGGTAAAATCCTGCAGGATCACTCGAGCTGGCTTGAATGGGAGTTCGATATCGGTCGGTTTCGACGGATCATACGACGCTGCGCGGACGAGATCCTCATCGGTGATCACCTGATCATCAATATTTCGGAGAATCGATTCGAGCAGTATTCTGTACGTAAACGGCAGCGTTGCCAGATTGGTCAGGGATGAAATTGATGATAGTGGACAATACGTAACCTGCTGACCAGCAACAGAAAGTGTCTCAAGTGTGCGGAATCGACTCATGATGATCTACGACCTTTTCCTTTCGAGGAGCGCTAGTATAGGGATGCAATTTGTTGAAGACAAGGAATCGAACTCTCACGTTTTGCAATCAATTGGAGAAGTAAATCCAGCCAAATCCCCCTTCCCTTTGGTGAGCGTTACGAAGTGACTCTATCTCCGACGAACTGGTATCGATTTCGACAACTGGATAGGGATCGAATCGAACTCGGTGCACCGGCAAAAATAAATCTCTTCCTGAAAATCCCCGGCAAAAGACCGGATGGCTATCACTTCATCCAGTCACTCATGCAGACCGTCGACTGGTTTGATACTATCACAATCTCGAAATCTGACGAGCCGGAATGCGCTTTGATGGTCATCACCGACGGCCCCCCGCTCGGAGCTGGTTCTGATAATCTGGTGCAGAAATCGTACGATGCTCTCAAGGAGAAATTCGCTGAACTTCCCGGAGTCGAAATCACCCTGAAGAAGAGTATCCCGATGGAGGCCGGACTTGGCGGCGGATCGAGTGACGCCGCCGCCACACTCTTTGGGCTGAATGTACTCTTCCAACTAGGCCTTTCTGATCAGGAACTTGCCGAAATTGGGGCTACCATCGGCTCAGATATCCCCTTTTTCTTCTCAACCGGCAGTGCGCTCGTTTCAGGACGTGGGGAGATTTTCGAAAGCACCCCCCTCCCGCATGATTATTGGGTCGTGATCGCAAAGCCGACCGTCGGACTTTCGACCGCCGAGGCATTCCGTGCACTCGGACGGCAATTGACAGTCTCGCCGGAAATGACTACCCTACCAGACCTGACCAATTCGGAGTCGCTGATTGAGTGGCTATCGTTGCTGGACAACGACTTCGAAGAGTGGGCACTGGAGCGACTTCCCGTGCTGGAGTCTGTTCGAAAAAGACTCCGCTTATCCGGTGCACAGCTTGTTCGATTAAGCGGGTCAGGGTCTGCCATGTTCGGTCTCTTTAGGGAAAGACCGAACGACCAATGGCTATTCGGGGAGTCAAAGGATACGGCGTTGATCGGTGTGCAGACTCAGCTCTGCAGACCAATCCAACGCTAATGCACGGGTACCGGTCTGTCGTGGGAGGACGGCGTGGTGATCACCGAAATACGGGTGACCCTGCGGGATGAAGACAAGCTCAAGGGCTTCGCGAACATAACCTTCGACGAAGCATTTGTGGTCCGAGGCCTGAAGATCATTCAGGGGGAGGACGGCTACTTTGTCTCTATGCCCAGCCGTAAACGCCCCGACGGGAAGTATCAGGATATCGCCCATCCGGTCAACCAGGAGATGCGCGACCTGATCGAACGACTCGTACTCGAGGCCTACGAAGCCGAACTGAAACTCCGGGCTTCCATGCCGGATGAAAGTATGATGACCGAGGAAAGTTAAGGACTTGTCCGTTCGGCTCCGAGGATGCACTTTGGGGGTGCTCATTTTGGGGCGTCGACAAGTGGCAAGTCAGCAGCCTTTGGAGCTGCCATTCCTTGGTTCGAATCCAAGCGCCCCAGTTCTTTGAAACACCAAAATTTTCGCTGACACGCTCCCTGTGGGCATCAGCAATGCGAGAGGCAACGAAATGTTGAGGGTAGCATGATTATCCGCAATGACATCAAGATCGTAACCGGCAACGCCAATCCTACATTGGCGCGACGTATCGCCGCACAGCTCGAAATCCCCCTGACCAAATGCCAGGTAGGTCGATTCTCGGACGGCGAAGTCGAAGTCCAGATCAACGAAAATATCCGCGGCGCAGATCTGTTCGTCGTGCAGCCGACCAACGCCCCGGCTGAAAATCTCATGGAACTTCTGATGATCATCGAAGCGGCTCGTCGCGCTTCCGCGATGCGTATCACCGCCGTCATGCCCTACTACGGCTACGCCCGTCAGGATCGGAAAGATCGTCCCCGCGTCCCGATCACCGCCAAGCTGGTCGCGAATCTCATTACAACTGCCGGCGCAGATCGAATCATCACCATGGATCTTCATGCTGGACAGATACAGGGATTTTTTGATCTACCGCACGATCACTTGTATTCATCGATCCTGGTCAATGACTATGTCCGCAGTCTGAATCTAAAAGACCTGACAGTGGTCACTCCTGATGTCGGCTCGATCAAACTCGCTCGCGCTACTGCCACCGCCTTGAATGCCGAACTCGCCATCGTTGATAAGCGACGCCCGAAACCGAATGTCTCACAGGTGATGAACCTGATCGGAGATGTCGAGGGACGAAATATTCTGATTCGTGATGACATGATCGACACCGGTGGAACGATCTGTCAGGCGGCGCAGCATTTGAAAGACGAAGGCGCGCTCGAAATTTATGCTGCCTGTACACACGGTGTGCTCTCCGGTAAAGCAATCGAACTCATCGAGAAATCGCCGATTCAGAAGATGATCATCACTGATTCGATCGATCAGTCTCATCGTGCTCCGAGTCCTAAGCTGGAAATTCTCACCTGCGCTGAACTCATCGGCGAAGCGATCAGAAGAATTTCGGACGAAGAGTCACTCTCGAGTCTGTTTGAGGAGAGTTCGCCGGTTTCACAAAATTAGCGAAACGCTGCGTTCGACGAGAATACAACATGAACAAAAATGCGAAACACTATAGAATGGAGATGAGATGAAAGAAGTATCTCTCGCTGTGCATCCGCGCGGCGGAACCGGAACTGGCGCGGCTCGCACGAGTCGAGTCCAGGGGAATATTCCGGCAATCATGTACGGTCCGGAGCTTGAAAAGCCGATGCCGATAGCAGTCAATGACAAGGAATTTCGTACGGTCATGAAAGGAGTGCAGGGTGGAAACGCCATGTTCAATCTTTCACTGAACGGCACCGTCCGAAAAGCGATTTTACGCGAAATCCAGCGGGATAAAATTACCAGCCGTGTGATCCATGTTGATTTTCATGCGATCTCGCTCACTCGTCCGCTGCATATTCGCATTCCGATTCATGTCAGCGGCACTCCGCTTGGTGTGAAGAATGAAGGGGGCGTATTGCAGCTCACCAAACGTGATGTCGAAATCTCCTGCTTGCCTGCGGATATTCCGGAGTTTGTTGAGATCGATATCAGCAACATGAATATCGGCGATTCGATTCACGCCCGTGATCTGAACATCCCGAACGCGAAGATTCTGGAAGATGAAGATCAGACCTTTGTGGTGGTCTCGGCACCGACTGCGGCGGAAGCAACTCCGGCTGCAGCAGCTGCGGCGGAAGCTACCCTAGCAGCGGCTGCACCAGCAGCTGGTGCGAAGGGCGCGGCCCCGGGTCAGGCCCCTGCCAAGGGTGCGGCTCCCGGAGCTGCTCCGGCAAAGGGCGCGGCCCCTTCCGCCCCTGCAAAGAAGAAATAGTCAGCGAATATTCGCTGACGAGTTTCACATTGAATACAAAACGACGGTCGCGAGGCCGTCTTTTTTTTGTGCAGCTCTTTTACCCTAGCCTCATTCTGGCTGCAGCTGAGAAGCGGGTCTGGAATGGCCTAGAATGTCAACTCTATTATACAATATGTAAAGTTTACTTGACATTTCTGATTCTGTGCTTATCATACATGCAAGAATGGAGATGTTTAACATGACAAATCAAAAGACTGCTAAGTCGAACACATTGATCGCGTGCCTGCTTCTAGTAGTGTCCTATGCCGGGGCACGTCTATTTCTCGAACGCACCGATCTGTCAGAATGGGTAAGAATAACTCTCGCAGTACTACCTCTTCCATTTTTCATTTGGTTTCTCTGGAGCTTTATAAAAATGCAAAGAGAAGGGGACGAGCTAGAGCGAAAAATTCAGCTCGAAGCTCTGGCTTTCGCATTTCCGTCTGCTCTTGTATTGCTGATGACGTTGGGGCTACTTGAAAGAGCGATTGGCCTGAACCCCGAGAACTTCGGAATCACCCATGTTTGGCAGTATCTCCCCATACTCTATTTCGGCGGGGTCGCGATTGCGTCGAGGAGGTACCGTTGAAAAATCGACTCAAAGTCGAACGTGCCGAGCGAGACTGGTCTCAACAGGATCTGGCAGATCGATTATCTGTCTCACGACAAACTATCAATGCGATCGAGACCGGGAAATATGACCCAAGTCTTACTCTAGCTTTTCGAATAGCAGAACTTTTTGAAACATCAATCGAGGCTATGTTTATTCCTGACAGTGTGGAATGACTTCCGCAAACGCTTGATCGTGGCTGAGTGACGCACCCGTTTTAGGGTGCGAAGTCAGTGGCGAACATCTCAATCAATATGGCATCTTTTGATTGTAGAATAATCGTGTCTGAACTTGAAGGAAGTATTCGAAGAAAAACGAGACCTCTGCTAGTGAGATATGAATGTGAGATTTCGAAACGTGAAACGCACGTCACCGACTTCGCACCCTAAAACGGGTGCGCCACCTTGCCACTGATGATTGATAAATGCTAACTATAGAATCGTGACGAGTGCGTCACTGACTTCGCACCCTAAAACGGGTGCGCCACCCAGCCGCGAACGGAATAGCAAGAGTTTTTCTACTGCATCTCCATCGGGTCGACATCAAGACGTAGTCGCACACTCTTTGCAAATCCAAGTCGAGGATCGGCCTCCAGCCATGAGTAGATTGTGTCGGTCAGCTTCGTCATCTGTTTTGTCTGCACCATCGCGTGAAAACGATACTCTCCGCGCACAAACTCAATCGGACAGGCCGCCGGGCCGCGGATGATCGTGCTCGGAGATTCTTTTGCACTCCATTGTTTCAAACGAGCGACGATCTCCCCAATCGCACGCTGTGCCACGGCGGCACTCGAGGCACTGGTGACAATTCGCAACATCCGCCGAAAGGGCGGAAACTCCTGCGCGCGACGTTCGAGCAATTCACTTTCTGCAAACTGATCGAAATCATGACGGGTGATCATCTCCATCATCGGATGTTCCGGTGCGAACGTCTGAATCAGCACCTCCCCTGGCGAATCCGAGCGACCCGAACGCCCCGCCACCTGCACCAGTCGCGCAAAGGTCCGCTCCGTTGCGCGAAAATCGACGTGATGCATTCCCTGATCTGCCGCGAGTACACCGACGAGAGAGACCTTTGGGAAATCGAGCCCCTTGGTGACCATCTGAGTACCAAGGAGAATATCGGCATCCCCCCTCGCAAATGTTCTCAATGCCTCGGCAGCTTTTTCGGCATGACGAGTTGAATCCAGATCATAACGAATGATCCTGGCAGTGGGAAAAAGTCGTGGCAAGAGTGATTCGATCCGCTGTGTGCCGTGCCCTTCCGGTTCGAGTGGCGCAAATGAGCAGGAAGGGCAATTGGTAGGGATCTTTTCTGTTCCACCGCAGAAATGACAATGCAATCGCTTGGTCGTACGGTGATACGTAAGTGTCTGACGGCAATACTCACACTTCGCGGACCAGCCGCATGACTCGCAGGTCAGCAATGGAGAATAACCACGACGGTTGTAAAAGAGAATCGCCTGTTCATTTCTTGAAAGACATGAATCAATCGCGCGTTTGAGTGAGGCACTGAGCAGACCAAGATCACCAGTGAGACGATCAGATCGCATATCGATAATACGAACCGTGGGCAACGGCGAAGTGGTCGCACGTTCGGAGAGAAGATGCCGCTTGAATTTCCCCTGCGTCGATTGGTAATAGCTCTCCAGTGAGGGTGTTGCCGAACCGAGCAAAATGGGAATATTTGCCAGTTGTGCTCTCTTGATTGCGGCATCTCGGGCGTGAAAGTACGGCGGTTGCTCGGCTTGCTTGAAAGCAGCGTCATGCTCTTCATCGACAATAATCAGTCCCAGTTTCCGAAGGGGTGCAAAAAGTGCCGAACGAGGACCGACCACAATCAATGGCGTTTGCGGCTCGCTGGTCATTCGTTTCCAGCTCTCTCGTTTGTCTGACTCTTTCAGACCGGAATGCCACCGAATCACTTGCTGATCAAAAGTCTGTGCAAGAACTCTCGCGACATGTTCGGCGAGGGCAATCTCGGGCGCAAGGACGAGAACCTGTTTTCCGCGAGAGAGCATTTCTTTGATCAGATGTGCATAGACCAGAGTTTTCCCGGAGCCAGTCACCCCTTGCAATAAGTGAGTCTCGAATTTTTTCAAACCGCCTGATGAAATGTCCGAAAAGACTCTGGTCTGTTGTTCATTCAATGAGAGCAATGCTTGCTTGGTGGTTTCAGGTATTCGATGTCCTGACGGATCATTCGGTGAAATCGAAGACTCATGAATGATTGCGCCGATTTCAATCGCGCGAGCTATCTGTCCATTGCTCCAACCGAGACGAGTGAGTTCAGCGCGGGTGCGTGCTGAATCGAATGGCGTCGGGGATGGCTTTCGTTTCGTCCCTAATTCGGCAAGAAGCTCGGCTGAGAATAGTAAATATCGCGGGTTTGATTGCCGTTCACTCGATTGCACAATCACGCCAAGTCGTTCCAGTTCGTGAAGCGGCTTCTTGAACTGCTTTTCGATTCGCTTGATGGTCGAGGCGGAAACTACGGAACCGGGCTTTGGGCGAAATTGCTGTTTCAACAAATCGGACTGAATCGCATGAGCCGATTCCCCCCATCGATAGGACAATTGTACTTTTCCGGATGCAGCTCTTGGATAGACCAGTGAAAACAACTGCCCCGGAGGGGTGAGATAGTAGCGACCAACCCAGACACAGAATTCGAAAAATGACCGATCAAAAATCGGGACTGTGTCCAGTTTGGCCACAACCTCTTTTGCGCGGGGATAGGCCGGGACATCCAGCCCGATAACATAGCCGACAACTTTGCGCGCTCCGAATGGAATGCGAACTCGATCACCCAAGTGAATAGTCATCCCAAAAGGAAGCTTGTAGGTGAATGCCGTAAAATGCGGTCCCGGGATGGCGACCTGGATTGAGCGAGTCTGAGGTAGGTCTTGTTTCGGCATTACAAAAAAAGAAATGGACCAGCGGTCAGCTGGTCCATGACTATTTCCGCTTTTGGGAAGGTTATTTCATCTTTTTCTGCAATGCGTTCAGTTTGTCGATCTTGCCGAGATCGGAATAGAGAACTTTGAGCGTCTCCATAATCGCGCGATTGTCCGGCTGAACATCGAGGGCTCGCTCATAGAGTCCGATAGCTTCGTTGAATTTCGCCTTCCCCTGATACAGATCGCCAAGCGTAATCAGGGCGTCGGCATGCTTCGGATCGAGGGTAAGAGTCTTTTCCATCGCGGTGATCGCTTCATCGACCTTGTTGGAGGCATACGCCATGAGCCCGTATTCGTATGCTGCGGCAGTATCATCCGGTCTTGCGTCAGAGTATTTCTTCAGATAGACACGGGCAGAGTCACGGGCAGCATCCCGTTCACTCAAGAGACGCTTTTCATCAGCCGCATTTTTCTCGTCCCGCGCTTTGCTGATCGCTATCTGCTTTTCGCGGGCTAAGCCGACAAAATGTGCGCCGATACCGCTGAAG
The DNA here is from genome assembly GCA_964518635.1 of uncultured Ignavibacteriales bacterium. GTDB lineage: Bacteria > Zixibacteria > MSB-5A5 > GN15 > FEB-12 > CAZFGK01. Next base: position 23,405 of record CAZFGK010000001.1, read on the forward strand.
GACTCGACATTATCAGGGCTGGAGGCAAGAATGCGTCGGTACAACGCGACTGCCGAGTCCCCCTGTTTGCAATTGATGTAGCAAACGGCGAGGTTTTGTGCAACCTCGAGATCGGTTGTATCGAGCAGCCAGTACTCGCGGAAGTGTGGGCCAGCGTTACAGAAATCATTCTGCTGCGCGTACATGTAGGCAAGGTTATAGAGCAGTGGCTTGCGTTTATCTCCCGTCGAGCGACTGAGAGCTTCTTTGGTAAAAGAAGTAGCTTCTTCCGGTTTGCCGATGGAGTTCATGAGACTCCCAAGGCCCACGTAAGCATCACTCTTTTCATTGTCAATCAGAATGGCCATTTCAAAATTGGCTTTGGCAGAGTCTGCTGTCGCGTCCCTTCTCGATTTTAATTCAGCTAAGTACGAGGAATCAACTGTAGCATTTCCGCCTTCCTTGGCAATGTCTTCAATGAGGGTGTCAACGCGCAGAGTCTGCTTACGGGCTTCTTCACGTAATTCTCGCCACGAAACTTCTCGAGTTGAGTCAAGTGATGTGGTGAGAATACCGCAATCTTTCCTGATAGCTTCCTTTAACGCAGTGTTCGCACATGCAAGATCGAGGGAATCAGCATACAAAAGGATAACCTTCAGAAACTCGGACTTTTTTGCAAGACTTGGTGCTTCGTTGTACCTAGTGAGGTAGATATCAGTCTTCCAGAAGTAGGCCGCTGGATAAGGCGCGTAGTGCATCAGACAGGAGTCGACCATCGCTTCGGCGTAGGCAAGCCGCTCCTGCTTCTCTTTCCCCTGCTTACTGCGCGCAGCGGAGACTTCGATTTTGACCGTGCTGATATAAGAGGTCGCCGGAAGTTTCCGCCCTTTTTGTGCCATGCTCATGGACGGTGTCAACAGGATCCCCGCAAGGATCAGGCAGAGGATGCCGCCGACGGTCGTCCCATGCATTCGTTTCATCTCTTCTCCTTCTTCACACGTTCATCTCGTGTGCTATTTTTCATCAACCTGCCGCCTGTTCTGCATGTTGGCGGCGAAGAAACGGGAACCTACGAGACAGTCTCAATCCAGTCAATCTTGGACACCAAAGTTGCGAATCCTAGTAGCTGGTCCGAACCCGCATCGTCACCACCACCGTGTCCCCTGCCGGAGCAGGGATATCCATGGTGATAGTCGTGGCGTTCTTTTTCTTATACTCACGAGAGCTGTTCATGATCTCCCAGAAGCCGTAGAAGTTCTTCTCAAGGTTGACTGTCACGGCTTCCTTTTTCTGATTTCGAATCTCAAACTCGTAGTCATACTCGGTCACTCGATTTGAAATCTGTTTCTGATTCATGACTCGTTCTTCCGCCTTGATATCAAAGGCGGTTCCGACAGTCAGCTTGACCTCTTCATTGCTCGGAGTATGCTCAAGGCGGTCTTCACCGAGCAAAATCAGCCCCTTGTCATCATCTGCCTTGAACAGGCGAACTCGACCCTCCGGCAATGGCATCCCAAGACCAGCAGCAGCTGAATTCACGAACTTCACTTTGACCTTTACGTCGTTGTCATCAAAGCCGGGATGAAAAGTGTAGAGTTTCTGGACACCGGTGGTAGATGGATCGAAAAGTGAGATCTGCTTGATCTCTTTGTTGGCGACGGTCGCGGGGCGAGGGAGAGTATAGAGATGATACTCGAAGAACGACTTCTCCTGAAAGGATTGGTTAGTCGACCGACCCTCGACAGAAGATTTGTACATCGCAACATCCTGAAAGATGATCGGTTGCTGCATCCGCTGAATCTCTCCGGCAATAAGTTTCAGCTTGGCATCGGCGAAGCTCTTTCCTGAATTGTTCGTAATTGAGGCCCAGCCGGAAAGATCGAGCATCTTTTCATTCTTGTCGAGCACGCCGATATACTCCGCGTTCCAGCCCATGCCGGTAGTCTGATAACTCAGTTCACCTTTGACGGTCTGTTTTGATCCAGACTGATAGCGCCAAAAGAGTGTCGGTCGAGTGATCAATCCTTCCGGCAATTTCGACAGATTGACATGGCTCATTTCAGTCGTATTTACAAGCTGCAATGATCCATCCGGCTGCTGCAGTGTCATCATTCCGCCGGTGAAACTCAAGAGCTTGCCGCCAAAGAGCTTCCCCTCTTTCGAGATCACTTCAATCGGCTGATCAATGTAGCGTTGATAAAGCTGGTCGGTAGAGACCAGATCATAGGCGTAATTCTGTTCAAGAATAGTGACATTCGATACCCCCGGGACATCAAAACGAACCGAAGCAGCATCAATCTGATCGGGGACATCGATCACAGAAATCCGTCCGATTCCTTTGTCAAAGGAGAGCTGACGAGTTTCAGTCACCACTCCCAGATTACTATTGTAGACGGTGACACTGGTCTGGGCGGACGTAAGACCGGCAGTCAGAAGGATTGAGAAAGCGCACCAGCGCATGATCTGTTTGGTTCGATAGTGCAAAATTAGATGGAGCATTCTTTTCCTCCGGGAATCTATGAGCCGGAGAGAATCCGGCGAGTTCTTGTTCATCATTCTAAGGTACTATGGGAACAGCAGTATCTTCCCGCCGCTGGCGAACTAATTCCTGTAAAAGTCCTCGGATTTCTTCCCCGCTTGGCTGCAATTGATCCGGATCGAATGCCGTCCCAGCGAGATAGAGTCGGTCTGCAATCTGACCATACAGGGCGCGGACAAGCCGGAGAGAGAGAAGACCATCCGGCCTTAAAAGTTCAACATGCCGGGCGATGGTCAGTTTCGAACGCTGCTCATACCAGCGGACAAGATCCGCATACTCCGCGAGAAAAGTGGCGAAACGTTTGTCTTCGATCTCTCCAGATTCACTGAAAAGAATCTGAAGACTCACCTGATTGAGACCGTGACGTTCCAGCCAGCCGTCCGGAATATAGAAAAGCCCCCGTTCGAGATCGCGACGGAGATCACGAATGATGTGGACCAGATACGCAAACATAGCAAGCGGGAGAGCAATCTCCCTCGCTGTCTGAGGAGAGATTGATTTCGGATCGGAGGTGGTAAGGTAGATAAAAACTGCCGCCGGTGCGATGGCTGCCCCTTCGGTGTACCTTCGAAAAATCAGCCAACTTTCAAAACTCCGATGGGAGAGATCAAACTGCATCGCCCGGACCAACTTCTCCCACGGCCAAAGCGGGATCGCGAATCGCTCACGATAGTCGTTTAAACTAGCGATTTCTGTTTCATCACTTTGGCGGGCCATCGAATCGAGCCAGTCAGTCAGCATACGGGAAAGAATCTGCTGTTCAGACGCAGAAATTGGCTCGGGTCGCTCTTTCCGGTGGTCGACAAGATCATCCAGTCGACGCATGGAACGGTAGCAATGACGAAAACACTCATACCGGTGATCATCCCATACCGATGCCGCCAGATCGAGAATCGGCCGTGTGGCAAGCGACTCTACCGAAAGAAGATTGATTGATTGGCTGTTTAACATGGGGGTTGCTCAGTATTCACGCCGGATGATAGCCGTATTGGATGGCAGGAAAAACAAGATTTCAGTGTGACCATTCTCACCGTACCATGTTCAGGAACGCATGATGAGCACCAAACTACTGAAACTGCTGGTTCTGACGCCGAATTTCCCCCGTTGGAAGGGGGATTTTGCCGGTGTCTTTTTCGTCCGGCTCCTTGCGGGACTGCGTCAGCATGGGATCGACCCGATTGTGCTCGCCCCGCATGCCAGGGGGGCAGCCGAAACGGAGATATTCGAAGGGATCGAAGTCATCCGCTTTCGCTATGCAGCGGACGAAAAGGAAACCATCGCTTACACCGGTGCCATGCAAAAACAGTTGGGTTCAATTGGCGGAGTTCTTGCTTTTCGTCAATTTCTTGGAGCGTGGACTTCACATGCGCAGACAGTCATCTCAGAAAAACAGATCGACCTGATTGCCGGGCATTGGCTGGTGCCCACGGGAATCGTGATGTCACGACTGGCTCGCCGTAATAAAATCCCGATGGTACTCACATCACACGGGACCGATCTGCGACTGGCCAGTAAGTCGCCGCAACTTATCTCTTTCCTACTCCGCGGAATGTGGAAACAGCTTGAGGGATGGAATACGGTCTCGACCTATCTGGCAGGAATCGCCGAACGGATTCATCTCCCCAAAAGTGGACGGATTGATGTCATCCCCTTGCCGATGAATGATCATCTCTTCTCACCGGACCCAACAGTGCAGCGTGACCGAAATCTGATCGTCGCGGTCACAAAATTCACAAAACAGAAACGGGTCGATCAGTTTATCAGAAGTCTCGAAGTCGCGAAAAAGTCAAACCCTTCGTTGCATGCTGAAATCTACGGAACCGGACCAGACAAAGAATCGCTACGAGCACTTGTTCAGAGTCTCGAACTCAACAGTTCAATCCGGCTGCTTGAGCCAGTTCCACAGGAGAAGCTGGTTGATATTTATCGTCGGGCTGGCGCGGTGGTCCTCAATTCAGTCGAAGAGGGATTTGGGGCAGTGCTTGTAGAGGCGATGCTCTGCGGCACACCAGTGATCGGTGCGAATTCAGGCGGGATCCCGGATATTATTGAACATGGTAAGAGCGGCCTGCTTGTTCCGCTGGATGATATTCCCGCACTCGCATCTGCTCTCCTGCAAATCAACTCAGACACAAGTCTCGCTGATCGACTGGGTCTTGCTGGGCGAGAACGAGCCGTCACCCGCTTTTCTTCTGAGGTGCTCATCAAGCAGTACGCCGGTCTCATACTTGCCGCTGCAGAACGTGCAACTGCTCGACGATTGTGATTCACCTGATTTCCCCTTTGGAAAATAAGAACGGCCACCCAGCACCACTGAGTGACCGTCTCTTTTAGTATCACGCGATATTTCACGTGATCGAATCATCACGCGAATACCGCGTGCTGTTCTTTTGTTCAATCGCGCATCATCATCAATGCGCAGTCTTCAATAAACTTCTTACGGACACGCTACACACACCGGCAGCGGCGTAAAAGTGATGAAGAGGTGGTCAACTAATAGAGTCAGGTCCGCAATGTCAATAGAACAGGGACCTACAATGCCATCAATATTCCCTTCATCCTTGCAGCACAGGGGCGCGAACGAAATGAAGAGATGATCAACGAGCACCGTCAGATCTGCAATATCGACACTCTCCAATGGATCACAGTCAACATTCCCGGTTGTTGGTCCCATGCAACAAAGCGGTCCGGGGCACGGCATAGGAAATGGATTCGGATCGAGTGGGCACGCATCACACGCGTCACCACGCAAATCTCCGTCAGCATCTGCTTGAGTTGGGTTTGCGATTGTCGGACAGTTGTCGAACGGATCATCTACACCGTCACAGTCTCCATCATTTTGCGTTGGATTAAACAGTGTCGGACACTGATCGCAGGCATCGCCGAATCCGTCACCGTCCGTATCGAGTTGCCCAGCATTTGCAATGGTTGGACAATTGTCGCACGCTGCCCCCCAGCCATCGAGATCAAGATCCCCGAGACCTTCATCGGCTACGAGATTGCAGTTGTCATCCATGCCGTTGCAGAATTCAGGGCCACCCGGGTAGACAAATGGATTTGTATCATCACAGTCAACTGATCCCGGCCAGCCGTCATTATCAAGGTCATTATCCTTGAAGAATTCGGCATAAACATCCTGATCAGTCCCATTGCGAAAATCATTCCAGGTAAAGATCGGACGACCGCCAAACAGATCTCCGTCCAGATAGGTTCCGGTGAGAAATGAACCGATGCCATCGACTACCGTACTTACAGGTGGAGTGCCACCAGCATCAGAAAGACGACCATCAACCCAGGTGAGTCCTCCATCCATTGATGAAGACGCCCACACCTCAACGAGTGTATTTGCGGGATCATTTCTTCTGTCGTAATAGTGGATACAAATTTCTCCGGTCACATCGTTTACGACAATTTTAGGAGTCCATTGATCTCGACCATTGCTCAGTGGATCCTGATTGACTCGTATGGGTGCAGTCCACGAGCCGGGTACACCACCCGCAACTGAGGAACTGAAATAAATATCTGCGTCAAAATTGACCATGTCTGCCCATGCGAGATAGACATTACCCGGAGTGACCGGTCCCATATCTACAGCAAAAGAGACAGCATTGGCCGCACGTACTCCCCCCGCGAGGACCGGAAGAAGTGGCACTGTGATCATACCCGGAAGTGCTGCAGGTCCGAAACCTCCTGTAAGAACGCCGAACGCGCCGCCGAGAATCGGAGCGGCTGACGCATCAAGAAAGATGATCGCACCATCTGTCCATGCAACGTACACACCTGTTGGTGGTACCGCGGGAGTACCAACTGGGCCAGCAACAGCAACCGATGGACGCATCGTCTCATGTGTCCCAACGGCAACCGGAATAGGAAGGGGCATCAGAGGAACGCCGGGGGTAAATGCCGGGTACGTAAATGGAGATGCACCAAGAGTAGAACTCGACTGCACGAAAATCTGAAAGACATCGGCAGGGTCATTGAAGGGATTTCCATCTCCGTTGGCATCCAGATCGCCACCTTCGAAGCACTCGACGTAAGCGAGATTTATCGAACCGTGGATTGGCGCGCCAGCCGGCATGAAATTCTGGATTTCAAGATCGGGATGATCAAACCATGTAGCACCTGCTACACCAAGCGCAAGCACGCCTGAGGGTGCGGGACCAACAAATGGAGCGCCAGCACCAAGTGGATTCACATTGACTACGATTCCGGATGGACCGGCGTACGCGGGGCCTGCATACCCTGCACCCGCGTAGGCATATCCTCCAAGTGGGTGGGGCGCAATTGATGCATTTCTCTCAGCACCAAATGGAAGAGTTGGCGCAATCGGACCAAGCAATGCCCATGTCCCCGCGCCTCCCCCTAGTGGAGACCATGCGTGCATATTGATGGTCGGACCCGGGCCGGGACCGCCGTATTGCGTCCAGGTAGAGTAGACTTCGCCGGCAACCGCACGGCTGAGTGCGACAGATGGGTTGTGGCTCTCGCCGCCCGGAGGAGCACCGCCATTGACGAATGCATTTGGTACGGATGCGGAACGTGAGGGAGTAGCGGGTCTGATAACTGACGGTGTCGTCTCACCCCCTGCAAGTCTCTTCTGCCAGAGTTCGACCGGATCATCATTCTGATTCGGCGATTGTGGGGAAAGGTCTGCTCCGACGAGGAACAGTGCAGAGACAACAACGAGCAGTCGCGTAACATGAGTCGCACGCATCTACTCCACCTCCTTAGTTCGATTGGCTGTGTCGTTGTCATTGACGAAGACAACGATCAGCACAATTCATTCCTAATACAGTATGTAGCGGACTTCTCTTTGCTCTCTTAGGGAAAGGTGCAATCGTTCACGATCTCTTGCGATCAGCATCGTAGATCGAAGCGCGAGGTGCTTTATGTTTGTGAGTACTTCGTTTGGGTGATCCTGTCAGGATGTCACACCCATCTATAAACCTATGTACTATTGAATTGAAGTCAAGGAAATCTCGCTGCCAATGCCCGTTTTCGGCGACGGTAGATCGAATTTATTTTGGGTCGACTGGATGTTCCATGGACTGTGAGGTTTCATTGTCCGGAGGCGGGGCTTTAAAAAAAATGTGCTCGGGAATCTCAACTCGTGGTCGCGCAATGCCGAGATAGCGCTGATACCACTTCCAATTCTTCTTCTCTTCTTTCATGAATCGCTTGATGGCGATTTCCCGCTGATAGACAATCGCGTCCGCCGCTTCTATCTTCTGAATCAGCAGCTCTATCGACGGGCGCTTTTCGAGTGCGGTCCGAACGGTATCGTAGTCCTTGAAATTAAAGACCGACTGAATCATCGGCTCAAAAAAAACCATCGCCTGCGACCCGATAAAATTGAGCGGCTTCACTGATTCGAGGAAGATGATCGCCGGAACGGTCATCCCCCGTTTGACTACCTGATCGGACAGTTTCTCCAGTACGATATGCTCTTCCGGCGTCAGCGGATCGGCATTTGGCCCCATCGACTCTGAATCAGACTTGAACAGACTCATGGACGTGAATCTTTCGGGAGTGTAGAATCCGGCAGCGACGCAGGAGTTTCTGAAGTGGTAACTGCGAGATGATGACGAACGAAGGTGAGGACTTCCTCACGATTTTTCTCAAATATCAGATACATTCCGCGGAAATTTTCGAGTCGAGAGGGTCCAGCAAAGGGGGATATCAGTACTCCGTTCTTGTCGGGATAGCAGGAGCGAAACTGTGCCCACGCGCGTTGCTGCGTCCCAAAGGTCGACTTGATTGTCACCCCTTCAGAGTTCAGCTGATACTCTGTCGGCAGAAAAAAACGGCTGAGGGAGACCAGCATGACCACCATAAAGAAAATCCCGAGGGCAAGTGACCCGACATAGGCAGTGGTCAGAATCGGGACGAGCAACAGAACCAGACAGAGTCCACTACTTACTTTCCAGTCACGTTTGAATGGATGAATTCGCCAGTTGAGTGTGGTGGAAGATTCAGATTCTGCTGAGGTCATGTGTGTCAGTGGCTGCGAAATGCTCATTCCTTATTTCTTGAGCTGATCGGGAGTCCGATATCGTTCCTTTTTGACGGTCTCCATCATCTGCATCAACTCCTGAGGAGTGAACAGCTTTTTTTCGATCAGCAGCCGAACGAGTGCCTCCTGCGCGAGGTTGTTGGCGAGGGTCAGCTCTTCAAAGGTAATATCCCGCTCCTGCCCACCAGCAACCATTTTGAGCGCAACTTTTTTTTCTTCAGTCATTGTACACCTTTCATCGTATCCCCACTCCAAATGCCGCACCGCCGCGCCATTGACAGAGCCGCAGTGGTTGGTTCACTCGGTCGCCGTCGAAGGAGATCATGCCGGCACTGCCGCAATCACGACTCCCGTCGATGAGCAGATTCGGATCAGCACTGATTCTCATCGCCAGAAGCATGGCATCGAAACCAAGACGTTCAAGACGCTGCGGTTGTTCGTCCGCTGGCTTCTTCCCCTTTGTACTCGCACGCATGCTTGCAAGTGCCGATTTCAGTTCATCTGCTTGCGTACAGCCGCGATCCAGAAGTGATCCGGGGAAAAATGTCTGTGATACTATCGAACCGGCATCCGCAAAGACGGACTTTTCATTCCAGGCGGTCGAACCGAGAATCCCCCCCTGCACCGTATAGAATGCCAACTGCGGCAGGAGTGTCCGCGCTTGCGTGGCAGAACAGGGGGCGTAGATGCAATCGACTCCCCCCGGTTGATGTTCCGGTTTGAGCGTGTCGCCAGCGGCATTGAGCATCACTCGCGTGCTGTCTACTCCGCGCCCGACTGAAATTTTCAGATCACTGAATATCGTACCGAAATCTTTTTGTCGAGGGTCATAGCTTCGCCGAAACAGGACAGTCCCGCCGTTTTCACTGAATACTTTTGCAAATGTCTCCCCCATGTACGCATAGTCAGGGAGATCAGGGACCAGGATTACCGCCGTATCAGCCCGCAGAAATTCCCTTGCTGATCGCGCCATCATCGTTGCCTCACCGACAATGGTTGGCGCGAGTTGATAGAGTCGAGGATGGAGGGATGTCAGTCCAGCATCTGATGCCGCCGGAATAAGTATTGGACACCGAAGATGACCTGCTGCCGCAGAAAATGCAGCCGCCTCTTCCGAAGTGAGCGGCCCGATCACAAGATCGCACAGTGTGTCATGCAGTTGACGGGCGATCAGGGCAGCATCGACCGCACGGCTTCGGGTATCGTAGCGTCGAATGGTCAGATACGCCGATTCCCCCTGTACTGATCTCGCAGCCTCAATCCCGTCCGCTAGTTGCAATGCGAAGGGTGCATTTTCGCCGCTGAAGGGGAGTACCAGGGCGATGGTGATCTTTCCGGAACTGTTCGCAACGGGAAGTTGACAATTGCTTGCCAGAGTTTGAAGTGAAGGAATCTGCGTGAGCCGTTTTCCGACCGCACCAAGTGTTTTCACCAGTTCACAAAATGAGCTGGAAGATATTGGTGAAGGAAGAACGAGTGATTCAAGACGGAGATCAGAATGTCGCAGCAACGACTCAAGTGATCCCTTGGCTGAGGGAACAACGGCTGGGATATCACTTGTTGCGGCGATCAGATACCAACCGAAAGCATCGGTGAGTCGCGACTGCAACGTCGCAATATGACCTAATCGAAGTGATACAAATGACTGACGTTCAAAACTGATTGGTAGCTTGTGGGCAGCGGCAAGTGCACTCTGTGCAATCACCAGACTATCGAGCGCAAATGCAGCCGAACCGGTCAGATATTGGATCGTCGCACGTTGCGAATCGGTCAGGCGGACCTGATCTATTGCGCGCAATTTCTGAAGGGAGCGAACAAAATCCCCTCGCTCATAGAGCGACTGGGCATCACCCAGTGCTCGGGTCTCTTTCGCTTGTCCGAATACAGTTGAGAAGGAAATGAGAAAGAGAGAGAGCCCAACGAAAAACTGCACGAATGACCAACGGTTCACGCGCGCGCCAATTGCCACGTGATGAGCTACTTTGCGGTCCGGTCGTTCCGGCATGCTAGAGACTATATTTTCCGAAATCTTCGGGATTGAGTTTACGGAGTCGTTCACGAAGAGATTCCCGGTCGGTGGGCATCGCCGGAGGGGCCTCGGGATCGGATTCGGTCGCTTCACTGAGCTTCATGGTGAAGAGCTCTTCATTGACAAAAATACTCGCACCGGTCTTGAGTGCGAGAGCGATGGAATCAGAAGGGCGGGCATCAATCTGACGGTCAACCCCGGCCATCTGAATATGAATGACTGCAAAAAATGTCTGATCACGCATGTCGGTTATTTCGATCCGCTGCACGATCCCGTTCAGCGATTCAATGACCCGTTTAAGAAGGTCATGAGTCAGCGGTCGTTTCGGATGCATCCCCGAAAGCTCCATCGCAATCGCCCATGCCTCGGCATGCCCGATCCAGATCGGCAGCACTTTATCGACACTCTCCGACGCAAGAATGACAACCGGTGAATTGGTTGACATATCCATTGCCAGCCCTTCGAGTTTGACCTCGAGGAAGTTCATTGCGTGGTTGCTCAGCTCTGTTTCTTGATCACCCAGAGTTTTGCCGTCGCGGTCACATCTTTATCAACTTTGACCGGGATCGAATAAACACCCAATGCCTTGATTGGCTCTTCCAGCTCAATCGCACGCTTGTCGATCAGGACGCCATCTTTTTTCATCAATGCCGCGATATCAGCAGCAGTGACGGAACCAAACAAACGTTCCTCTTCACCGACCATCACTTCTGCGGTCAGTTGAAGCTTCTCGATACCGAGCTTAATCTTCTCAGCGGCACCGCGACGTTTCTTGTCGCGTATCCCTTTCTGCATCTTGATGTCATCAATCGAACGCAGATTCCCTTTTGTTGCAGGGATCGCCAGATGACGCGGAATCAGATAGTTACGTCCGTATCCATCCTTGACCTCGACCGTCTGACCGGCCTCGCCCAGTGTGGAAATGTCTTCTCGAAGAATCACTTTCATGAGGTCAACTCCTTATCTTCTATATAGCACTTCACGTTCATGATGACAACGGCTCCGCAGGGGTACTCAACCGTGTCCGAATATCCAGAAAACTGTCTACTAATCCTGCCACCATCAGGAGCGGAAAGAGATAGACAGAAAACAGAACCAATAACATCCAGGCTCCGAGCCGTATCGGAAAGGGCCAGTGAAAATGGCTCATCAGAAAAGAGACAAGCGCAATACCACCAACCAGATAGACCAGAACCAGCACGAAAATCACGTTGTCGGCGACTCTCGTGAACGGCTCATCAAGTAGAAGTCGCACCACCAGAGCCGCGGTCAGGACCGGCATCAGCCCAAATGGAATCCGCAGAGATGGCAGAGCCATCCCTACACCCTGCAACGCGCTTACACTTCGCGCAAACAATACACCTCCGACTGCAACCGGTGTCAATTCACTGACAATCAAGAATCCCGGAAACACTCTCTCGATGAATCCCGTAATGTCGACTCCATACGCTGCCGCGCTGTCGTCAGCATTCATCGGTGTTGTCTTCGCCGTATCACCTATGATTCCAGCTAATCCGGTCGAGTCCGACAAGATCGTTTGCACGCCAGACGAATTATTCGATCCTGAGCTGACCGATACTGAATCCGTCGGTATCAGAATAGAGATGATCCGATCGTAATCTACCACCAGCCAAATCCCCGTCGCCAACAGACTGACTACCGCTCCGTAGAGCCATCTTTTTGCAGCAGACTGAACCGAACGCGTGAGCGTTCCGGTTACGAGTGCCGAACCGATCAGCCCGATCTGAGTAAAGAGAATCTGAACAAACGAGTCATTCAGATATCCCAGTACTAGTGAGAGCAGCACACTCGGCACCACTACCGCGGCGATGATCGCCGTGCTATACCGCCAGGAAACCAGTGCCAATCCGTGCCAGTACAACACGCTCAATGCCCAGACAACAATCCCGAGCACGAGCAGCAGACTATCCTCAATCGAACCCTTTGGCGTTTGCAGATTTGCAAACCCAGCCAGGAGTGCAGCGAGGAAGCCATACCCGGCTCCCACCAGCAAGATTGCCGTCGGAAAACGGACCGGCTGGGGGGTGGTCACCTGACTCTGAGCCGACTCGTCCGGACTATTTATAGGTCTCAGCCGCGAACGGAAGGATGGCCATATGCCGTCCCCGCTTAATCGCCTGTGTCAATGTCCGCTGATGGGTCGAACAGGTGCCAGTCACGCGACGTGGGACGATCTTCCCTCTCTCGGAGAGAAAGCGGCGCAGCAGCCGTTCATCCTTATAATCGATGTAACTGATCTTGTTTTCACAAAAACGGCAGACTTTGCGACGTTTCTTATGGTCAAATTCAGCCATGGCTTAGTCCCTTCCTCCGTGTGAGTCGCCGCGATCACCACGATCACCACGATGTCCCCGGTCACCACGATCGCCGCGGTCACCTCGGTCACGACGGAATCCACCCGCCTCGCGGGCTTCACGTGCCTCATTGCGACGTTCACGCTCGGCCTGATCCTGGGCTTCAATCGCCGAGTGAAGTGCTTTTTGCTCTTCACGTACTTTTTCCGGATCCCCTTCGTACACGATGGTCAGATGACGCATGAAAATTTCATCCAGCCGGTAGGACCGTTCAAGCAGAGCGAGAAATTCCGCAGGTGCATTGAACAGAATGCTGGTGAAATACCCCTGGGTCATTCCATTCACCGGATAGGCGAATCGACGAACTCCAAGGCGGTCTTCGACGACAATCTTGCCGCCGGCGCCAGTGATCTGGGCAGTGATCTGTTTGACCGTGCGATCGAGCGTAGGTTCGTCGATCTGTGAGCTGACGACAAACGACGTCTCATAGAGACGCATCTGACCTCCCTTCGGGCAGTTACGGCCGCCCCCGGTGTCAGCGAGGTAAGGCGGCAGGGTTGTTTCTACTATTTTTCGTCCGCCAGATGATCAGCTTTGATCACCAGCGGGATTTCTTGGCGAACCGATAAGATAACCGACTCTCCCCCCCTGTCAATGGCTGCATCAATAAGAGTCCGTTCAGAAGCAGAAAAGGTGGAAAGGACAAAATCAGGGTGTGAAACATCCGCCGGACATGGCCCGACCCCGATTCGAAGGCGTGGAACCTGATTGTTCTCAAAGACTTCCATGATCGACCGCAATCCCCGTTGCCCTGCCGAACTCCCCCCTTCCCGGTAGCGAAGAGCACCAACGGGGAGATAGAGGTCATCGACCACCACCAGAAAATCCTGTTGAGCGATCAATTCGGCCTCCAAAATCTGCCTCACTGCCAACCCGGAGCGATTCATGTAGGTCAGTGGTTTGACAAGAAGGACGGGATGATCCCCCATTATGACTTCATGACTCTCCAGCAATTTCCCCTTTGTCTTTTTTGTCGAGCCGAGCTTGGCTACAAGGTGATCGACCAGCATGAAACCGACATTGTGACGGGTTGCAACGTACTCTTTCCCCGGATTTCCCAGACCTACGATGACACGAAATGGCATGGCGGCAAGTATAGGGAGAGATTCTTAACACCCAAAGTGAGAAGCTTTGCCGTAAAGCGTGATTACAGATCGATTTTTCGAGGAAAACTAGTCTGTCGCAGATTCTGATCGAGTAGACATCATCATGGACAGAATCGTATGAATCCGTACATTACACGATGCGAAGTTTTCGAATCTCAACAACCGCTCATCATGGTACGCACACAATGAAACGATTCTTCTCCTCTCTCTGTCTCTCTCTTTCATTCTTGATTCTCTCCCCATTCACTCAGGCCCAAACAGTGGTCCCGAATCTCGGCAGCGAATGGATCGGCACACCCCGCTGGATGTGGGGAGTCACCTGGGGAGAAAATCTTGATCCGATTGGAGGGGAGACATTTTTCCGAAGCATCGGCAAAGGGAGAAATTTCCTCGGAAGTTCAATTCCGAACACGGCGATGCGACCGATTGAGATTCGTTTCGACGGAGACAGTTCGAAATGCTCCTTCTTCGTGCAAAACAGCACGTGGCAGTATAACGGAACCGGCATATTCGGCGGCTCCGCCTGGGATATGACTGATCCTTTCAATCCGGTTAGATTGAATCTCTGCATTGTCGAGTATCCTGTTGTTGGTACCCCAAACAGGAGATGGGATCCGGATGCATCAGCCATTGCCCGCCGTGAATATGTACTCGTGATGGGTTCAACTTACGACAGCACCGGTCTTGCTTATGCAGGGAAACAGATCATTCAGGATACACCAAATCTTGATATCATGTATGTCTGGTATCCGCGAGTACAGAATCCCTACACCCTCTTCCAGTCTACCGGGACGCTGAAAATTTTCCCGCTTCGGATCGCTGCCTCTGCAACCCCAGCCACCGAAAGAGTCACACTCAATTGGACATTTCTCGATAATATCAATGATGTTGATCGCTTTCGTATTCATGGCGGGACGACATTTCCTCCGCCGGTGCTTGATTCTGTCGATAATCTCACCACCAGCTATCTTCACAGCGGATTGCCAAATCATGTGAAGCATTACTACCGCATTGATGCAATCAAGTCGGATGGCACTATCCTTGCATCTGGTCCTGAACTGGACGCCACCCCCGATTCAATACTTCAGCTGCTCGGTCGCTGGGCAGGACGATCACAGTATGCCGGAATCTGGGGGTACACCGAAGAGGGAAGCGGCAAAGAGTACGCTCTGATCTGCTCGCAGAATCAGGGAGTTTCGATTGTTGATATTGATGCCAACCCACCTGCCGAAGTCGGCTTCATGCCCGGTGGAGCAGATTGCAAAGAAGTAAAAGTTTATAAGCAGTATGCGATCACCTGCAACGAGAGTTCCCCTGCACAGATTTATGACATGACCAAAATCTCTGCGCCGAAATTAGTCGCAACTGCCGGAACCGGATCACACACGCACAATGTCTACAAGGACTATCTCATCCTGAATGGAGGGGATGTTCTCACCGGATTCGATCTGTATTCTTTGCTCGATCCGACAGCCCCGGTGAAAATTGGTCAGTATCGAAATTACTATTTTCATGACACTGGTATCAGAAATGATACGCTCGCTGGTGCAGGAATCTACGGTCAAGGTATCGACTTCGTCGATATTTCAGACCCGACTAATCCGCGACAAATAAATCAATTCACCTACCCTGCCGCCGGACCACACGGAATCGATTTTTCACCGGATGGGAAGTACATCTATGTGAACAATGAAATCAATGGAGAGCCGTGGGGGAAAATTTTCGATGTATCAGATCTGAACAATGTCTCAATGGTCTCACAGATGATTGAAGCACCGAATACGGTCTCACATAACGGCTACTACCGAGATGGATTCTATTATCTCGCCTATTACACCGAAGGGGTCACCGTCTGGGATGTGCGCGATCCCTACAATCCGATCCGCGTCGCCAAGTACGACACCTACACCGGCGGGAACAGTGGCTATAGCGGCTGCTGGACCGTCTATCCCTATTTCGCTTCCGAGCGATTGATTGCCTCTGATCGTACCTACGGGCTTTTCGTGCTTCGCTTCAAATCTCCTTCGACCGATGTTGATGACGAACAAGCAAGTGAAACAACTCCATCAACATTCACCCTACATCAGAATTATCCGAATCCGTTTAATCCGACAACCACACTCTCGTTTGATCTTGCCAGAGGCGGGGATGTGAAGCTGATCATTTACAACGCCATTGGTCAACGAGTCACCACCCTTGTCGATGAACGACTTCCAGCCGGGAACCACAGCCGTCAATGGGATGGAACCAGCAGTGCTGGAAAAGTCGTTGGCACCGGTACCTACTTTGCCGTCATGGAAAGTGGTGGCACGAAATCGACCAAGAAAATGGTCTTCGTAAAATAGAGAGAGTAGCTTCGCGCTAGCGAGACAAGCGCAGCGCGTTTGACACGACAAAAAGTGATGAGAGTGCCATCAGCACTGCCGCAATCATCGGCGAGAGCATCCAGCCAGTGAACGGATAGAATAGCCCTGCGGCGAGCGGAATACAGAGCAGATTGTAGATAAAAGCCCAAAACAGATTCTGTTTGATGATCCCAACTGTTCGCGTGCCAAGACGGAGTGATTCATGTATCAGGCGAAGATCAGGACGAGTGAGCACCACATCTGCACTCGCAATCGCCACATCGGCTCCCGAACCCATCGCGATCCCGACATCTGCTCTCGCCAGTGCTGGAGCGTCATTGATTCCATCCCCCACCATCGCAACATCGCCGTATTTGGTCTTGAAAGATGCAATGGCATCAAGTTTTGTCGACGGGGTCAATCCCCCCTGCGCATCGACAATACCGACACTCTTAGCGAATAGCATCACTCGTTCAGTTTTGTCACCTGAAAGTAGCGCGACCTGATAGTTCGCTCGAAGAGCGCGAATCTCTGTTTCGCTCTCTGGACGAATGGTGTCATCAAGAGTGATCACTCCCAACATTCGATTTCCGTGCCCGACCCAGACTTCACTCCCCTTTTCAATTGAATGAGTGAGATGAATTGAGACGTCTGACTCTTCGAGGTGCAGGGCTGAGCTGACAAATTCACGACTGCCGATTGCCGCTTTTGCATTGTCAATCATCCCGCTTGTGCCGCGCCCACTTGATTGTCGAACCATCACTGGTGGATGAAACTCGATTGCGCGTCTGGTTGCTTCTGCTGCAATACTTCGCGACAAGGGATGATTACTCGATGCCGACACCGATGCAGCGATGCGCAATAGTTCCGACTCTGCAATACCTTGTGACGGAGTGATTGATTGAATTGAAAACAGACCGGTTGTAAGAGTGCCGGTCTTGTCAAAAAGAATCCCACGAACTCGGGCAAGTCGTTCAAATACTTCACCTGAACGAACGATCATTCCTCTGCGTGCCGCATGTCCGGAGGCGACGAGAATAGCCGTTGGTGTTGCAAGCCCAAGCGCGCAGGGACAAGCGACAATCAGGACCGCGATCATCGCTTCGATCCATCCCGGATTTCCCGGAGCAAAGATATTCCACAGCAAACCAGTCAGAAGCGAAATTCCGAATACCACCGGCACAAAGATTCCGGCGATACGGTCCGCCAGTCTCTGCAAGGGAGCTTTTTCCATCTGAGCACGGCTGACTAAGCGGACGACATCGGCGAGAAAACTCTCACCTGCATGTTTCGTCACACGATATTGAAAGGCGACGCTCCCATTCATGCTGCCACCGATGACATGATCGCCGAGTTTTTTGTGCACCGGCTGTGATTCACCAGTCACCAGTGCTTCATCAATTTCCGGATTCCCTTCCGTTACCACTCCGTCTGCCGGAAGTCGATCTCCCGGTCGGACGATCACGACCATCTCCGGTTGAATCGCATCCGATTCGAGTTCCAGTTGTACGCCATTCACGAGCACGGTTGCGCTTTTCGGTCTGAGGGCAAGAAGAGCATGCAGCGCGGAACCGGCAGATTGTTTGGAGCGGGCTTCGAGGTAATGACCAAATAATACAATCGCAATGATCACACCCGCCGATTCAAAATAGAAATGCTGATGCGCTCCATTCCCTTGAAACAGAAGCCAGCAACTCCAGCCAAATGCAGCCAACGTTCCTGTTGCAATGAGTGTGTTCATGTTTGCTTCAAAATGTCGCAATCGCAAAAATGCATCGGAGAGAATCAATCTCCCCGGCCAGATCAAAAGCAATGCAGCAAGAACTGCCTGAAGTATTGGCGAGAGAGTCATTGCAAGGGGAGAATCATGCAGCAGCTTTTCAAGTTGCGGCACCACCATGGGAAGCATCGCCAGCAGAAAAAGAGGGATCGCCAGTGCGGCGGCGAGTTTGGCGCGATCGTTCGCTTCGTGCAGTTCCTGAATCTGCTTTTCAAAAAGGGATGGTTCCCCTTTCGCTGCATGATACCCAAGAGCATGTACATGATCGAGAATTGCTGATTCAGAAATTGTAGTATCGTCAAAGTCGACGGTCGCGGCCCCAAGAACCAAACTTACCTGCGCTCGATGCACTCCCGATTTGGTGAGCAGTCCGTTCTCAATTGAGCTGACACAGGCCGAGCAGTGCATGCCGGTAATATTCAGATGGAGCGTTTTAGTCATTAGTTCTCAAGATACCGCACTTGAGGGGGAAAAGATCCCATCAAAATTGAATTCAAGAAGAATCGCTCAAAAGATCGCAGCAAACGAAGACTGAGTCGCGTTATTATTCAAAAAGAGTACGAAGAGCGGCTGGACGATAGGTTCGCCTGAGTTCGCGTCGTAGTTTCCGGCGCGCCTCCACCAGATGCCATCGTACTGCCGACACCGGTTGCCCACCTTCTTTGGAAAGCTCCTTGACTGAAATTCCGTCCAGCTCATGACGTAACAGTAACCGCTGCTGATGCTCCGGCAGATGTGCCGCTGCCTGACGAAGACGAAGCTCTCGCTCATGAGAGATGGTCTGATGCTCAGGATCCTGCTCGACTGGAGACTCAACGGCGTGGGCATCTTCAAGAGTGAGATGCGCATGCCTCCGTAGCTGCCGCGAGTGATCAATCGCGCAGTTTACGGTCACGCGATAGAGCCAGGTTCCGAAACGTCGTGATTCATCAAAAGAATCAAGGGCAGCCACCAGTTTCAAACAGACATGCTGGACGACATCGGAGAGTTCATCTGGGTCATGGATGATCTTTCGGGCGACATTTCGAATGGTTGAGGTAGAGGACTGGAGAAGTTTATTCAGGGCAAGTTGATCACCTGCCTTTGATGCATGCACAAGAGAGCGCAAATGGTTCTCAGCTTCGTCGCCGGAGAATCTGCCAACTTTGATCGCGGCTGAATGGGCCATTACAATCCGGTCCCTCTCGCATGTATTCTGATGAACTCCGGAAATCGTTCCGGGCTTCAATGTGCTCCATGCACCGACCCCATAAGAAAACCCCCGAGCCGGTTTTTGGCAAGGGGGTGAATTTTGGGGCAAATTTTTGGGAGAGGTCTTACTTCGACGAGGCCAGATATGGTCGGGGATCGACCGACTGACCGTTTTTGTAGACCTCATAGTGCAGATGTGATCCGGTCGAGCGCCCGGTCGAGCCCATTAAGCCAATCACCTGACCACGAGCGACCACATCTCCGGCCTTAACTTTGAATGCCGAAAGATGGGCGTAACGAGTCACGAATCCGTAACCATGATCAATGAGAATCATGTTCCCGAAATCCGGTTCACGATGGGCTTCTTTGACCACTCCGTTTGCAGGAGCGATGATTTTCGTTCCGACCGGACCCGCAAGATCAACCCCGCGATGCATCTGACGAGCACCGGTAAATGGGTCGAACTTCATGCCGAACCCACGCGAGAAATAGCCGCGCGCCGGAATCAGACTAGGGGTATGATCAAGCTGATGCTTGACTGCCATCATCTTGGTTTCAACTTCCATGAATCGCTCCGACTCAAAATCCGCGAGCTTCAATAAGCGATCCAGAGTAGCTTCGCTCGTTTCGACATTTTCAGAGGCAGAGCCGAAAATGGATGCAGCCACAATCTGCTGCCCGCCGACCCCCATCAGTCGATCCTCAGTATTTACATCTTTCATTTTGAAGATATTACGAAGGGCGATCTCTTTTCGAACAAGATCCTGAAATCGTTCATCAGCGGTGGCAAGTTTGGTGCGAAGGTCTTCGAACTTCGCACCAAGACGAAGATTCTCTTCTTTGAGCGTCGCAATCTCGATCTGGTCGACCTTAGCGGAAAAATATGATGCCGCAAGATACACCAGCAGAATGAGAACGACAGAACTGAAAGTGAGTGCAACGTAAGCTCCTATCGATGAGAAGCTTACTGACCGCGAAGGTGAGAGATCATCAGGCAATACTAATACGGTAAGGCGTTTTTTCAAAAAGTTCATACTGTCAGTCCACTGGGTTAGGCCGGGAGGACGCCGACATCAAAACTGACCCCATCCCCTCATGGGAGCGGCAGCTGATAAGATCGGCGAACGTAGGGGAGATGTACCCCCCTGTCAAGCCCGACGCAAGATTGTTCTGACGGCTACTTGACGAGCTGTAGCTCGCGTCGAAGCACCTTGTTGACGACTTCCACCAGCTTGTTCCCTTCCAGATTCTGGAGTGAGTACAGGTGCCAGGCGGTCTTTCGTGGCATGTTCGTGACTGGTTTCGGCTTCTGTTCATGTGCCATGGCAGTCTTCCTCCAACGCTTGCCCGCAATCGGCAGGGTGACTGTCCACCCTTTGATATCGGGACTATGGGCTTTCATCTACAGTCTCCGCTACATACTTGCGAATCACTTGCCGAGAAATTTGGGACCATAAAAGGGGTAATGTTGCCAGTTAAAGCATTACTATCAAACAACTTAACATGATATTGTCCCGATCTACGGTGTGCGAATGCTTGCACAGCACCTGCTCATCTGCTCAACAGTTGAACAACCGGGACCTGCCAGAACTGCGCAGACCGGAGAGAATTCCGAACCATTGGTTGACCCTCCCTCGATTATCGAGCTAGATTCAAACCGATGCTAACACCACAACCATTTGTTGTCCTTGTCACTGGTGCCAGTTCTGGAATCGGGCTTTCTACCGCCAGAAGATTTGCCAAAGAGGGTAATCTGGTGATCGCCGCGGCTCGCCGAACTGAACCGCTTGATGAACTCGCCAAGGAATTCCCGGAAAAAGTCAGACCTTTTCAGCTGGATGTTCGCAATCGTGATCAGATCTCGAAGCAGATCGCTGGACTTCCAGATCCCTGGAACAGGATCGATCTTTTGGTCAATAATGCCGGACTCGGACGAGGGCTCGATAAGCTGCAGCAAGGGAAGGCGGATGACTGGGACGAGATGATCGACACCAACATCAAGGGGCTTCTCAATGTCACCAGAGCAGTTGTCCCCGGGATGATCGAACGTGGACATGGACATATCATTAATATTGGCTCGATTGCAGGGCATGAAGTCTACCCTGCGGGAAATGTCTATTGTGCAACGAAACATGCTGTCGATGCCCTCACCAAGGGGTTGCGTTTTGATCTGGTCGATACCCCCCTTCGAGTCTCGACGGTCGATCCGGGATTAGTTGAGACTGAATTTTCTCAGGTCCGTTTTCGTGGGGATACTGATAGGGCCAAGAAGGTCTATCAGGGGTTTACCCCACTCCGTCCTGATGACATCGCTGATGCAGTCTACTGGATCTCGACCAGACCAGCCCATGTCCAGATCGCTGAGATTATTATTCTGCCGACTTCGCAGGCATCGGCGATGGTCACACATAAACTTCCCGTCACCTAAATTCCTCAATCGGCAGGAGCCGCCTACATGTCTGTTCTTTCTTCTCGTATTCAGTCACTCGTTGTTTCCCTCTTTATTGCTGTTCTTGTATTCGCTCAACCATCTCCGACCCAGGTAACGCGCGAACTCGGAACTGATTCATTCGATTCAGCCATGACCACCACAGGTATGCGCGCAAGTGATATTGGCTTCGATCAACTTGAGATGAACATGTGGCAGGGGGATCAGTGGCGGCTGGATTTTTTCACCCTGCTGCACACCAAGCCCCTCTCCGTTCCGAGGCACAGCGAACTGATCAAGTCACAGTGCGCAGAAAATCTTTCATCTCCGGTCAGATTTGTGCAGCAAGCGGGTCGTCTGCAGGGGCATCCCGTTCGGCGTGGTCTGATCGACAATCCAATCGCCAAATATCTCAATCACCCTGACTCCGCTCAAAAAAAGTCATTTGCAAATTCACGCAATTTGCTGATCGGCTCTGAGCTTCGCACCACTCGTCAGGGAGTCGATCTGTTGATGCGCATGATCGAAGACAAAGAATTCAAACTCAGGCAGGCACTCGATGGCGTGGATAAGAAAAAATATCGACGACTCCTCATTGAATATTTTCGCAATCCGGATAAAGACACCAACAACACTGACCGCCTGATTGAAGAGCTGGCTGATACCATCGACTACAATCTACTCCTTGCCGCAACGCAGGATCTCGTTGTTGCCTGCCAGTATGTTGTGGATTCATTCTTAGGCGGCGAGTTTCCCTCATTCAGAACCGAAATTCAATCACGTCAGGGGATGGTCTACGTTGGAACGAACAAGGATGACATCCACGAATTTGTAGAAGCACCGCTGCTTATCATAGACGGTGGCGGAAATGACCGCTACGGATTCATCGGGCAGAACTCTGATTTTCCGCTAAGTATCATCATCGACAAGAGCGGCGATGATATCTATCGCTCAATCGACACGACCACTTCCGGAATTGGCAGCGCAGTCTGTGCGGTATCGATCATCATGGATATGGACGGCAACGATCGCTACGAAGGAAAAGATCTCTGTCAGGGGGCTGCGATTTTTGGTGCTTCTCTCTTATATGATCGCCGTGGAGATGATGTCTATCGTGCAGAAATGCTGGCACAGGGAGCAGGACTCTTTGGCGTTGGACTGCTCATTGATAGTGCTGGCAATGATTCCCTCTACTCACACCAGCAATCGCAGGGTTTCGGATATACTCAAGGGGTCGGGATGCTTGTCAATGGCAGCGGGAACGATACCTACATTGCCGAAGATTCAATCCCTCTCGAACGCTCTAGCCAATCCAAAGATCACAATGTCACCATGGCACAAGGAGCTGGATACGGGCGACGTGCTGACTACATCGACGGTCACAGCTGGGCAGGTGGAGTCGGAATCCTTGCTGATCTGAGCGGAGATGATTCCTACTCCTGCGGCGTATTCGGACAAGGGGTTGGATATTGGTATGCAGTCGGGATGCTCTTAGATGCACAAGGTGCGGATCACTACAAAGGTGTCTGGTATGTACAAGGGGCAGCCGCACACTTTGCGGTCGGTGTGCTCAATGATGCTGGCGGAAATGACACCTACGACGCTTCGATGAATATGGCACACGGAGCCGGACATGATTTCAGTCTTGGCTGGTTGATCGAATGGCAGGGGGATGACACCTATCGCTCCCCCAATCTCTCTCTCGGTTCCGGTAACGACAATGGAATCGGTATCTGCTGGGAGTTCGGCGGAAATGATTCCTATACGAGTGTGACTGATGTCTCTCTCGGCGCAAGCCGTGGTGCGTCAAGCGGACTTCGCTCAACCCTGACAACGATGGGGATATTCATCGATGAAGCCGGAACTGACCAATACAGCGGCAAGACTCCGGCGAAAAACAGTTGGCTGTGGAACAGCTTTGCAGTCAAGACCTGGCCGCCCAGCCGATTAATCGGTGTTGGACTCGATAAAGAGTAAAACAGCTTCAAGGGACTTCCAGACGTTCACTCTGTTGGCAGACCGAGTGGACGTTTTTCTTTGAGTACGACCATCGCAACCCCGATGAGAATCAGCGCACCGCCGATTAGATTCATGAGAGTGAGTGATTCATCCCCGGCAGTGATCCCGATGATGGTTGCAACAAAGGGGGTGACAAAAGCGATGGTCGAGACGATCAGCGTCGACACCCGACGCATCAGCCAGTAATAGCCGAGGAATGCAATCACCGTTCCGAAAATCGAAAGATAAAGAACCGAACCGATGGCGGTCGGTGTCCAGTTGATTGAAACTCCTGATTCAAGAACGAGAGCGATCAAGAGAACAGGAATCAATCCCAGCAGCATTTGAAGAAAAGCCGTTGTCTCGTGCGATGCGCTCACAGATGATCGCTGATGGATCACCAATCCGAATGCAGCCATGAATGAAGCGGCAATCGCCAGTATACTTCCCAACAGCAGTTCACGTGACTGACCGATTGAATCGGCAGTGATAACAACCAACCCGATAAATCCGATAATCAACCCGATCCAGTTGCGTAGAGTAAGGGACGATCCCTCTCCATATATTCGAGCGCAGAGGATCACGAAAAATGGGAAGCTGCCAAAAAGAATCGCAGTCAGTGACGAATCGATCCGTTGTTCTGCCATATAGACACAACCATAACTGAGGCCGTACATGAAAAGTCCGGGAAAGGAGATGACCCATCGATCTTTCCAGCTTTTTCCGAAGCCAGAACCTCTGACCAGAATAATCCCGCCGAGCACAATCACCGCGACGAGAAATCTGGCAGCCGCCGCAGTGAATGGAGGTAAGTCATGCAGCCCGAACTTGATAGCAAGCCAGGTTGACCCCCAGATCAGACAAAGAACGAGATAGACGATGACTGCCATCATTTTCTTTTATCAATTTCGGGCCGGAAGTCAAGTGGGAGATTCCTCGAATGAAAAAAAAGTTATCCACCGCTTGAAAAGTAGGATGACGGATGATATATCAGTTCACAGGAATGCCGCGCAGGAGTTGAGTTGTTCTCCCCCTGCTTGGAATATCACAATGACGGTGTGCATCTTCGTTGCGAAGAAGATGATAACAATAGACGGAGTAGGTATGAGTTATCAGGACGGGATCGTCAAACAGACCGAATTTTTCACGACCGCTGAACTTGCACAGAAATTGAAAATGAATGTGCAGGTGGTCACTCGAAAGGTGCAGTCAGGAGAAATCCGCGCCTACAAGATCGGGAAAGAGTGGCGAATTCCCGAGGTCGCGGTCTTTGAATGGCTGGAAGGACGTACCAATCGTCCAAATAGCACCGACTCCGGAAGTTTCGCGGCAATCGACAAACAATCCGGACCGTTTCATCAATCGACACCCGCGCAGTCATTTCAGACGATCCCATCTCCGGTTGATGCAACCGAATCCCCCCGCCGTTCTCAGCCGGAGAAGTTGATTCCGTCGATTGAAGCAGTCACCATCCCGGTGGCCACATTCACCAATCGAATGGAATCAGTTCCTACAAGCCGATCATCAAAGGCAAACGGGAATGGGGCATCTGCGAATGGTGGCACGAGACGATTTCTGTTGGAATATATTCTCGCACAGTTTGAGCCGCATCGCAGCTATCAGGAGCATGAAGTAGACCTTATTATCAGACGGCACGGGCAGGATCCGGAGATTGTGAAGACAGAGATGATGACTGCTCGAATGCTCTCAGCCACTCTCGGGAAATTCACGCGACGACTCGACTACCAGCTCGCCTCCGGCAGCTGATTCATTCGATTTCTCCTGATAGTTCGTTTCATACTCAGGCATACAAGACAAAAAAAAACGGCCAGCTCCCATCAGAGAGTTGGCCGTTTTCAGTTTGTGGAAAGAACGTGTTCGTTCTAGAAGTCGGACGGGATCATTGTATTCGGTGGTGGGATACCGAGTATCTGCTGCACCATCTGTTCATTCTGATTGATCTTGTAGTTAGCAAACAGCTTAGTAGCCCGTTGAACTTCAGCCATGTTTTCTGGACTGTCAAAGCCAATAGCCGTGACCAGTTTCCGGTAGGCCATCGACTGATTCGGGTTCGCTTCAAATGCTTCCCACAGGATCGCAATCCCCTCTTTCTTGAGGATCTCATTGTTGGTACGTCTGCCGATCTCATTTTTCACGAGACCAAGATCCTGCCTGAAAAAGAGATTGGTGGGCATTTTCCCAAGAAAGCTTTCAAGCGTGTCATGTGCCTGTTGCAGATAGACCAGCGACTTCGCACTGTCTCCGACTCGGTCATAACGCTCACTCCGCACAAAAGACAACTGCCAGTACTCTGGATACCGGGCGAGCATTGAGTCGAGAAGAATATCGGCTCGCACAGTGTCGCCACGAGCGATGAGCATATCGTGAATGCGAGTTGCAGTGATTCCGAAGGCGAGCTGGATGCCGGTCGCATTCTCTTCCCTGAAGATGCTGGCATCACGGAGTCCGTCGAATTTATAAGTCTCCATCAGATGTTTGTATCCGGTTTCGACATCAACGGCGCTCGTCACCGGTTCACGTTCAAGCCGGTACAGAATTCCCGCACCAATAGTGCGCTCGGTCAATTTGAGCGGTGAGCTGGAGAATGGGGGGGCGGAGAAATAGATCGGATCACGCCAGCGATTCTCCAGCACGATTTCATCCATCATCATCTCAGAGGTACGAACGATTCGATTCTGCCAGACATCGGCCTGCATATAGGCGCGCCGATTGCGTGGACGATCGAAGAACTGTTCTGCGGGGCGGCTGATCACACGATCTCCGTCCTGAAACTCTTCCCAGACAATCTGCTTTTCAGTCAGCGAGATCGGAACATTGTAGGTGTTCTTCATCTGGAGCACATACCAGTCGGTCTGCAAGAGAGAGAGATTCACAACACGAACATCCTTGCGGAAATCGTAACACTCCTGCATCGCCCAAAGTGGGAAGGTATCGTTGTCGCCACCGGTGAAGAGGATCGTATTCGGCGGACAGGATTGCAGAATATTGTAAGCGTAGTTGTAGGCGAGTCGATTTTCTGAGCGGTCGTTGATGTAATAATTCTTTGCGAGTGCGACTCCGGGGAGAAGGACCAGCAGGAATCCGCTCACACGTACGACCAGCGGAGCCATTCCTGAGTTTGATTTCTGCAGAAAATCCCGCAGCAGTGTCATGATCGCGGCGACGCCAAGCCCCATACAAATTCCAAAGAAGACAAAGGCAGGGGTGAAGAAGTAGTCACGATCACGAACTTCGAGATAGGCATCTCCGGTTGCAAAACTGTATTTGGTGCCGTCCGCAAAATTCATGTAGAGAACGAGCCCGACCGAGGTCATCAGGAAGAGTGTCAACACCGGCCAGCCGATCTCCGGTTTTCGCCTGATCAGAAAGACCATTCCACCCAAGCCCAACACCAGAAATGGAATGAATGAGGTCCCCGGCTGGCTCCACTGCTCTTCAAAATAGCTGTAGTATCCCATGTGAGCATGGCGACCGAGCTGATTCGATAGCTCACCGCGACGCTGGAACATGCGATCGGTCATCGAGACCTGACCATACTGTTTACGATCAAGAAAATTTACGAAGGTCTGGTAGCTGCGATCCGGATTATTTTCGTCGATACGCGGATTGTGTGTCGAACGAATCGGGATAAACAGGTGAATCGAGAATCCAATAAATGCAAGCAACACTACGGCAAGTGCCGTCCGCCAGTCGAATCGCCAGCCAAATTGTTTTCGTGCGACATAGCCGACAAGAAGAATGGCGAGCAGAATAAACGGTGTCAGCTTGATGTACATATCAAAGCTCAGGATTACCGCTCCGACTGCAATTAACGCAATCGCCATTCCCCAATTGATCTTCTCACGAAGGTAGAAGAGTAATCCGAGTCCAAGCCCACCGACGGTAATCTTAAACAGCCCTGCCCCACCCGGTTTGTCAGAGAAAAGAATAATCAACAACAAGGCGGCGATTCCGAAGAGGCAGATAGCCATCACATCCTTCGCCACCGCGCGCATGTTCATGATGAAAAAGATCGCGACCACCGGCATGACGAGAAAGACCGTCATGTGGACAGAGATCCCTAACATGGCAAGATAGATGGCGAGAATGAGCCACTTGGCGGCCTGGATTGTCCCGCGATCTTCCCAGAAGCGGATCGCCAGCCAGATGATTGCGACGGTGAGAGCGAGCGCAAGGCCGTAGACTTCCGCCTCGACTGCATTCCCCCAGTTAGTATTTCCGAAGGTCACGAAAAATGCGCCGGCAATTCCGCCGACGTAGGCGATGAAGCGATTGATCGGCTCGGTCTTTGATTCGCTGAAGAAATACTCGATCAGCCGCACCGTCAGCAGATAGCTGAACAATGCGGTACAGGCAGAAGAGACCACCGACAGATAATTGATCCGGTAGGCGACATCATCGACGAACGGAATCATGGCAAAGAGTCGTCCGATCAGCAGAAACATCGGAGTTCCCGGCGGATGCGGGATTCCAAGAATATTTGCGCAGGCGGCAAACTCTCCACAATCCCAGTAGGAGATGGTTCGCTGGACGGTCATAGCATAGACAATGAATGCTCCCAGAAAGACAAAGAAGGCAATAATAGCATTCGTGCGATCGAAGGTCTGGTTCTGTTGGGTCATCGGCTCTGTTTCTTCATGTGGTCAAACTGCTCGAAATTCGAGGTTCACTTTTTTGGCATCCTTTGCGGATTTCGCCGCAAATCATTGTACACGAAGGGGGGAGTATAGTGCCCACCCCCTACCTGAAACAATCGAAAGAATCAGATACCGGATGACATATAGAATTGAGAGCTAGTGGGGGTTGACCGGACTTGAGAGAAAAGGGCTGCATCTTATCCAACGAGAGAGCCACCCTCGAGCTTGCGAAGACTCTCTCTAATTTTGGCATTATACGGGAAGAATGGGAATTCCTTGAGAATATGGCGATAGATGCGGATAGTCTCGGTCATCCGTTCGGCGTCCCCCAGGAGGAGATCGGCTTCGATTTTCAGTCCGTACGGTAGATAATGGGACTGTGGAAATTCGGTCTTGAGACGACCAAGATAGCCGACCGCGCGGGAGGTATCCGCCCGCGAAAGGGCGACTTCGGCAAGTCGAAAGAGGGCCAGCGGAGCGAGAATCTGATTTTCATTGGTTGAGAGTGACTGCAACAATGCAACCGCACTGTCTGGATGATGAAGGAATCGCTCTTTCTCGGCTTCAACATAGATCGACAGTAGCGAGTTTGAAGAATCGGCATCGGTGAAGACTACCAGATGGGTAATCGCATCATTGGTGTAGAAGCCGCGAGGGTAGTCGATCATAAATCTGCGCATCGCAGTCTTGGCAGAATCAATATTCCCTTCGAACAGATCGAGAAGCGCCAAATGATACAGCCCCTCTTCGATGAAATCCTCACGGTCGAGCATGCCGCGTGTGGTGTCAGTTAATCGGGTCCATTCAGCCCTTGCTTGAGCGAATTTTCCGGATTGCGCCAGCGCAAATGGTCTGGCACGCATCGCCCCCGGATGATACCCACCACGGGAAGTGGCCGTCGCTGAATCAAATGAGACAAGAGCTTCATTCGGTCGCTGCGTCTCATCTAGCTGCATTAGGCCAAGCTGATACCATGCCTCTGGGGCATCCCGTGGGGCCTTCTTTGCGGCAATGATGACTCTATAGATCGAATCTGCCTGCTGGTATTTCTGAAGGCCGCGATAGGCGGCTGCCATTGAAAACTGGACCTCGCCGACCAGATAACTTCCGACATGACGGCTTAGAAAAACTCCGGCTCCTCGCAGTGCTTCGGAGTATGCCTTTTTGTCGACACAGAGTCGAACGTGCCGTTGGAGTACCTGTCCGTGCATCGGATCGGCCGAATCCTGTCGTATCGCGAGGGTGAGGGCCTCGTCGAATCGGCCGGAAATGATCAAGTGATTCATCAGCACATACGGCAGCGATCCCTCGAAGTAATTCATCTTCGCGACAATAAGCCCTTCGACTTCTACTGCCGATTCACCATAACTGAGCAATTGCTGCAATCGACGCTCTGCTTCGGCGGCCTCGATAGTGGTATCACCAGCGAGCAGCGGAAGATAGGTCTCAGCGGCGAGTCGATACTGCCGCTGACGCTCAAGGCACAACCCCTCGTCGAGGCGAAACAGGAGAGAGTCATTGAACTCTTTTCGAAATTGTGAAATCACTGCTCGGCAGGAATCGTACAGCGCATGATCAAGCATGCTGCCAACCAGCATTTGCAATTTCTTTGGACCACCCGGTTTGATGGCATCAATGGCGAGTCGATAATGGGTCATCGACTCTTCAACTTTCACTCGATCAGCGAGTAATTCTGCAAGCAGGATGCGATTGCTTATATTTCCCGGGTTGCCAGCAAGCAGACGACGAACGAGAACTTCTGCCTTCCCTTTTTCACCAATTTCGAGATAGCAGCTCTTGAGAAGATTGGCGACGACATCATTGGTCGGGTCTTCTTCCAGTACCATTTCGAGTAATCCGGCGGCGGGTTCATATCGCCGTTCTCGAATCAATTTTCGCGCACTGGTCAGTTTGTCGGCACTGGTCTGATCATCCGCAGCACCGACGCCGCTTTCATCGATAGTCGGCCATTCACCGAGCGGCGGGATTTTTATTGAGTCGATAATATGCGCCTGCGCCTGCACTGTCGCAGCGTCAGCGATGGTAAACAGCAAGAGTCCCACCGCGCATGAGAGCGCACCAGAGAGAATTCTCATGCGAAATCCGGAGATCACAGACTCTTCAATCTCTTACTGCGCGGATCCGGTTGACTGACGTGATCGTTCCGCTTCCAGCAACGCCCGGAAATAGGCCTTGATCTGCGCTTCGTATTGTTGCGGGTAGCCCTCACCTAAAAATTGCTTGAGACGATCTTCAAATCGCTGATCATCACCAAGATCACCGGCAAGATCGGGCGGAAGATAGACTGGGTTTGTGGTCGCGGTGGAGGCCTGACGATCAGGATTGAAATCACGACGCTGCAACGAGCGAGTCGCTTCGAGCATGCGAGAGAGAATTTTCAACTGACGATCGGCGGTCTCTTCACCGGGTTCACCGTCACTGAGATCTTCTTCCACCTTCCCCATTTCACGCGCGATATCATCGAGTCGACCAAGAAGCTGACGTGAGTTCCCGAATTCCTTCTGAAGCTCTTCCATCTGCTTACGAATCTGCCCCTGCTCCCCGGCAAGACGTTTCAGTCCCTCCTTCATTCGCTGCGTTGCTTCAGAGTTTCCGTTCTGTGGGGTACCGTTCTTCCCCATCTTGCCGCCGGGATTCTGGCACATCCCCTTGGTCTCTTCATTCAGCTTCTGCTGCTTCTTGGAAAGGGCGTCAAGCTGCGGCATACCGTTGCTGCAACTGTTGTTCGACGGGTTATTGCATTGCTTCTGCTGATCGAGTGACTCCATCAGTTTCGCCGTTGCCTTGTTGATCTCTCCCATTGCGTCACGTTGGCGAGTCGACCCCGCCTGGGCATTTTTGCGACTCAGAAAATCGGTCGCCGATTTCATCTCCTCCTGCGCACCAGCGAGCATGCGGCTGAGTTCACCAGAAATAAACGGTGATGACTTGGCAAGATGTGCAATCTGCTGTTTTAATGCTTCGGTGGTGGCGGCAAGTTCCTGCTGATCTGAAGCGAGATTCTGCAGATTCATGCTCTGGGTCATCGCCTGAGCAGTCTGCGACATCAGCTCTTCCTGTTTCCCGGAGACCGTATTGGAATTATCGATTGCTTCACGGATGGCACGCGCCATCTGTTCATTTGATTTCGACTGCATTGCCATCTGCTCTTTTTGCATTTTTTCGAGCATGTCAGCAAGTTTCTTCTCGGCCTCTTTCCCTTCACTCTTCGACTGCTCTTTGTCGGATTGCTGCATCGATTTGGAAGATTTCTCCATGTTCTTTTCGGCATCATTCTTTTCGAGTGCCTCGGCGAATTTCTTCACCTCTTCGGAGTCTTCCATCTTGGCATCTTTTTGCAGCTCTTTCAGCTCACTCGCCTCTTTCTTGAGGTCATCCATCTTTTTTTGTAGCTCATCCTGCTTCGGAGCGAGTTCGGAAAGTTCTTTTGGATCTTTCTTTTCGGTCTGATCGTTTAATGCTTCCTGTTCACGGAGCAGTTCTTCTGCTTTGCGAATCATCGCTTCCATTTTCTGTTCAAGCTGCATGCGCTTCAGAAGGGCAAGGGTGCGATCCAGACGTTCGAGCATCTCCTGCTGCGATTCCTGATACTCTTTCATTGCCTCTTCAATCTGCTGCTTATCCATGCTCTTGAGTGCATCCTGAAGTTTCTTCTGTGCTTCGCGCATCTCTGGAGTGGCGACTTCCTCAAACAGTTTCTGGATCGCTTCCATCTTCTCCATGACCTCGCGACTCATCACCGCCTGATCACGAAGTTTCTCCATCTGTTCATCCATCGACTTGGCGACTGAGTCGATTTTCTTGATCAGCTCTTCCTGCGCCTTTGCAGTTGCGTCGATTTCCTGCTGCTGTTGCCATTCTGGCTTGGCGCTGTTTTTCTGTTCAGCTTCGAGCTTGCGAGTGGTCTGTTTCAGACGCTCCGCCAGCTGCTTCCCTTCCCGCAGAATCTCTTCGGTCTTGCTGATTCTCTCTTCCCCGCCGGACTCGGCTTGATAGGTGATCTCTTCAAGGGAGGGATAACGGGCGATATACTCTTTGCTCTTGGATGTCTTCGGACCACTTACGCGGTCGTTGTCGGTGACTTCGAAATAGTAGGCCACCTGATCACCGGGGAACATCTTGAGTGACGACAAATCCCAGTTGAAATCGATATCACCGTCGGTAGTGATCGTACTCGGATAGTGCAGTACAGCAACCCGCTCGGTAGCTTTCTTTCCATCTTGTGTAAGTGTGAATTTCAGAGCGAGAGAGCTGAATCCGAAATCGTCACTGATATGCAGCAAAATCGGAATTCCCATCGCATCTGAAAGAGTCACATCCGTTCCCGGTTTGAGCACATCGATGGAAGGATACAAGTCGGGTTGCGCAGTAAGTGCATACCGAATCGGATCAGGATTGGTCTCGTTCAGACGATTGTGAAGTTCGACATGATAAGAAAGTGAGCGGTCAAGGGTGATGGTGGTTTCAATTGACTTGTCGGTAATGGTCATCACCTGACGAATGGTATCATCGATCACGAGTGTCGCTTCCGTCATCGGGTCATTGGTCGTCGCCTGAATAACCACACGACTGCCCGTGATAGCCGAGCCATTCCCTTCATTCGCTGGAAGATTCAGTGTCGGTCTCTTGGTATAGGATGGCGGATAGACGGTGAGAGCCATGCTCTCGATATGCGGACGATCAACCACCGCGATTCGAATAAGCTCAGTTTCGAGCTCTCCAGCTTTCAGCTGATACTCAACCGCCGCACTCACTTTTCGCAGTGGAAGAGCGACTCGGATCGAATCACCACGTGCACCGAGGGAGATGCGCTTCAACGCTGAGGACTGGTCGATCAGATTAATTGATTCTGTCTGCCAATCTCCTCCTTCGAGGCGATAGCGCAGGGTGGCTGCACGGGGGAGACGTTCTCCAATCAAGAGTCCGCCAATTTCCAGATCAGCAAAACGAACAACCTCACCGCCGTTACTCAGCGGAAAGAGTGAGTACGGAACCGGCGGAGCGACTTTGGTCAATGGGTTAGCGTAGACTTCAACCGCGTATCGAAAGAATGCCGGAAATGCAAAAAGAGTGATGATCGTCGCGACCATCGCAAGTCCGGCATACCGGCTGGAGCGAACGAGTTGCGCGGTCGATGTCACACTGGCAAAATCGATCTCGGATGATCGTCGAACGGCATTGACATGAGTGGCTTCAACGAGTTCTGCCGAATACCCTTCCGGCTGCGGCTGCATTGCGAATTGTACTGCCGCGATCAGCTGCCCTTTGAGATCTGGATACTTCGATTCAAGAGCAAGAGCGGTCGATTCGACTGAACCATGCCGCATTGATTTTACAAACCAGCGGATCGCCGGAGCAATTACTGCTGCGACGGCAAGAGCCAATAATGAAAGTTTCAACCAGACCGGCAACACAACAAAAGCCGCAATGAGTGAGAGCAGGAACCAGGCAGCAACGCCGATGGCAAGAACGGTGCAGAGTCCGGCAAGCAGGAGGATCTGACGCTGACGAGTCAGTACCTGTTGCAAGCGCAAGAGAAGATCACGAGTCGAGTGTGGGCGAGTTGCTTCGTTCATAGTGCTATCCTGCTCTTTGTAGGCGTGTTCGCTTCTATTTTTCGGTCAGGGCAACGGGCGTGAGCCCAGTGAATATGTACTAGCTCCGGTTTCTAATATAACATCGAATAGGCCAAAAGGTTTGCCCCCATTTTCAGGGCAAGCGCTCGTTTCTCTGGCGGGTCGTTATGGACCTGTGGGTCTTCCCAGCCATCCCCGATATCGGATTCGACCAGAAAATAGACCGCCAGGCGACCATCGATTTCGATCCCATACCCACGAGGGGCCTCGGCGTCATGTTGGTGTATTTTCGGCGGACCGGAGGGGAAATCGTACATGACATGATAAATCGGATGATCAAAAGTCGGCTCGATTAGCTCCCGTTCGGGGTATATCTCCCGCATCTCCTTGAGAAAGCTCTCCGACATCCCGTAAGAGTCATTCACAAAGAGAAAACCGCCGGCCTCGAGCCAGTTCCGGAGATGCTCTCTTTCCTCTTCGGAGAAACGGATCACCCCATGCCCGGTGGCAAAGAGAAAGGGGTAAGCAGCAAGCTCGAGATCGGTCAGACGGATCGCTTTTTCGAGGGTATCGACCGGGATATCGGTGTTGTCACGGATGTAGCGGAGGAAATTCGGGAGAGCCGATGCCCCCCAATACCAGTCCCCTCCCCCGTCATACTGGAGGCGAGCAACACGGGCGGCACCCGGATTCGGGGTAGTTCGCCGGATAGTCAGGTCGGTGGAGGTACCGGCAGGACGTGGGCGAAGAACCGGCTGGAGTGAACCGGGCTGATTTGGCTGGGAGGAGAGAGGGGTTAAACTGACAAGAATCAGCACCAAGAATGCGAAAAAGGAGGAAAGGAGAGAAAATGAAAGGTTGCGATGCGGATTCATGCGGGGATTATACGCTCAGAGAGGGTGGTTTGGCTAAGAGAGAAGATAAGAATTTGTCAGAGTTCTTGGTCCCCCATAGCGCAGTACTGGACCGATTTCTTTCCTGTCATGCTGAGCTTGTCGAAGCATGACTTCTCATGCTATCCGCTGAAGTCACCCTTCGACAAGCTCAGGGTGACAGGATTGGCTGGGTGGCAGCCTTATGCGAATCACTTTCGTCGAGGAATTGACTTAGAAAGGGGGAATCTGCTATCTCTACTTGCAAGAGTATACGGGTGGCAACGAATTCACATATGACATTTTTCTTACTGGTGGCGTTTTGTCTCTTTTTGGGCTGCGAACGAAAACCAATCGAGCCGAAGCCGAAAACTGAGTACTATTACTTTCTCGTTGCTCTCAATCCTGAATCGGTGACTCTTTTCCGGTTTGATACGAAGACAAGGCAAGTCGACAGCACTGAGATATCGGGAGGCTCCAACACGTTTGTAGATGCTACCTACTCCCCAGCAACTGA
Organism: uncultured Ignavibacteriales bacterium; assembly: GCA_964518635.1. Taxonomy (GTDB): domain Bacteria; phylum Zixibacteria; class MSB-5A5; order GN15; family FEB-12; genus CAZFGK01. The sequence continues at coordinate 58,832 of CAZFGK010000001.1, forward strand.
TCGATTGTACATCACAGTAAAATCTTCTGTGGCTGTGCTTGACCCATCGACAATGCTTGTTGTCGATTCACTGAACTACGATGTGCGACATATAACAGTTTCAAATGATGGCGGGATCCTGGCAATGGAAATGCAGGGTGGTGGGCTCACTTTCCTTGATGCTCGAACAAAAAGCGTCATCAAAGTTCTATCCCGCAAGACCGGGAGAGGCACTTTCTCAGTCGATGGCAAATCCTTCAGTTGCACAATAGGGGACGGAGGAGATCCTGAAGGCTTCGATATCGCCTTGGTTGATTTGCTAACTTGGGAGGTGACGGACCATTTTCCGGGGAATGCGTCGCTTTCAAGTACTTTTGAGCAAACCGAAAAGATGTGGTACTGCTACTTTACTGCACCGTTTTACGCTGGCTACATGTTTCGTGCAAACAGTGCCGATTCGGTCTTGGATGAACTGATCGTCGACCCCGGAGTCGGTAGGATGTTGTACGAACGTAGAAAGCGAAGAATCTATTTTACGGCTCCCGGGAACTTCATTTCCTCTATGCCAAGACCTTTTCTTTATTGGACGAACGCTGATTCTCTAGACCACTTAGACTCAATAGATGTCAGTGAAGTGCAAAATGATGGCTATTGGCCAGAATTTGTCGCCGATGGTATAGCCAAATCAGAGGACGGCAATCTAATCGTCTACGCTGAGTCTGCTCAGGATCGTCTTCTTGTGTTACGCCAATCCGACAACAGAATAGTAGATACTATCGCTTTCGGAAGGGGCTTTGCAGAAGTAGCATTGCCCGCAGTTGTGTCTCAACGCTCAGAATAGGATGACCCGCTGGCTGGGTGGCACACCTATTCTTATGGGTGTGAATCAGTGGCGTGGTCTTCAAATCTTGGGAAAACATGACGAAGGAAGAATTTCATTTAGACATAACTCGACGAGTGCAAAAGATCGTGTGAAGTTGGCTCTGCCTCTTGGGATGAACTTAGACGAAAAATCTGTGAGTGCGGGGGGCATCACCGACTTCACACCCGTCAGAACGGGTGTGCCACCTAGCCAAAAAAAAATGGCGGGTTGGTAGACAACCCGCCATTACAGTCACATTTCAAAAACGAAACTACTTCGTACGGCGCGGACTCGCGGCTTCCCATTCAACCAGAATCGGGCTCGCTACAAAAATCGAGCTGTAGGTTCCGACGAGAATCCCCAGAATCATCGCCAGCGAGAAGTTGCGAAGCACTTCCCCTCCGAAGAAATACAACACCACTACTACGAGCAGAACGGTCATCGACGTATTCAATGTCCGTGACAGTGTTTCGTTAATCGATGAATTGATTGACTTGATGAAATCGGCCTTTGCGCGGAATTTCTTGAAATTCTCACGGATTCGATCAAAGACCACCACCGTATCGGTGAGTGAATATCCAGCCAGGGTTAGCAGTGCAGTCACAAACAGAAGATCGAATTCGAGTCCAAAGACCCAGAAGATTCCGATCACGGCGAGGACATCATGGAATGTCGCAATCGTCGCGGCGACACCGAACCGGAAATCGAAACGAACCGCAATGTAGGCGAGAATACCAAGCAATGAGATGATAATCGCGTAGCTCGTATCCTTGCGAAGAGTCTGACCAACCGCCGGGCCGATCAGATGATGCGATTCAACGGTGAAGGTATTCCCCGGAAACGAAGTCTGCATGATGGTCTGCACACTTGCGAGTCGTTCTTTCCCTTCGGCTTCAGTCTGCGGTCGTTTCACTTTCACGATAAAAGTGTTCGGCTTGGATGCATCGGCGATGTTTGTGACGGAGGCATCACTGAACTCAGTTCCAATAGCAGCGCGAACCTGATCGATGGTTACGGTCTGGGCAAAGTTCCCCTGCACCATTACCCCACCGGCGAAATCGATCCCCATCTCGGCTTTTCCAAGTCCTATCATGACGATCCCGATGATTCCGAGCACACTCAGAATACCGGATATGAGAAAGGCGATTTTCCGTTTTCCAAGAAAATCGAATGCGGTCTCTCCAATTATTCTAAACATGGATGCTCCTTAAATACTCAGTGTCTTGTACGTCTTGCGCATGTCGAACACCGCCTTGGTGATGACGTACGCAGTGAACAGTGAAAGCGACACACCCCAGAAGAGTGTAATCGCGAATCCGCGCACGGCACCGGAGCCGAAAATGAAGAGCGCGGCGGCAGTAATCAGGGTGGTCACGTGTGAATCCAGAATCGCGCTGAAGGCGCGATCATAGCCGGCATCAATCGCCGCTCGGACTGATTTCCCTGATTTCATTTCTTCTCGGATGCGCTCGAAGATCAGAATATTCGAGTCGACCGAGATACCGATGGTGAGAATGATACCAGCGATTCCCGGCATCGTCAGTGTCGCACCAACGGCGGCTAGCACTGCAAGCAGGAAGAAGACGTTAAAGAGCAGACCAAGATTAGCGATCATGCCGGAGACTTTGTAGTAGATACCGATGTAAGCAAGGACGAGTACCAGTCCGACCACGCTAGAGAGGAATCCCTTACGAATCGAATCGGCTCCAAGGGAGGCACCGACGACATTTTTTTCGATGATCTCTACCGGTGCGGGAAGCGCACCTGCCTGAAGAACGATTTCAAGATTACGCGCCTCTTCGACTGATGCGCCAGAGCCCATCGTAATCTGTCCGCTGTTACGAATCTTCGACTGAATCATCGGAGCTGATTCGACTTTGTCGTCGATAACAATCGCCAACGGCTTGTCGATATTCGCACCGGTCAGTTGCTGAAAACGATCGGCAGCATCAGAGGAGAGGGAGAAATTGACGCGATACCCTTCGGCATCCATGGCGAGACGTATTCCTTCGAGCTTATCCCCCTGGAAGTAGACACGTTTCTTGAGGACATAGAGTTCGTATGTCTCGCGGCTGCTGCGAATCGCCGAACGGGTCGACCAGGCAAGCTGAACATCCGGTGGAATCACGCGGCGAACTTCCGGCAACTGCAACCAGCGATTCATGAGATCGTAGTCACGCTTGCTGACAATATATCCCGGCCACTGCACTCCAGTCCGGTTGTTGTACATATTCGGTTCGAGTTTCGAGGTGAAGGGTGCACTTGACTCGGTCGGAGTGAACTCCTCGGAATCGGCACTCTTCATCGTATCATTCGCCGAATCAGTCCCCATCATCTCGGAGAGAATATCATCCGATTTCTTGCCGGTGTCGGAGGTAGTAGTGGCGGGAGTTGTTGACGTCGAGGTCGGAGAATTTCCTTCAATGAGAGCGATTGCGGAATCAATTCGTCCAAGAATCAGATTCGCACTCTCAATCGACTCGAGCAGTTTGAACTGCAGTTGCGCAGTCTGTCCGATCAATTCTTCGGCTCGAGCCGGATCAGTGTAGCCGGGAAGATCAACGATGACGCGATCATCCCCCTGCCGCTGAATAATCGGTTCGGCGACGCCGAGCCCGTCGATACGAGTACGCAAGACCTGAATAGCGCGATCAACGGCCCCTTCACGTGCGGCTGCGTCGATCTCTTCGGTCTTCACGCGAAGGACGGTATGAATTCCTCCCTGAAGATCGAGTCCGAGGCGAATCGCATTCGTTTGTAGTTTCAGATATCCACCCGGATCATTCTGTTGCATCGATGCGCGGGCTGTGTCGGACATCGTCCAGAACTGGAACGTCGGCCAGAACATGAAGCAGCCGAGCACAAACAGAGCGGCGGTAATTCCCCATCTCCATTTTTGACTGGTATTCATTCCTATCTCCTTTATGTAATAATTCTCTATTTCGAAAGAAGCATCATCATAGCGATGACGCAGTGGTTCAGACTTGAGTGAAGGGGAATTGAGAGAAGTTAGCTGGTGCCGGACGGGCGTTGGCCGACGAGAGCAAATCGATAGGGAAGCTCGGCAGAGACTTCACCAAGAGTAGAATAGACGAAAATCAGCTGACAGTAGCCGAGGTAGGCATCTGTACGACTGAGCGAAATTTCAGGGAGAATGTAGCGAATCGACCGAATGGTCTCCTGCGTCGAAAGCTGCGCAGTCCACCAACCATGCGAGTCGGTCTCCGAAATCGGATCAGAAGTGGCGGCGTCATCAGTTGGGGAGGTATCCCCTACTCCGGCAGCAATCTCTTCGGCAGTCGGCGCGACCGTCCGTTCGAGAGTAGATTTTTCAGACGAAAGATTTGGACGAGCCGCAACGATCCCGGTCAAGAACAAGGCAAGCACCTGAGCGACGCAGATGAGCGTCATCAGCTTCTTCCGAAACGGCGTACTTCCCTGTTGGGTTCTTGGTTTCATCGCAGGTTTGGAATATAGAGCCGGTGACAGGACTGTCAACGAAGCATCGCCGGAATCGCGTCTGAATGATCGTTCAGGGATCGAATTGTCTTATTTTGGAGCAGAAGAAACAAGGAATGAAAAAGAGTCAACCCGCAACGGGACAACGAGTTGTTCAGGAAATCGGGAGGCGGAAAACCCCTGGCTACTCCTTGCCTGAGAAATTGAGTCCAGCTCTGGCGACAGGGCCAATATGTTTTCGCTGATAGATCAAGTACGCGACCCCCAGCACACAATAACCGATCGCCAGCGGAACGCGGATATTTTCCATGAGTAGTTGTGCACCAAACAGGACAAAGAGCGCGACCCCTTCGATCTTGTTCATGCGGAGATTGAGAAGAATCGCCACTGCAAAAAGTGACTGGGCAGCGGTAAGATAGAGTTCATGATCCTGCAGGGTATCGAGTGGGAAGGGCTTGATGACTCCAGCAGATATCGAATAGACAATTGGAATGGTACCGATGAGCAAAGTCCAATGATTGACTTTCGATGATATCAAGGCACGCATCGCGGCGGCAGCATGTCCGCGTACGGTCCAGGTGGCGGCGATCAGAAACTCAGGCATTTCGGAGGCAATCGGCGCAAGCCACTGCACCAGCAGGAATTCATTTACGCCGAGCTGTTTTCCGGTCTCGACAAGGGAATGTGCAAACGGTTCTGCTACAAAGAAAATCACCGCTCCAGAGAAAAGAAAGAGAGCCGCAGTAGCCATTCGCCGTGGAGTTCTTGTCAGATTGGCGATAATCTTGACCGGGCCGACCAGTTCCGGCTCTTCACTCGGCAACTGAGAGGTCCGCTTGGCATAGAGGACATAAAGCGAAACAAGGATCACCGCATCGATAAGATTCAGCGAACCTTTGAGCGGAATGGTGAAGGAGTAGACCGTCGCGGCAAGGAGATAGAAAATTTCGACTCGTTGAGTCTTATCGAGGACAATCTCTTTTTTCTGCTTGACCCAGACAAAGAGCATGAGCACAACCGGCCAGCCGAGCCCAACAAGAAGTCGATTCGCGCCGGTCATATTGGCGACGGCATAATGGCGTGCTTCGTCATTATGAGCCGCATTCCAGGTAAAGACAAAATCGACCGCGTACTCCGGCAGCACCGCTATCAGGGCAAGAATCGCAATGGCGAGTGACTGGGAGATTTCGATCTGCGCTGCTTCCGCCGCCCAGGAGAGCATGAATGCCGCTCCGAAAATTGCGAGACCAAAAACAAAGGCACCAAGTATCGGCTCGATATGGATATGCCCTGCACCGGCGATGAAGCCGGGGAGGCAGGCTAAGATTGCTATGATTAACAAAACCCAGAGACCGGGGGTTATTTTGTAGGGAGTGACTTCGCCGTGTGAATGGGTCATTAGCCGCGGATAATCATGTTCACAATGTCTTTACGCAAGAGCACACCGACTAATTTCTCACCTTCGACCACAAATACTCTCCTGAGGTCCTTGAATATCATCATGGCGGCGACTTCTACGATACGAGTATCGGGAGTGGCGGTCTCAAATTTGGTGTCGTACAACTGCGACACCCTGATTTTGTCCTGTTGCTTGAGAAGCTCTTCAAACGGCTCTACTTCGAGAGAATAGTTCAGATTCTGAATCAGCGACTTGTAATCCGGCAAAGCAGCGCGGATCAGATCACGATCGGTGATGACACCAATAAGATTCTGTTTCGGCCCAACCACTGCCAGAGCCGACAATTTGTGACGAAACATCCGATTGGCGACTTCCTTGAGGGAGTCATCGGCGGTGACCGTCGCAACATCATAGCGCATCACATCCCTGACCATAAGATCTTTATCGATGTTGATAGCCGAAGCGGTGACGAGTTCGATCAGGTCAGTCGGTGATTTGACCCCAAGAACTTTTTGCATGGTGCCCGGCTTGCGAGCAAAATTCGCCAGACCGCTGAGCGCCTGAAGATAGAGCTTGGCGATGGTCGACGGAGTCAGTAGCAGGCAGATCACATGCAGCGGTAAATTGTCGGCGGTCTTGTCGTTCAGACCTTTTTTCGAAATCCCAATCACGACAAACATTTCGCTCACCGCATCAGTCCGGGCATGCGGGAATGCAAAACCATGTCCGTACGAGGTATTTTCGATCTCTTCCCGCTCAATAACGGCATTGAAGATGGCATCGAAATCTCCAGGTACTCCCTCTTTTTGCAACGACGCGATCATCTCACGGACCGCTTCGATCTTGTTGGTGGCTTTCAGGTCAACGATGATGCGACGTTCGAGAAGCAGATGAGCGAGTTTCACTTGGCAACTCCAGAAACGGTTGATGCTGAGAGTGGACTAATAATAAATGAATCAGGACAGGATATCCCCCCCGAGACGACAAATCGCATCGCCTGATCGACGGTGAGATTGACTCGGCGAACGTTTGCCGCTGGAACCAGAACCGTGAAGCCAGAAAGTGGTGTCGGGGTTGTAGGAACAAATACAACAACTGAATTTGAGCTGCTGTTCTCTGTATGAAGGACCACGTGACGAGTGGCAAAAGCGACGGTCCAGAGATCTTTACCGGGATATTCAATAAGGACCACGTCTGAAAAAGACTGCTTCTCACTGGTGAATGATTCCATGAGCTGTTTCGCAGGGGAATAGACAAGCCCGACGAGTGGAATTCGTTGAACGATGTCTTCCCAGAATTTGTAGAGCTGACGACCGAGGAAAAACCGGGAAAAAATCCCAGCGAGGAGAATCACAGTCAATGTGGCAAGAAGACCAGTACCGGGGATGTAGGTATCAAACAATTTCTCAAAAATTGGGCGTGTAATACCGTCTACCAGATCAAAGAGAAAACGCAGAACAAGAAAAGTGAGAATCGCCGGAACGACAATGAGAAGACCGCCAAGAAAAAGACGGCGTAATTTGATCAGCACGGTTTGCATCCTGCGTTATGAGACGATCGGGCCCGATGCCAGTTCGTGCAAGCTGGCCTCTGGTTGCCAGCGAAGTGTAGTCATATCGAAAAGTATAGCGCAGGGGGGGATTGGAGTCAACGTCGAGAAGTTCTTCCGACGATGACGAGGACGGGACGCTGCAAGGATCGGAAATTTCGAGCTACTTGAGAGTCAGACCGAACATCTCACCGGCGGGAGTCAGCGTGGCCAGCAATGTCGGGGTCAGCAAGCTCGAAAGTATCATCACTCCCAGAACGACGGCAATGATAAGCCCTGAAGGGATGCCAGCAGGTTGCGGACCGGAAAAATCAGTCTGGATTTGAGAGAGTTCATCACTCTTACCAATCCGGCTCAATCGTATCACTCCACCTGCTTGACGAACAAGGAACGTACAGAAAACTGCGACGACCGAAAATTGAACCGCCAACAGAATGGTGAGCGATAGTTTCAATCCGGATACTTCGACCGCGGCATCAAGAGTCGCGAGACGGACAAAAAATCCTGCGACGCCGGGAAAACCGATCATCGCCGCAGCGACGGCGAGTGATGGCCAAGAAAATTCTTTTGAACGATTGGTCACGACAAGACTCAGCAGAATCGTGTTGAGTGTTGCAACGACGACCAGCGAAAGACTCGAAGCCAGCCCACTCGAAGTAACCGCCATGAGTCCAATCGGGATCATCAGCAGCTGAAACTGCCAGGCACGAAAGAGAAACTTGTCTCGATCCTTCTCTTCTCTGCCAGCGAGCATGACCGCGATCATGCAGACTCCAAGCAGGATCGACATCCCGATTCCCCAGTCATTTGGAGTCATCACCGGATCTGAAAATGCAAAAAGGACACCCACAAAAACTCGTGCAAAAAGTACAAGTATGATCAATGGCCATAAGGCGAGGGTGAGCGCGTCCCCTGCGGTCACCATTCGAATCGAACGTCGCAGCCACTGATCAGTTCTCGGAGGAGCCAGCAGGATGAATAAAGAACCGAACATCAGAATCAGCGCAGGAATCAGGATGAGTCCGATGTCTCCTCGATGATTCACCTGTAGGACACCAATCGAAATGCGAGCATCAACAATCTTGGTCGTCCCGGACAGGGCGACGATGAGCGCGAGACCAAGCCCGAGTGCAGCAATGGCAATGATAGGTGAAGAGAAAAGTCGAGTTGCAAACGAAAGTCGCGATGGCCTGGTCAGTGACAGGATGGAGACGGTCAATCCGGCAAACAGAAGGAGGAAGTCCTGTGCTCCTGCTGCGGCAACGATACCTGCAATCGCAAGAAGATCGTGCGACTGGATCGTCTCCCGAAAGGAAGGACGCAACGCGTAAAACAACAGAGATGCACCCAGCGCGCAGACTGAAAGAGTGAGTGCAAATCGGTCAACGATATAGCGATTTTCGAATGCCCCGCCAAAGCCGATGAAAGAGATCGCGCCAAGTGAAGCGACAATTCCAGTAATGAACAAGCTCCCGGATTTTGCCGGAACAACTCCCCACTGCTCGCGGAGATGCATGATCAAAGTCACAGCCAACAGAAGAAAAAGTGGAATCGAAACGTTCACTGGTTCGACTCCGATTCTTTCAAGGCAACGACTTCAGCACTCTTACGCTGTTCCTGTTTCTTGAGTGAAAAGAGTGCCAGAAGAGCAACTGCCATGATCAACGATACCAGCGGGAAGCCGTCATAGAGACTCATCTCCGTCTGCACGGAAAAGAACAACGCGACTGCGACAATCACGGTGAGCACCACGGTCGAGGTCTGATTAAATCCAAAGGGAGCGCGTCGCGAGCGATATTTTTTTTGATGCTGATAAATGAGAATCCCGGTCAGAGCAATCACCAGTGCAGCGATCTGTTGCGAATGAGAGAAGGTGGTGAGATATTTTCCGGCTGAGATGAGAGTGATCAACGCCGCGGCAACCAACAGATGCACGCCGCTCGATCCCCCTTCGTCGATCCGTCGAGTCCAGATGATATACAACCCGATTGCAGCCAGAATTCCACTCAACAGGAGATAGGCGTTCATGCATCCCCCTTTGGTTCAGCTGCTGATCCCGAAACGGGATTCGGCGTTCTCGATTTTGCTGACAGCGTGAGAAGCAGTCCAACGCCGAGGAGTGACAGGGTCAGCGCATGAGAAGGGAGAACAGCAAGCACATTGTTGAGTGAACAGCTCAGCGGCGTTTCGGCAAAATTCCAGACCGCTGTCCGTTTCACGGCGAGCACCCAGATCCCGACAAACATCGCCGCGCTTATCAATGCAATTGCTCGCCAGGGACGCGGAATCGCCGGAGGTAAAATGTGAATTGGCGTATCACTTCTCTTCTGCGCCTCCCGAACGAGCATCCAGGGGTAGAACATCGCTACCAGCGCAATCAGCCACTGTTGGGCGATCACTGCGTAGATCGTGATGACCACGAAGACTGCGCTGAGCGCAACAATTCGAAGCTGCGCCGTTGGAGACCCAACGACCATAAGGGAGACCAGAATAAGGACTCCGGCTGGTAGCCAGAATTCCGCCCCAACCCAGAGATCGAGGGCGAGAAAAAGATCATTCATGGGGGATCGGCCATCCTTTGCCAGAGCAGAACTGCCTGTAAGGCAGTATATGTTTCATGCCGCTAGTATCGGCTGAGAAGAGCTATTCCCTGAGCTACTTCGGACGCATGGCGATCATCTCGATTTCGACCCGCGCATCCTTGGGAAGTTGGCTGACCGCTACGGTCGACCGAGCCGGATAGCTTTCTGTGAAAAATCGACTGTAGACCTGATTCACCGCCGCGAAATCATCCATCGTGAGAATGAAGATCGTCGTCTTGACGACATCCTCGAAACCGCAGCCGGATGCCTTGAGCACAGCAGTGAGATTTTTCATCACCTGTTCGGCCTGTTCGGCGGCAGTAGAACCGACCAGGGTCATGGTTGCCGGATTAAGAGCCACCTGTCCAGCGGTGAAGACCAGTTCACCTGCAGGGGCAATGATCGCCTGACTGTATGGCCCGACCGCATCCGGTGCTTCTTTGGTAGCGACAACTTTTCGCATGAGAAATTCCTCTCCATCTTTCCTTCACGCTCAACGAGCGAATTGGCTCAACTCAGTTCAAGTGCTGAACGAATCAAAGTATAGAAGAATGCAACCGGAGGTAAAGTGGAGAGTTAGTGAGAATTGCCTGATAATGACTACTGCGATTAATCTCTGCCGCCTGCACGCATCTCATCCGGTCCCATCAGATCAATGAATGCCCGCAGAAGCACTGTATCGTATGCATCCTTCATGGAGAGCATCAATTTCAATGCTTCAAAAGATGGCTTGGCGTGCTGATAGACTCTTTCGGTGGTCATCGCATCGAAGCAATCGACGATCGCGATAATCCTCGAATAGAGATGCATTTCATCGAGTGATAGCCCGGAAGGATAACCGCGACGATCCCCACGTTCATGATGCTCCAGCACCGGTAAATGACAGATCGACGGAACAGTGTTGGTCTCCTTGAGAATTTCAACCCCCCAGCGGGGATGCTTCTTCATAATCTCGAATTCCAGCGGTGTCAGCGGCGATTTCTTGTTCAGGATACGATCGGAGATCTTTGATTTTCCGATATCATGCAAGAGAGCACCGGTGCCAAGTTCGTTGAGAACTTTGAGATCATTGATACCGAGCTGTTGCGCAAGCGAGATTGCAAAGGTGCAGACATTTACCGAGTGGGTGTAGGTGTAATAGTCAAATGATGAAATCTGCATGAGTGAAAGAAAGGCCTCTCGACCGCGGAGAATAAAGCTAACAGTGTTAGCGACTAATTCCTGCGAACGATGAATGTTTTCACCAAAGGTTGGATTAGCGAGGACGTCCCGAACCAGATTGGTCGAGGTCTCATACAGAACTGAGGCCTTCTTCTCTTCGGTAATGGACGGATCATGAAAAATCTGATCGAGGTGATGCTCGATGTATCGCTGATAGGCCGGTTTGTCGTCGGCACTGACATAGAGCCGATCAACTCGATTCTCGATCAGGTTCTGACGAGTACGATCATTGAAGGGGAGATTACGTGAGCGATAGAGCACCAGCTCGCGGCCGACATGAATATAGAGATCGAAATCGAGAACCGAATCCAGACGCAGAGAATCGAGCAAAATCGGCAGAAACTTATCCAGTGCCGATTGCTTCAGACCGAATTTCGAGGTCGTCAGGTTTGCCATTGAATACGGATGCCGGTCATTTTGAGACCGGAAACACCCGTTTCGATTATCGGCGGAAAGGGAGCTGAGAGTTACTCCCGTCGAAAGAGGAAGTTTAGTCTGTTAGGCTCCGAGCTGACGTACTGTACCGAGCACTCCCTGCAAGCGACCGGTGATATCGCCGAGCATCCGGGAATATCGTTTGAGAAGCTCGGTATACTGCCAGCGCATCTGAAATGCCTGCGAGGGGAAATCGAAGAGTTCGAGAAGGGTCTGCTTGTAGATTTCGTCCATGTATTTGACCACATAAAACGGATAGCTTTCAATATTCGGATCGTGGACCTCTCCTTTGGCGAGACGTTCGCGATAGACCTCACATTTTTCAAGTACGACCGTACCGAAGCACCACGGGGTCATGACCACTCCAAAATTGGAGCCATCCATATAGAAACGGCGAACGGTTCGCATGAGAAGATCGACGATCACGCCACGGGCGCGATAATAGGCGAGTGATTCTTCGTTGCGAGGATCGGTGACACGGATTCGTTCATCCAGACGGACACGTTCGTGTGCCGCACGAAGATAGGTCTTTCGAAGAAAATCGTAGTAGTCTTCAAAGTAAACTTTGGTGTTCTCAGAGAGAGACATGATGTAGATACCGCGATCATCCGACTTGACCCGCGGTTCCTGCATGGCAAGTAGTCGTTCTTTCGAAAATCCACGCTGATACTTGGCGTCTAGCACTGTGCACTCTCCTTGACGTTGGTCATCACGAGGGTATTCCAGCGAAGAGTGTGCCGTTTGTCGCAACCTTGCATTCTCCTGCAGAAGTTCAGCGCAACCCGTTCCCTTGTATAGCATTAGGAGAATGCTCCCGCCTACAAACCCTGACCTGTAGTAAGTCTCGGTTTTGCATACCTGAGTCGAGTTGAAGAGAGTTGCAACTTTTCCTGCGTTGCTTTTGACAGCGGACGTTCTGATTCGTTCATTCTTTGCACATGAAAGACAAAGATCGAATCGCTGCAATTCACTCCCATCCCGGAATAATTCTGATATCTGGAATACTGATAACTCTGTGCTGCATTCTTGTTCTGGCACTTACCGGTTGCGATAAGAAAGAGACTATTAGTGCGAATGGTCCAAGGTTGGGACTTAGCGCGAGTAGTCTGACATTTCAGGCTAGGTTAGGGACAGGCCCAGCTCAGCAGCAGATTCAGGTCAGAAACATTGGGACCGATCGATTCACCTATACTGTCACCAAGACCAAACCCTGGCTTTCGGTTATTCCGACAGCTGATTCTGTTCCGTCTGAGATCCTGGTGCAGCCGATCATCGGGAGTCTGCCAATCGGGACATATAAAGATACCATCACAGTGACTGCCGCCGGGGCGTTCGGATCACCGGCAAAAATTCCAGTGACTTTCATTGTAGGGGACAGCATTCGGTCGTCGTTTGCGAGTTTGAATGTGAGTGGACTTCTCCATGATGGCTCTTTGAACTCGACTCTGAATTTGCAATCAATCAGTGGTTCGGCATTGCCTCTCACCATCTCGAAGACTTCAAGCTGGCTGTCCCTGAGCGCAACATCTGGAAACACTCCGCTGAATCTTTCGTTGACCTTGAACCCTGCCGGTCAGTCGATCGGCACATTGGTTGATACCATCGTCGTTGCTTCAACAGGAGTCGATCATCAGCCATTGCTTTTGCCCGTTCAATTTTCGATTGTGCCGTGGTTGCCAGTCGGTGTGAATAGTGCGTTTGATATGAGTGAAGTGATACCGCTCGCGGCAGATTCGTTTATTGCAGTCGGCTATGTCCTCGGCGCAATAGAACATGTCGGCTGGACATTTCTATCGAACAACGGAGCGAAAAACTGGCTGAGTTCTTTCAATCTTGAACCTGCACTTTTTGCGGATATCCAGATGGTCACTCGTTCTTTCGGATGGATCGTCGGCGACAGCGCAATGCTTCTTTTCACTTCCAATGGAGGCCAGAACTGGCTTCGGGTCGATCCGGCTTTTCTACCGGTCGATTCAACGGTAGATTTTCGTTCAGTCAGTTTCGTGAGCGAAACCAACGGATGGGCAGTTGGTGATGAAGGAGCGATTCTGAACACCGTCGATGGCGGCGCAACCTGGCAGCTGCAACCATCGGGGACGAACCTATTGCTGTCAGATGTCGCTGCTTACTCGACGACTACTGCATGGGCGGTTGGCAATGGCGGGATCATCTCGCGGACTACTGATGGCCTGAATTGGGGGCTTGTAAGCAGTGGAACATCGACTGATCTCCGCTCTATTGCCGTTCTCTCTGCTGACTCGTTGATCGTCACCGGTGGTGGCGGACTCTGTCTCGTTTCCTCAAATGGCGGTGCTAACTGGACACCAAGAACGACAGGAGCATCTTCCCCGCTTCTCGGTATCGCCACCGTCGGAAGTGTTATCTGGATCTGTGGTCGAGATGGAGTGATCCTTCGCTCGGAAAATTTTGGTCAGAGTTTTGCTATTGAATCATCAGGTACCTCCAATGCCCTGACATCAATCACATTCAACTCGAATGGATATGGAGCAATTGTCGGCGAAGACGGGACGACACTGCGTACCCGTCTTGCTCCGTAGATTCACTCCTGCTCAATACTGCTGATCAATCGATCCAGTCGGCGATAAAGATATTGGTTTCGCCTCGGACTTTCCCGTTTCGATTCGATGCAAAGACCAGTTTCTTTCCGTCATGAGAGAACATCGGGAAACCATCAAAGGTGTCATTGTAGGTAACCTGTTCGATCTTTTTCGTCGCAACATCGACCATGAAGAGATCGAAGTTTCTGCCTCGTGCATCTTTTACATTTGACGAGAAAATCACCCGCTTGCCGTCCGGGTGGAAGAAGGGACCAAAATTAGCGGCACCATTTGAAGTGAGTTGCAACGGCTTTCGATCCTTCAGATTCATGACATAGATTTCCAGATCACGCGGACGAACCAACCCGTCGGCAAGTAGTGTCTGAAACTCTTTGAGTGAATCGCCGGTCGGACGGGATGCCCGCCAGACAATCCATTCTCCGTCAAATGAGTAGAATGCACCGCCGTCATAGCCGGGGGTGTTGGTAAGCTGTTCGACATTCGAGCCATCGGCATTCATCTGATAGAGATCGAGATCACCGTTGCGAACCGAGGTGAAGAGAATCTTATCCCCTTTACGAGAGTAGACTGCTTCTGCATCGTATCCGGGCGTGGTGGTAAGCGGACGAATGTTGGAGCCGTCCGGATTTGCGGCGTAGATATCAAAGTCCTTGTAGACTGCCCAGACATATCCCTTCGACATGTCCGGCGGTGGAGGACAACTTTCTCCACCCGAATGGGTGCTGGCATAGATGATAGTCTTCCCGTCCGGTGACAGAAATGAACAGGTCGTGCGCCCTTTGCCGGAAGAGACCATCCGAACGTTAGAGCCGTCGATATTCATCCGAAAGATCGCATCACATTGCAGTGAGTCGCGTGTCGACTGAAAAATCAGCTCTTTGCTGTCTGATGAAAAGTATGCCTCGGCGTTTTGACCGCCGAAAGTCAGTTGCGTAATATTTGAAAGATGTGTTTCGGCTGGAGCCGGAGTCGAATCAACAGCCGGTTTGCTGGCATGCTCCTGCGCTGAGAGATCCAAGCTTGCAGCGGTAATGAACAATCCTGTGACAAGGAGTGTCTTTTGTATACGAGTGAGTAGGGCTTTATGCATCTGAATACCAGTTCCTTTTCCTTCAACCATATCGGTTCTACGACATCATGGCAAAATGGTTCGCGAGAATCAAGAGAGAATCAAGAGACCCCTAACGGTACGGAGGGTACGCTTGCCACCAGCGCCTGGATCAATGAAGCAAGATGAGGTATCTGCTCGTAGAGTGGCAATTTGGTGAGATTGGCTGATAAGACTGTCGCCCCAGTAAATGAATATTCAAGCGGGACCGTCGTTGCTCTGTGTATGGCGGCGATCATCTCACGGGTGAGTTTTGCTCCATCAACAAACTGCAATCCGGCGCGACCGTCTCGTACTCGCACTTTCGCAATTTTTGCCGCAGTCGAGACAATTTTTAACGCGGCGACATCAAAGAGATTCTGTGACGACTCAGGGAGTTTCCCGAAACGATCACGCACCTCTTCACGCAACAACGACACGTCCTCCGGTTTTTCTGCATCAGCCAAACGCCGGTAAATATCGACTCGCTGCTGACTATCCGGGATGTAGCTATCCGGAAGATGCATCTCCAGATCGATATCAAGCTTGAGATCCGAGCGGCGATGAATCTCCTCCCCTTTAAGTGCAGCAATTTTCTCTTCTAACATGCGTGTATAGAGTTCAAAACCGATCTCTTCAATATGCCCCGACTGTTTCTTCCCCAGAAGATTTCCCGCCCCACGAATTTCAAGATCACGCATGGCGAGGGCAAAGCCCGCGCCGAGATTGGAGTGGGCTTCGAGAGCGCGAAGCCGTTTCATAGCATCCAATGTAAGCATGCGGGTCGGTGGGGTGAGAAAGTAGGCATAGGCACGGCGTGAACTTCGTCCAACTCTTCCGCGCAATTGATACAACTGGGCAAGACCGAATCGATCGGCGCGATTGATGATGATGGTATTGGCATTCGGAATATCAAGCCCCGACTCGATAATAGTTGTAGTAAGCAGGATATTGAATCGCCCAGCCATGAAAGCGAGCATGACCTCTTCCATCCCTTTTTCATGCATCTGTCCATGGGCGATGACAATCTCCGCTTTGGGGACAATCGATTTGAGATACTCATACATCGATTCGATGGTCTGCACCCGATTGTGCACAAAGAAGACCTGTCCGCCACGATCAATTTCACGCAGGATGGCATTGCGCACAATTTCCGGATCAAATTCGACCACCTCTGTAATGATCGGCAAACGATCTTTCGGCGACGTTGCAATCAAGCTCAGATCACGCACGCCAGTGAGTGACATGTGGAGCGTCCGCGGAATCGGCGTGGCAGTCATCGCCATCGTGTCAATCGAGCTTCGCAGAGAGCGAATAGTCTCTTTGTGACGAACTCCGAAGCGATGTTCTTCATCGATGATCAACAACCCGAGGTTACGAAATTTAACATCGGATGAAAGCAATCGATGGGTGCCGATCACCATGTCGATCTGACCAGCGGCAAGCTGACTCAACACGACTTTTTGATCTTTTGGCTGCACAAAACGGGAGAGCTGCGCGATCTTTGCCCCGAATGGAGAAAGTCGTTCGGAGAATGTTTCAAAATGCTGCTGCGCGAGAATTGTTGTCGGGACGAGTAACGCCACTTGTTTCCCCGCATCGATCATTTTGAATGCCGCTCTGATTGCGACTTCGGTCTTTCCGAATCCAACATCACCGCAGACCAACCGATCCATCGGGCGATCCTGCGAAAAATCAGCGCGGACATCGGCAATCGCCTTAAGCTGATCAGTTGTTTCTTCATAGGGAAATGATGACTCCAGTTGTTTAACAAAAATGGAGTCATCTCCGAGTGGTGGGCGTTTACTTGCGTAACGCTTGGCGTAGATCCCCAATAACTCCTGCGCCATGGCATCGACTGCTTTCTCTGCCTTGGCCTTGAGCTTCTCCCATTGAGGACCGCCAAGTTTTGTCAGCGGAGGGGCTGCTTCGTTTCCGGCGTACTTTCCTACACGGTTAAATTCTTCGAGTGGAACATAGACTTTGTCGGTACTGGCAAATTGCAGGAGAAGACAATCCCGTCTCCGGTTGTCAATATGCAGCGTTTCGAGTCCGAGATAGCGCGCGATGCCGTAATCTTCGTGAACAACCAGATTTCCCGGATCAAGCTGATGATAATCTTCAATCGCGACCCCTTCACGGAATCGTTTCTTTCGGATGCGCCGGTGATGTCGCTGAAAAATCTCATGATCGGTGTAGAGCGCGAATCTCCCGTCATCGGAGGCAAAGCCAGCAGTAAAATCAGCGACGACAATGGGAAGTTGCTCGGTGATCTGAATTCCTGCTTTGTTCGAAAGCAGGTCGCTGAGACGTTCGGCAAGTCCGCTGTAATCGGCGGTGAGGATGTAGAGGTAGCCATCCGATTCGAATCGCTCGATTTCTTTCCCCAATAAATCTAGCCGTGAACTGAGTGTCGGTTGTGGTTTGAAATCAAACGGAATAACGGTCCGGCTACTCCCTTTGAAGGGAACACTGTCGATAAGTGGGCTATTACCGAGCCATGATTCGAATGTATCCCATGTGAGATAGTAGGATTCCGGATCAGGAAGTGATGAAAACCGATCTCGCAGTTTTCCATGAAGCAAGCGGCCTTCATCAAGGATCGACGCGAATTCCTCTTCGAGGCGGCGATGATCGGTCACGTATGTCCATGCCGGATGCTCAAGAAAGTCAGTCATCCTTCCCTGCGGCATGCCGAATAGCAGAGAGAGCCATTCCAGTCCGGGAAGCTCTGGATCATTCACATAGCGTGCCTGCAACAATTCGGCATCGGCGGCTGGAATCCGATCGAGAAAATATTCGAGCTCTTTCTGCGTGAGAGTGATCTCACGTTTGGGGAGAAGATTGACCGTGCGTAGTGTTTCGGTTGTCCGCTGCGTGGCGACATCAAAACCGCGGAGTGATTCAATCTCATCTCCGAAAAACTCAACTCGAACGGGGGCTTCAAAACCGGGAGAGAAAAAATCCAGCACTCCGCCACGACGAGCGAAATCACCGACCTCTTCGACCAATGGCACCCGTCGAAAACCAAGATCGGCAAAATGATCGATGAGTAAATCCATGTCGTACTCGTCACCAATAGAAAGACTGAGAGATCGCTTTTCAAGGGAAGTGCGAGTGATCGTCGGTTCGAGTATCGCACGAAGGGGGGCAACAATGATCGGGGGCTCTGAAGCATTCCCGGCGCGGGTGAGCATCGAGAGAGCCGCCAAGCGTTGTCCGATGATCTCCCCTTGTGGCGGGCGAAAATCGAAGGGGAGAATCTGACGAGCCGGATAGTGTGCGACTCGGTCACCCAGGAGAATGCGAAGATCATCCGACAGATCAACCGCCTCATCCGGCGAAGCAGTGATGATTAGTGCGGGTCTGGAAGCAGTCTTGGCGAGTTCGGCGATAAGAAAGGAAGCAGAGGAGCCAGCAAGGCCGCTGACTATTGTCCGCTTTTCGTTGCGGCTGACTGCCTGACAGAGATCGATGGTTGGTTGAAAATTGGCAAAAGAAAGCCGGAAACGATCAAGAAATTCCTGACCGCCGCGTCTGGTATCTGATGAAAGACGTGCTTCGTTCGGCATCCAGCGACTTCACCACTGCGCTGCAGCAGTGAAGTGATCAGGATACGCATCCACAACGTAAAGTCAATCACGTCGTGGATAGGGGTGAGCTGCACGTCTAGAGTATTAATTTGGAATTGAGAGAGATTCTGCAGGGTATGAACGGACTACGGATGGGACGGATCAACAGCCGGCTCAACTATAACTGGCTGCTCCACCTGCGTGCTGCCGGCATCCGTTTGAGCCAGACGGATTTCGTCGTAGCGGTTCTCGGCATCTTTGTAGAGGACGATGATACTCACCCGGCGGTTGCGCGGGTCTTCCGGCAAATAGGCGATCATCGGGAATCGGTCAGCAAGCCCGCGCACTTCACGCACCTGAAGATCATACAAGCCGGAGACTTCCATCAGTGAACGGGCGGCATTGGCGCGATCGGATGACAACTCCCAGTTGGTGTAGTCATCGAATCCTGTCGGCGATTCGGAGGTGTGCCCTTCGAGGACGACACGATTTTCCAGTTTGCCGAGTTGCCCGGCGATAATCTGAAGAATGATCGCGCTTTTCTGTAAAAGTTTTGCTGAACCCGATTCGAAGAATGCCGGGGCATCAGTCGATTCGGTCAACTCTATACGGAGCCCTTCGGCAGTGACTTCAATTTTGATATTCTCACGCAGACGCTGAAATGCTTCCTGCTTTTCAAGCTCGGCGAGCAGCTCTTTCGCTGCCATGCGCATACGTTCTTTGTCCCCATCATCAGACGGAGCTTTTTCTGATTGCTTGACTGACTCGATCATGGAGAGCTGAGGTTGATTTTGCGGGATTGCACCCTGCCCACCTCGAAGCACGCCGGACTGCCCTTCTCGCATGTATTTCCCCGGATCACGGAAAAATCCCTGCACTGCTTCCTTCACTTCCGGCTTCTGACCCACAAGCCACATCACCAGAAAGAACGCCATCATCGCGGTCATGAAGTCAGCAAAGGCAACTTTCCATGCGCCGCCGTGATGGCCGCCGTGGTGGCCACCCTTCTTCTTCTTGATGATGATCGGTTGCAGCTCTTTGGAGTCGGCCATCGTTATGCCGTCTAGCGTTTCTTCGAGTCGTTGCAGGCCTTTTCAAGCTCGGCGAAATCAGGGCGGACATCCCCGCTCAGTGCACGTCGCGCAAACTCAACGGCAATCACGCCGGCGACCCCTTTGTGAAAGGAGAGCAGGGCCTGTTTCATGCAGAGATAGTACTGATGATTTTCATTGATACGATGAGCAAGTGCCGCAGCGAGTGGACCGACGAAACCATATGACATAAGAATACCGAGGAAGGTACCGACAAGTGCGGCAGCGACTTTGTGACCAATCTCTTCCGGCGGACCACCAATGGAGGCCATGGTGATTACTACTCCAAGAACGGCGGCAACAATTCCAAGACCGGGAAAGGCATCCGCCACAGAACTGAGAGCCTGTGAGGGTTTGAGCTCGGCATCATGATGCACCGCCATGTCCCCTTCCATGAGGTCATCCAGATCATGCGGCTGCACTGATCCGGAGATAACGACACGCATGGTGTCAGTGAAGAAATCGACGGCGTGATGGTTCTTGAGAAATTTGGGATAGCGTTTGAAAATTTCAGATTCTTTCGGACGTTCGATATGCCCTTCCAGACCTACGAGACCATCTTTACGGGCGACGTTAAAAATTTCATACATCATGACCAACAGATCGAGGAAGTCTTTCTTGGCGAGTCCGCCACCCATAACGGCGGTAATCTGACCAATGAGCTGGGTGATGACCTTGAAGGGAGTAGCGATAAGCATCGCGCCAAGAGCAGCGCCGCAGATGATGATCACCTCGCTCGGTTGCCAGAGAGCAAGCGGCTGACCGCCGTGCATCATGAACCCGCCCATTACCGAGCCGATCACTACGATTCCGCCGATGAAGATAAACATGGTCTGACGTTTCCTTGTCGTTCCTGTAAACCGAGTCGCAGGGCTGATCGGTTCTGTTTCGTGGTGAGAATCCGTTGATGTCTGTATCGGCAGATACTGGGATCGACTACAGGGGAAGGGTTCGACTTTACGAATTTCGTTTCGCTCTGAAACAACACCTGCTACTTTACCAGCATGCGTAACCATCTTTTCTCTGACTCGCGGCTTTCTCTGAAACGAATGGGAATTGTAGCTTCACTCGTGACACTTGGCTTTGGCTGGTTACTCGCTCCCGATGGATTCGCGGCAAGTGTTGGAACTGCGCCACTTGGAGATTCATTGCCGGAGATACTGGTTGCCCTCGTGGTGGTCCTCTTTGCTGCGAAACTTGGCGGACATCTTTTCGAACGTCTCTCCATGCCCGCAGTTCTCGGCGAGCTTCTCTTCGGCATTCTCATCGGGAACGCGGTCCTCGTTGGCGTTGACCTGTTCGAGCCGCTGAAAGAATCGCATGTCTTGAAAATACTCGCCGAGCTCGGCGTAATTCTGCTCCTTTTTCAAGTCGGACTGGAATCGACTGTTCGAGAGATGGCGAAAGTCGGCTGGGTTTCCTTTCTGGTTGCAGCTCTTGGGGCGGCTCTCCCCTTTCTCCTCGGATATTTCGTCAGTCTCTGGTGGTTTCCCGAAGAATCGATTTATAAGCACCTCTTTCTTGGCGCGACACTCACTGCGACATCGGTCGGTATCACAGCGCGAGTGATCAAGGATATCGGGCTGCTCAAATCACCCGAAGCACGCATCATCCTCGGCGCAGCTGTTATTGATGATATTCTTGGACTGATTATTCTTGCGACGGTTTCCGGAATGATCACCGTTGCCAGTGCTGGCGGGAATGCCGGAGTCGACCTGATGACGGTGCTGGTGATCAGCGGTAAGGCCGCGGCCTTTCTGCTTGGGGCGGTTGTTCTCGGCGGATGGATTCTGCCACGAACCTATCTTGCTGCAGCCAGTTTACGTGGCAACGGGGTCTTGTTGGTCACGACCCTCGTGATCTGTTTTCTCTTCGCCTGGCTGTCTCACCTTGCCGGACTCGCTCCAATTGTTGGTGCATTTGCGGCAGGATTGGTGCTGGAGGATGTGCATCTCAAGCCGTTTGTGGAAAATGAAAAAACTGAAGCCGATACCAGTCTTGAGCATCTCGTTGAACCGGTCACACAACTGCTCACTCCAATTTTTTTCGTCAGTATGGGTTTGATGGTCGATCTGCGCGCGCTTGCACAGCCCGGAGTGATCAGCTTTGCGCTGTTGTTGACACTCGTCGCGGTGATCGGCAAGCAGGCCTGCTCACTCGGGGTCTGGGATAAGTCGATCAATCGCCTCGCGATCGGGCTGGGGATGATTCCACGCGGTGAAGTTGGGTTGATCTTTGCCGGAATAGGTGCGACTTTGTATCTGAACGGACAGCCGGTCATTCCGCCGACCACCTATTCGGCGGTTATTGTCATGGTTATGCTCACGACTTTGATGACCCCGCCATTGTTGCGCTGGTCATTGTTTCGTACGCAAAAAGAAAAATAGATCAATAGACATAGTAGCTGCAGGTTGAGGAACAAATGATGAGAAATGCACTCAAAGTGATATTCGCCGTGACTCTTGCGATGGCACTAACGGTCGGTGCGCAGCAGGGGAAAAAAGAAAATGAGAACAAGAAGGAAGAATCGGGATTCAAAAATCTGCAGGTCTTCGATAAGAATATCGACAAAGATAAGTTGATCAACATCATGAAGAGCTACACCGGCTCACTTGGCGTGCGCTGCGAATTCTGCCATCTCGAATCAGCAGATAAGAAAGAGACTGATTTCGTAAGTGATTCCCTCGAACACAAACGAATAGCTCGCGAGATGATCAAAATGGTCGCCGATCTCAACGGTAAATATCTTCCGGCTGCGACCCACAAGGGGACGGATGCCGCTGCGGTTGGTGCAGTGAACTGCATGACCTGTCATCGTGGATCGAAATCGCCGGTCTTTATCGAGGATATCCTCATGCGCGCCCACAAAGCGGGTGGATCGGATTCGGCAATCATTGCTTATCGAAACTTAAGAGAGGTATGGTATGGACGCGCCAAATATGATTTCGGTGCGCCGCCATTGACCAATTTCACTGCAACTCTATTTGATACCGACACTATTGGAGCGATGGCGCTCCAGGCAATGAATATCGAACTGAATCCGAAATCTGTCGATGCGATGCTGGTTTATTCACAGATGCTGCTCGAATTGCGCGACAGCAGTACCGCACTGTTCTATATCGATTCAGCTCTAGTGTTGTCGCCACAACATCGTGGAGCAACGAGCCTGAAAAAAGCGATGACTGACAACGGCTTCACCAAAGTGACTGCTCCAGCGCAGAAATAATGTTGTTGTTCACTGGGAGAAAATTGAAAGCCCGGGCCCCGGGCTTTTTTTTGTCATTAGCCCATTCATTTGGCAGAGATGGGAGAACTTATGAAATGGTGGCGGGGGCAGGATTTGAACCTGCGACCTTCGGGTTATGAGCCCGACGAGCTACCGGACTGCTCCACCCCGCGATCTCAAGACAGCCCATATAACTCCATCACGACGGGGTGTCAAGTCTGCATCAAAATTGACTTGAGAATTTCTTCTCCATATTCCGTTTTGAGCCAAATCACTTACATTTCAGCTTTGCGTGGAGTCGGGAATAACTCTGAAGAGTTCGGCTCTCCGCTTGGCAACCAAAGATTCGAATAAGTCCCTCCAGTGTTTCAACAATCCCCCCTGTCTGGTTCATTCGACATGCAAAAGAAAATCCGCCCCACATTTGTAGGGCGGATCATTGATTTCGAATGAAAAGTAAGAGCATCGAGAGGCTTTAATCGCCCCACGTCTGAATACTAGTTCTCTTCGCGTACCGCGGTGGATGGCTCCTCGGATTCGACTGACGGAAGCTGGACATAGACCGGTGTGCCGAGTTCCTTGCTCAATTCAGCGGCCTGTGTGAATGCAACTTCGATATCTTTGTCATCAAGCGACTCGCAGCGGAGAATTGACGCTGGGTCAATGTTGCCAAGGGTTGAACTCTCTGCACAAGTAACGGTAATCTGCATGGGGGTATAGATTCCGAATGTGATATTTGCAACCAGCATGTTTACAAATGAGAGCTGCGTCTCAACTTTCGCGACACCCTTGGGGCATTCAGCGGCTGTTTTTACAGTAGAAGGGGGGATAAGCCCGAAGAGCCAGCCGGAAGCAAATGGCTTCTTGATGACTTGAGTGGATGGTTGTAGACCAGTCTCGACAGTTGCGACGTAACAACCAGTGAAGAGCAACAACAAGACTGACAGCGATACGAATTTCAACACTTGATAACTCCTGTTTCTAGAGGATGTAGTAAACACCTTCGGCGATTGATTCGAATCTCCCTCTCCTTTCGATGATCCAAGAACTGTTCAGTTGTCCACGTTTGTGGTCCTTCAATAGCCAAATAAATGCCTGTGCGACATGTAATTGCAACTTATTTTTGGGCGGGAGACTGCGAAGAGGATGAACTCTGCGGGGAATCATCAGCATTTAAATCCTACTCCATCTATTCAGCAAAGTCGGTCTTCATCTCAGATTTAGGGCAACATTTTCCACTTTCTCCCGTTCAATTCGTAGTCGACATTATTGCAGCCGGGGAATTTCCACAAACAGACAAGCAAGTTCACTTTTCAAACGCTGGAGAATTGGTACGATGATTGATTACGCACAAGTCAAAAAGGGTCACCGCGCCATATGGGCATTGGGTGACTTCGACAAGATTTCGAAGAGTCTGTCCATCTCGACCGACCAGACAATGCGGGTCGCAAAAGTCCGTCCGGGTGAAAAGGTTCTCGATGTAGCAACCGGCACCGGAATCACCGCCATCGCCGCGCGTGAACGTACCGCACATGTCGCCGGAATCGACCTCACTCCCGAGCTGATCGAAACTGCGAAGGTCAATGCGAAGGAAGTCGGGTTTCACGATATCGATTTTCGTGAAGGGGATGCAGAAGCACTTCCCTTTCCTGATGAGTCGTTCGATGTCGTCCTGTCGACCTGCGGACATATGTTTGCACCTGATCAACCGACCGTCGCAAAGGAACTCGCCCGAGTGACGAAAAAAAATGGCAGAGTCGCCTTTCTTGCATGGACACCTGAAGGGGGAGTCGGCAAACTCTTCAAGATCACTGCCAAACATGTGCCGCCAGCACCGGGAATGTCCAGCCCGTTTAACTGGGGAGACCCCGAGAAGGTCGCGAATTTACTCCAGGATCATTTTCGTGAAATTACATTCACACCCGGCGATTGCCCGGAGTTTGCAGATAAGGCCGAAGATATCTGGCATCTCTTTTCGACTTACTATGGCCCGACAGTGAAGGCGCTCGCGGCCCTTCCACCAGAAGGACAGAAGGCATTCCGTGAAGATATGATTAGTTTCTTCGATGGCTACCGCGCGTCAGATGGGAAAGTGCGCTGGGGACGTGAGTTTGTCATAACCCACGCGATTCGCAGATAAGTAGAACTTTCGTTTAGATTGCAGGCACCTGGGTGTACTATTCCAGGTGCCTTCTATTGTCCGCTCAATCTCTGCCAATAGTACTTGCCATACAGCGACACACACTGTCAATTTATTGAGCTACTCCATGAAATTATCATGAAAAGAGCAACTCGGACAACCTGCGAACTTTGCTGGATTGTCGATCAGACATCCGATATATTACTAAAGAGACCGGATGACCATTGGCATGGAGTAGCTGATGTGAGGACGGACGCTCTCATGGGGTATCATTGATGAAGCGGCATAAGGAATGCATTTCGTGAACGATCGCTGCGCCAAGAGATGAAGAGCAAAACTTTCAATCACGCCGACCTCTCGATCGCGCGGGAGATTGTTCCGTTTCTCAAACTCCGTTTCCGGATGCTTCTGGGAATCGGAAAGTCTCGCTCTCAAGGCGACAAGAGCACCCTCATTGTTGTTCCCTGCATTCTTGGTGATAGTCTCTCCTACTTGCCTGCAATCCGAGCATATGTCGAGCGTCACCGATGCACTTTTGATCTGGTTGTATCTCCTGACTTTCTCTCACTAGCAGAACATGTAAAAGGTGTGCGGAATATCTATCTTGCAAGCAGCTCGTATGCTCGCGCGAGTGAGATAAAACAGACTCAGAAATCTGAGATACCGAGTTATTACGACACAATGGTCGTGCTTCGTCTTAGCCCTGAGGGGTATGAGCTTGTTCGACCCGTTCGATGTAGCAGATATGTCAGCAGCGATTTTACTCTCATGTGCTATCTCGGACAGATTGTGAAGAGCAGTCTGATGAAAGAACCGGTTCGTCAGTCTCGCGAAGTCATGTTTGACGCCCTCGGTCTTCCCCCCTGCGATCTGAATACTACTTGTCCGGAGATGTTCGAACTTGGGGATGAAATCGGCAAACAAAGATCTGAACAGCGTAATTGTCGCGGCGACAGACAGACCATTCTTATTCATACTGGTTCTGGATGGTCGGTGAAACTCTGGGATGATGAACACTGGATCGCTCTGTTAACCAGAATTCATCAATCTGGAAATTACTATTTCAACTTTATCGGTCGTGGTGAGGATGAATTACAGACGTTTCAGAAAATACAATCGCGACTACCCTTTGAAGTTTCGTCAGCCATCAACAAGTTGACTCTCTGGGAATTGTATCTGCAGATGCGAGAGTCCGACTTTTTTATCGGCATCGATAGTGGACCGCGTAATCTCGCTCACTATGCGAATTTACGCAGTGTCACTCTTTTGAATCCGGCGGCGGTAAATAATTTCATGCCGCTTGATTGCCGTGATCAGACCGTCGAAAAGCCGAATCGCTTCCCCGCCAATGTGGTGAACACACAACAGGGGGCAACGCTCGATCAGATCAGTGTGGATGAGGTGTACGGTGCATTTGAGCGACTTACGTCAGAATGTCGAAACACGGTCACGCAACGCTTTTGAATCTATCAATCCAAGAGACAGACCAACGGCGTCCGTCTGTGCACTTTTGGCTTTCTTGGCAACTATCTCAATAGGGATCTTTCAGTCCGCATGTACCGCTATTCAAAATAGAAACCTCGTTGGACTGCACATCATTGCCAGACGGTACGTCCAACGAGAAACATATGATGCAAATTTGCGATTGCGAAATCTTCTCCGCGCATTCTAAGTTGAAGGATGGCTCCCATAGTATCCTCGACTGAAAACAAAAAAACCTCCATCTGGCGGGATCTGAGCGACGCCATTCGCGGGACTGAGATCGACTATACTCAGGCGGCACTCGGTCGGTCGATTCTTTTGCTGGCTGTCCCAATGATTCTCGAGATGATGCTTGAGTCAGTTTTCGCTGTCGTCGATATTTTCTTTGTCAGCAAGCTCGGCCCGTCGGCAGTGGCGACGGTTGGTCTGACCGAATCACTCATGACACTTGTCTATGCCGTCTGCATCGGTTTCGCCATGGGAACAACCGCCATCGTAGCGCGACGCATCGGCGAAAAAGACAAAGTCGGCGCTGCGAATGCCGCCAGTCAGGGAATACTGGTAGGGATTTTTTCGGCCCTGCCACTGGCTGCAATTGGTCTATTCTTTGCGAAAGATATCCTCACGCTCATGGGGGCGGATGCATGGAGTATCGAGCATGGCTATCGCTACACCGCGTGGATGCTCGGCAGCAATGTCGTGATCATGCTCCTTTTCATCAATAATGCGATCTTTCGCGGTGCCGGAGATGCCGCCATTGCGATGCGTGTCCTCTGGGTCGCCAACGGGATAAACATAGTACTCGATCCGATCTTCATCTTCGGCTGGGGGCCGATTCCGGCGATGGGGGTCGAAGGGGCCGCCATCGCCACTACAATCGGACGTGGTTTCGGTGTCGCGATGCAGTTCTGGGTGCTGCTTCACGGTGCAAAACATATCAAGATCGAGTGGGCGCAGCTTCGCTTGCAGACGGATGTCTTCTGGCATCTGATCCGGACATCATTGGGCGGAATTGGTCAGTTCATTATTGCGACATCATCTTGGATCGGACTCGTACGTATCATGTCGACATTCGGTAGTGAAGCGGTCGCCGGATATACCATTGCGATTCGCGTATTTATCTTCACCCTACTCCCGGCATGGGGATTGTCGAATGCAGCGGCGACACTGGTTGGGCAGAATCTCGGCGCAAAGCAGCCGGAACGTGCAGAGAAATCGGTCTGGATTACCAGCTTCTATGCGATGGGATTTCTCCTGCTCGTTTCGATTGCGTATGTCATTTTCAGTGAGGAACTCGTTCGGTTGTTTACCGACAATGAATCGGTTGTCGCTTTTGGTGGTGAATGTTTGCGGGTGGTTTCATACGGTTATATTATCTACGCCGTGGGGATGGTATTGGTGCAGTCGTTCAATGGCGCCGGTGACACTATGACTCCGACAAAGATCAATTTTTTCTGCTACTGGCTGTTTGAAATTCCACTCGCCTATATACTTGCCCTCGTGTTGGGTCTTGGCCCCAGTGGTGTCTACTGGTCGATTGTCGCGGCTGAGACTGCGGCCGCGGTCGTCGCGATCATATTGTTTCGTCAGGGGAAATGGAAATTGAAAGTAGTGTAGAGAGCATTGCTGCCAACCCGTTTTGTATTCTCGCTTACAACATTGCTGTTCTCTGACTCTTCTACTATCTTTCCGGCAATGTCATCCCTACCAGTTCTTTTTCTCCTGATTTCTCTTGCAAAGGCACGCCGTGGCCGATAACGACGACCACACGCGTACTTCCCTGACTCTTGTCAACGGTGCTCTGATTGAGCATTACCGAATCGTCGAGAAAATCGGCGCAGGGGGGATGGGAGAGGTCTATCTCGCGGAAGACACCAAGCTGTCACGAAAAGTTGCTCTCAAATTTCTCCCCTATCACTTCGTCGCAGACAGCGGACTTCGAGCGAGATTTGTTCGTGAGGCACAAGCGGCAGCAAAGCTTGATCATCCCAATATTATCACCGTATACGAAGTCAGTGAATCAGAGGGGCGGCCATTTATCGCGATGCAATTTATCGACGGCAGACAACTGACCGCCATTTCACAGGATATGACCCTCACAACTGAACAGGCACTTAAGATCATGGGTCAGATTTGCAGTGGTCTTGGTGCCGCGCATCAGGCGGGAATTATCCATCGTGATATCAAGTCAGCAAATATCATCATCGACAAAGAACTCAGACCAAAGATCCTCGATTTCGGTCTTGCAGCGATGCAGGGGAGTGAGATGATTACGCGTGCCGGTTCGACTCTCGGTACTGTCACTTATATGTCTCCGGAACAGGCGCAAGGGCGCGAAATCGATCATCGCTCCGACCTCTTCTCGCTCGGCATTGTGATGTATGAACTTCTCGCGGGGCGCACACCTTTCAAGCGCGCTAATGACGCCGCGACCTTGCACGCGATTATCAGCGACTCACCAGAACCACTTGCACGATACAAATCGGACATTCCAGACGGGGTCCAGCGCATTGTTTCAAAGGCGCTCGCAAAGAGTGTCGATGAACGATATCAAACGGCCGCGGATATTTCTGCCGATCTCAACGTTGTCATCCGGGCATTGACTCAGGGGGAGCGCGCAACTACCGGCAATGTTGCCGTAGCACGCCCGTCGATAGCGGTTCTCCCATTGGCGAATATGAGCCGAGACGAAGAGAATGAATTCTTTGCTGACGGACTGACCGAAGAATTACTCAATATGCTCGCCAAGAATCCCGGTCTGCGTGTGACCGGACGAACCTCTTCCTTTGCCTTCAAAGGAAAGCAGGAAGATCTGCGCAGTATCGGCCAGAAACTTGGAGTCGGGACGATTCTTGAAGGAAGCGTGCGCAAAGCTGGCAATCGGGTTCGTATCACCACCCAACTGGTGAATGTCGCCGATGGTTTTCACCTCTGGTCAGAAACCTATGATCGTGTGCTTGATGATATCTTTGCGGTACAGGATGATATCGCCAAAGCAGTCTCAACCGCCATGCATGTGACTTTGGTCGGTGTCAATGAAGTCAAGAAGCCGGTCAATCCAGAGAGTTACTCACTTATTCTTCGTGCGCATCATTCTCACTTGCAGATGAACAAAGAGGGTCTGCAAATGGCTGTAGACTTGTACAAAAAGGCAATAGAGATTGATCCGGAAAATGCGAAGGCCTGGGCGGGGTTAAGCTCTGTGTATGGCGTGCGCGTTTCTTATGGGCACGGTGACTACGCAGTAGAGTTTCCTCTCGCGAAGAAAGCCGCCGAACGGGCACTGGCACTCGATGACTCGCTTGCGCAAGCTCACGAAACCATGTCATTTGTCTATGCCGCTCTTGAACTGCGCATGAGCGAAGGGCGACCGCATATGCTGCGCGCATTTGAACTTGCTCCTAATGACAGCGCCATCGTTTCAAGTATGGCCTTGTGGGAGATGCTCTACGGCAATTTTGACAGAGCTATTAAGCTCTCACGAAGATCAATCGAATTAGATCCTCTCAATCCCTGGTCACGACGAGAACTGGGACGCGTTCTTACTATCGCGGGACATCTCGGTGAGGCTCACGAGACGATGCTGCGGGCACAGGAGATGAGCCCGGATATGACGACCATACATCTTGGGTTTTGCTATATATCACTCCTTGAAGGAAAATTTGAAGAAGCACTAAGCCAAATATCCCGAGAGAAGATTGCAGGATATCGCCTTCATGGTGAAGCCATGGCTTTATTTTCACTTGGTCGGATCGAAGATTCGAATCGGCAACTGGAGTCCCTGATCGCCGAAGGTGAAAATTGGGCTTTTCAAGTCGCGGGAACGTGCGCCTGGCACGGTGAAATCGACAAGGCCTTTGAATGGCTTGAACGAGCCTATGATGTGCGCGATGCGGGGATTCCGCTTACAAAAATTCATCCACTGCTGAAATCATTGCACCCTGATCCACGCTGGGAGCCATTCCTTAGCAAGATTGGTCTGGCGGACTAGTCTCAATTCTCAAAGTCACTCAGTGCAGGACTTAAAGATGACCCTTCGACAGGCTCAGGGTGAGGAAGTAAAGTGGCCGAGTGTTTCTGGATGATTCCTCTTAAATGCAAACAGTCAACCCCGACAAATTGACCCTAATTCCTCATGCTGAGCTTGTCGAAGCATCTTCTTCGCTCCGCGATTAAAGAGGTAGAACGCCATTCGACAAGCTCATGGTGAAGAATCTTGAGTTAGATGAACAGTAAACCCCGGAATCAAAACCTTCCAACTCTTCATGCCGAGCCTGTCGAAGCATGCTAATGTTTCGGCTGTGGAGTAATTCTCAGGTACGGCTTAATCACAGTGTAACCCTGAGGAAATCTCTTTTTCAAATCTTCGGGATCCTGGAGCGCGGGAGCAATGACGCAGCCATCCCCCTGTTTCCATTCTACCGGAGTCGCAACGCTGTATTTGGCCGTCAATTGCAGTGAATCGATCACGCGCAAAATCTCATCAAAGCTGCGACCGGTTGAAGCAGGATAGGTGATGGTCAGTTTGATTTTCTTGTCGGGACCTACGACGAAGACAGATCGAACGGTGGTCGTTTCGCTGGCATTGGGATGAATCATGTCATAAAGCGTAGATACTTTTCGATCAGCATCTGCCAATACAGGAAAGTTCATCGTCGTCTTCTGAGTTTCGTTGATATCGCCGATCCATTTCTCGTGTGATGTGAGCGGGTCGACTGACAACGCGATCATTTTGACATTCCGCTTGTCAAATTCTGCCTTGAGCCGAGCCGCGCGGCCAAGTTCGGTGGTGCAGACGGGAGTGAAATCTGCCGGATGCGAAAAAAGCACCCCCCAGCCGTCACCGAGATACTGATGAAATGAAATCGGACCCATGGACGATTCCTGTGTAAAATCGGGAGCGATGTCGCCAAGACGAAGAGTCATTCTTGTTTCCTCCTGAAAACTTGTCAGTTTAGGTTCATGCGAAGATAATAGAAGTGCGTGCAAACAAACAAGATGATCTTTGTAGCGTTCTATTTCATAGAATGAGTAAGAAGCTTACGAGTAAGGAGAAGATGCCATGTCAACGCCCCGGACACACAGACAGGTATGATGAAAGCGTAGGGGAGATGAAATCCCAGTTGTAGCGGCGGTTCCACCCCCCATGCAAATGGAAGTGGCGAAGACATGACTGCAACGCGCATCACATTGAGCAAGAGTGCAAATCCAACGATATTCGCCCCCCATGCGATGAGTCGGGAACGATTCGCAAATGGTGCGGCCAGCAAGACAACAATCCCCGTAATGATATCGAAGTTCTGACCAGTCCAAGTCATCGTCTGCGGAATAGTTCCCTGCTGCGCCCATGAATGAAGGACGAGTTCAAGTGGAACTCGAAAGAATTGAAAAGCAACCAACTCTGACATCGTGAGCCCCCGTGCAATCGTCCCCCCCGCAGTTGAGAGAGCGAAGTAGATTGCACCGAGATTGAGCAGCCCGAGAGTGATCATTAACCAGGGGAACGGAGAGGATTCCAGGATACCGGAGAGCACGACTACGCTAAAGGCCGAAAGAACGAGCAGATACGCGATGCCAAACAGGAGTGTTCTTTTTTGGGCATCCTTGCCTAATCGTCGCTGTGCGATGTAGATGCCGCCCAGTTGCATGAACACCACAACCGAAAGAATGACTATGAAGAACATCAACGAGGTTGTTTCAGCAGGTACAAAAGTCATGATAAGTATGTGATTGTCCTCTTCATGTGCAGAATGTACGCTAACGACTATGAAAACTATAGACAATGAAAAACTGAATGAGATCATCTGGGGGCAGTTTGGTGCGGCTATCGACATGCTCCAACGTGCGATTCAGGCGTGTCCCGATGAACACTGGGCTGTTGGACCTGAATTTCAGCAGTTCTGGTATCTGAGTTATCACACTCTCTTCTTTCTTGATTTCAACCTGCATGGCAATCCCGAGACTTTTCAGCCCCGACCTCCCTTTGGACTGACCGAGCTTGATCCGGAAGGTCTGTTACCGGAGCGTGTCTTCACGAAGGAGGAACTCCTGGATTACCTCGCTCATTGCCATGAAAAGTGTCGCATACAAATCAAGACAATGACCGCGGAGAAAGGGATGCAAGACTGCCCTTTCCCTAATCGCAAGATGAACAATCTTGAATTTTTGCTCTATCAAATGCGCCATGTCCAGCATCACGCTGCACAACTGAATCTCCTTCTGCGGCAGACAGTCGACGATGCCCCGACTTGGGTCAGCCGCAGCAAGATCGACCTAGACGGCCAGTTGAGGTAAAGAGTCGTGACTGATTTCTGGCGGCCTTCAGGTAGATCAAGAACTGCCGACTTGACGAACTCCCCTTCTTGTTCGACTTTGCCATCGTGTCTCGTTTGATTCGTCAGAGCATATCACTTTTTGGAGTCGTCTGGTTCTTCTGGGCGACGACGTTCGTCCTCCCGTTACATCTGCATGAGAACAGCATCGACAGCTGTAATCATGCGTCAGATGTTGGAAACCATGACCAGCCATCAGAGGATCAACACTCCGATCATTCACGTCATCATGATTGCCAGGTCTGTCGGTACGACGGTCAATTCTGCGCGGTCATTCTACCGGTACCGACTATCTCCTACGCGGAAGAGTTTTCTGTTCGCACAGAAGATTCTTACACAGAAGCTGTTTCTCATTCTCTCATTGCTCGTTCCGAACGAGCACCTCCCTCACACTCCTGATCTTCTCATTCTCGTCACGTCATTCCTCTGCTGAATGCAGATGATGGCAACCAAGGCATTGAGTGCACTTCTCGAATGCTGCTTGTGAACGAATTGATTTTTCAGGAGAAACTATGGCTCGTTTTATCAAAATACTCTTCTTTCTGATACCTTTTTTCATGGGGGAAGACATCTTTGCGTCTCGATTGACCGGCTTGGTCACAGATACCGACGGAAAACCAATCCCGTATGTCACCGTCTCCCTTCCGGCTCTTCACCGTGGCTGTGCAACGGATACCCTCGGCGGTTTTCTGATCGAAGCCGTCCCTGCCGGACGATATGCCCTTCAATTCTCCAGCGTGAATTATCAGACGAAAGTGCTGACTGTCACACTGGAAGAGACTGGCATCGAAGTAAACGTCACACTTGAATCACAGACACTTGAAGTCGGCAGCATAACTGTCACTGCAACCTCTCAGGCGACCGATACGAAAAATTCCTCGCAATCAGTCAGTGTCCTGCAAGAACGAAAGATCGCCACCTTGCGCGGGGAAACCATCGGAACAGCACTTGCACATCAACCGGGAATCAGCACATTCTCAACCGGAACTTCTGTCGAAAAACCGGTCGTGCGAGGACTCACTTCGCAGCGCGTGTTAGTAGTGAGTGATGGGATTCGTCAGGAGGGGCAGCAATGGGGGGACGAACATGGAACAGAAATTGATCCATTTGGAGCTGAGAGTATCGAAATCGTCCGAGGCCCCGGTTCGGTTCTGTTCGGATCGGATGCCCTTGGCGGAGTGATCAATGTGCGAAGCAAAGAGGTCCCCCGCGCAGATGAAGGAGCTCCGCAACTCGCGGCGAGGTTCTCCGGTGATCTGTTCAGCGGAAATGATCAGGCCGCCGGTGACGTTGAACTGATGGGCGCGATTGATCGTATCGGATTTCGCGGAAGTCTCTCAGGAAGAAATTCCGGCAATACTCGAACACCATCTGGGACTCTTTTCAACAGTGGCGAAGAGCAGACCAATTTCGGCGGCGCATTCGCGTATCATCATGATCGCTTCTCATTCGATGTCGACTATCTGCATTTCGATCAACTGCTAGAAATTCATGAAGACCCGAGTGAAGATCCGCTTGCGACACCCCGGCAGGATATTACCCATGATCGCCTGCATGCTCATCTGCTTTTGCCAACGAGACCATTTCGATTTGAACTACACTCCGGCTGGCAGAGGAATCATCGCCGTGAACTGGAGTCGATTGATGCCGCCGATCCGGTTCTTCATCTTGATTTGACAACATTTACTGCCGATCTCAAAGCGCATCACGCACCAATTGGAGATTTTTCGGGTACTATCGGCGTTTCGCTTATTGATCAGCAAAACTGTAGTCGCGCTGCAGAAAAACTCATTCCAGAATTTGACAACCTGGCGTGGGGAGCATTTCTGTTTGAACAGTATTCCCGCGACAAGTTCGTGCTCTCAATCGGCGCACGAATCGACCAGCATACTCTTGATATTCGGGAGACTATCGGAGAGGAGGATTTCTTTGTCCCCTCACAATCGCTGGACTATTCCTCATTTTCCGGCTCAGTTGGCGCAGTCTATCATCTCTCTGATGCGGTTTCATTGGCGGGAAATATCGGTCGAGCCTGGCGCGCACCTACCGCATTTGAGTTGTTCATTGATGGAGTACATGAAGGGACCAGTCGCTACGAGATTGGCACGAATACTCTCGAACCAGAGAGATCCGTCGCACTGGATGGCTCCCTTCGCATCAATACAAAGACGGTGTCGGCATCGTTGAGCCTCTATCGGAACATGATCGGCCGGTTCATCTATATTAATCCGACCGGGGATGTCGATGCCGAAAGTGGTTTTGATATTTTTACTTATCGTCAGGCAGATGCATCCCTGACCGGCGGTGAATTTGCGATCCAGTATGCCCTCTCATCCCATTGGGTACTGGGCGCGGGATATGATATCGTACGAGGGAGGAATGACGAACTTGATCTGCCGCTTCCGTTGATTCCTGCTGACCGGATCATGGGAACTCTTCGATGGAATGCGAGAGCACTCTCGCGAACAGTCCTCAATCCGTTCGCAGAGATTGAGATGATCAGTATCATGGAACAGAACCGAGTAAGTGAGTTCGAGGAACCATCAAGAGGAAGAGTGACACTCAACTTTTCCGGAGGATTCGAAGTGCCACTTGGAGATGATCATCTTCTGATTGATGCGGGAATCAAGAACATGCTGAATCAGCAGTATCGCGATCATCTCTCGAGATATCGCGCCTACGCCGACAATCCGGGAGTGAATGCGTATCTGAAATTTTCGATACCGTTAACCCTTGTGAAGTGACGCTTGGTGTTGAGGGACGGCAAAAACTCCATCGCTGTCCCTCACAATACCAGATCTTTTTTCCGCCCTACTTCCGTCGCAGGCAATAGAGCGTGCCATCTGAACTGCTGATGACAAGGAGTGAATCAGTCACTGCGGGAGAAGAGAAAAATGCGCCGACTTCATACTCAACCGCAATGAATCCTTCATTGCTGGTTACAATATCAAAGATGTCATCCCGAAAAGAATCATCCGGTTTGAAATATTTCAGATGATTCGCGCGATAGCCATCGGTTGCAAACGACCATTGAATCGCACCGGACTTTGCATCTAGTGCGAACATGCGTCCCTGAAGCGTCCCGACATAGATGGTTGAATCTTTTCTTATTGGAGAGCCGAAGATATTGAAGCCGAGATTGGTTCTCCAGTGCTCTGCCCCCCAGACCGGATCAATCGCAATGAGAACTCGATCATCTGAGGTGCCGATGTACAACACTGAGTCGGTCAGGGTCAGAGCAAGCCCCCATCCACGTGCGAATCGCTTGTTCCAGTAAGCGAAACCGCTATCCTGATCGAGTGAATATTCATTGTAATCACGAGCACCAACATGCACGAGCCCATACCCTGCCACTGGATTTCCCATCACCTCCCCTTTCGGAAAATAACGATGCCCGATGGTTTTGAATTTCCAGAGAAGTTCACCAGTTTGCCGATTGAGAGCATAAAAGGTGCCGTCAAATGAACCGACGAATATCCGATCACCGTCGATTGCCGCGCGGACTCGGATCGGACCATTCGTTTGAAATTTCCAGATCGATTTTCCGGTTGCAACATGCAACGCATGAAATGCACCATTGCAGAATCCAACGTAGACAAGACTGTCTGCAATAACTGGTGACGATTGAAAATAGTCAGCGAAATCGTATTGTGTGTCAGGACCTGTTTGAAATTTCCATTGCAGTGAGCCATCAGTGGCTTTTAACGAGTAGCAGCTTCCATCACCAGAAGTGAAAACAACGTTACTTCCAACAGTCGTAGCAGTCGAACGTATTTCACCGTTGGTCTTGAACTTCCACCTTACATTGCCGTTGATGAGATTGACTGCATAGAACTGGCTATCAAGGGAACCGATATAGATACTCTGATCTGCAATCAACGGTGACGAAATAAACGGAGCCGTGGCTCTCATTCGCCAGAGAACAGGAGGCGGCGGAGTATCAGTCTCCAGTGTTGATTTGGGTTCTGCCAGAGTGTGACAAGCCCAGAAAAGGATGATTAGAGTACAGAAACTCTTTGGCGCGTAGTTCATAGTTCCAATTTGACGAACTGCATACGCCAATTGTTTATTCAGTTCGAACGAATTGTGAACAGGAGCCTTCATGTTTGATGCCGGTAATTCGCCAGTGAATCGATTCCTCGGAACCGAAGTCAAATTGACCGAAGTTGGGCATGTCATTGTTCACTGTCCGATACAGGAATCATTTATACAGGAAACCGGTGTCGTGCAGGGAGGGATTCTCAGTGCCGTTGCCGATCAGGCCGCCGGATTGTGCGCGCTGAGTGTACTCAAAAACGGCGAGATGACTGCCGGGATCGAATTCAAAGTCAACTTTCTCACGCCAGCAAGATTTCCCGGGCTGCTTGTTGCGGATGCGAAGATGAAAAAACGTGGCGGCAAGATCGCTGTCGTCGAAACTGACCTGGCATCTGATGACCAGATCGTTCTGACCGGAATCTTCACCTTTCTCATCTGGACTCCGAATAATAAGTAGAAATCATCGTACACTTTCGGAACCGACGTTGAACTGTACTGTGTAAGACGCTTAGAAATTCCACAGGTCGCGACAGTTGTGGTCTCAGTTCACAAGACTCATGTATGACATGTACGGTCAGGAGA
This sequence comes from uncultured Ignavibacteriales bacterium, assembly GCA_964518635.1. Classification (GTDB taxonomy): domain Bacteria; phylum Zixibacteria; class MSB-5A5; order GN15; family FEB-12; genus CAZFGK01. The sequence goes on from CAZFGK010000001.1 coordinate 96,447, forward strand.
TTGATCAGTGGTAGAAACCATTGCAGTTCGTCGTTCCAGATTCTGGATTTCCCATTTTACTCACTCAGCTGCACATCCCCCTGAAATTGATTTTAGCAAATCAGGCCATATCTCACCTCTCGAAAAAGGAATTATCACTTCATCTATTCAGAAGTTTCAGCTTGGTGAGGGATCGGATGGATATCATTTGATTGTTGCCGCAGCGCGCTATGGTGAACAGTTCAATGATCCTGATTATCTGATTGCTATCCGGTTGTTTATCAAAGAGGAGCAGCGACATTCCGCTGATCTCGGCCGCTTTATGGAATACGAGGAGATTCCCCGCATTCACTCAACTTATACCGACTGGATCTTTCGACGCGTACGAAGATTTGGAAGTTCACTCGAAGGGATGCTGCGGACACTGCTCGTAGCTGAAACCATTGCGCTTGTCTATTACACAGCACTTCGGGATGCCACCGGCTCGAAGGTCTTGAAGCAGATATGTGAACGCATTCTAGAAGATGAAGCCCACCATCTGCAGTTTCAGACGGAACGGCTGGCTATTCTCTCCCGTTATCGTTCTCGATTGCGCAATCTGTTTGCGACCTGCGCCCATATCGGACTCTACACCGGCGCTGTCGGAGTAGTTTGGCTTGATCATCGGAAGGTCTTTCGTGCCGGCGGCTATGATCTGAACCGCTATCTCCGCAGCTGTTTTCATGAATTTGCAGAGGTCTTAGCGGCTATTGAACGGCAGCAACGTGCCCAGCGACAATTCTCTCTTCTTCGTCAGACGAGATAAGGAAGTCCGCGAGGAGGAATTCCCCCGCTTGCCGGATTCAGGAGAGCAGCTATCTTCAGGTTGTGAATTCCCTCGTCCGCTTTCCTGCACCTCCGCTGCATGACTTCATCGAGAACATCTTCGGATACGAGCATTATTATCCGTCACACCGAAAAGAGCGGCTCTTTCCAGACGGAAGTATGTCTTTGATCATCGACTTGGATGACTCTCCGAAACGTCTCTATCACACGTCTGGAAAAGATGAGTACACGGAGTTTCGTCACTGCTGGATTTCCGGTGAGCAAACCAGACCACTGATCATCGGGGCGGCACATTCTTCGATGATCATCGTCCGATTCACTCCAGGAGGGGCGTGGCCATTCTTTACGGTCCCGATGAGCGAACTAACCAATCAGGTGGTGCCGCTGTCCTCACTGATTGGAAATCTCATCAACGATGCACGAGATCAGATTCTGCAGGGGAGGTCACTCGATGAGAAACTCCAGCGTACTGAGGATTTTTTTCGGAGTCGTTTTCGCGGACCTTTGAACGGAACTAGGACTGTCCAGGAGGGGATTCGTCGTCTCTCTCAACACGGTATGAGACCGAAGGTCCGAGAGCTTGCCAATGATCTTGGTATCTCGCAGAAGCATCTGATTGCTCTTTTTCATGATCATGTCGGACTCACTCCCAAGCAGTTTGCACGAGTCAGTAGATTTCAGCAGGCGATGATTCTGATGGGGCTCAGTGGCACGGTGGAATTGCAATCGGTGATTCATCAGTGCGGCTACTACGATCAGGCGCATTTCAATCATGAATTTAAAGAGATGACAACAATGACCCCATCTGACTACCTGAGCAGCCGAACCGAGTTCATGAATTATGTCTTTATCGAGTAAGACGTAATTTTTTTACAAGACATTCTCCATAAAACCTCTCTTTTTGATTTTCTCTGAACAGGCGTGGGAGGAAAGTCCTGCGAGCAAAGCAAATGGAATAGGAGGAAGAAATGGATCCATCATCTATCAACTGGTTGGCAGTACTGGTCGCGGCAGTGGCAATGTTCGCTCTTGGGGGGCTATGGTATTCACCAATGTTGTTCGCGAAGAGCTGGCAGAAAGCCGCCGGCGTAACTGATGAGCAACTGAAGAACGCCAATATGGGGGTCATATTCGGGATCGCATTTGTTTTCGCCCTGATCATGGCTGCGAATCTCGCCTTCTATCTGGCCGATCCGGCGACCGATCTCGTCTGGGGAATGACCGCCGGATTTCTTGCCGGTTTCGGCTGGGTCTTTCTGAGTATCGGGACTTTGATGCTCTTTGAACGACGTCCCTGGAGTTATCTGTTCATCAACGGCGGCTATTTTGTCGTCGGCTTTGTTGCCATGGGTGCGATCATCGGCGCGTGGCGTTAGTGCGAAAACATATTGTATTTGTTCTGATGCTCACGCTGTCAGCTTTTTCCTGTTCGGAGAAGACCACGGCAGATAAGAAAGCCGAAACAGCCAGGGCAGATGTCGCTCGTCCGATGACTCTGAGTGATCAGATGGTTGGCGAATGGTACAATCTGTCGATGGTGGTCGACTTCAATACCGGTGACACTACTCCCTCGACGCTTCCTGACATGAAGGTGGATTCGACGAACTGGGAGCAAACACTTCAGATCAAGCCGATTCACACTACCTTTAGATCAGATAGTACCTGGTCGTCGATTTACAGAAATCTCGCAGACTCTATCGTCCGAGATGTCAGTGGTATCTGGTGGTTTGAAGGGGACACCTTGGTCTATCGAACACTGCTGCCACAGCCCTACCCTGACGAACGATTTTTCACTCGTATTGAAGGGAATGTTGTGACATTCGAGGGATTTCTTGATTTCGATCAGGATGGATCTATGGATGACCACTACTTTGGAACACAGAGAAAAAAATAGGCGCTTCCGTTTGAGCGGAAGCGTCTTTAAAAAAATCCGATTCGCTGGTATTCGCTGTCTCTAGAGCTCTCTCCATGCGACGATCTTCATGCCTGATCCGCCCCCTCTGGTGATATTTCCCAGATCGCGGTCAAAGTGAAATTTCGCACCCTGGTCGAGCTTGATGGTATTCCCTATCAGTGCACCATAGACTTGTGTCGTCTGGTCGTATTGGATATGCCCATTCGGACCATAGAATGTTCCATAGAATGAACAGCTTTGATTAAAGCTCAACCCGCCATTCTTTGAGAAGACCTGGAAATTTGAAGGGGTTCCCAGATCGTTCAATTTGCATGACTGTCCGAGTGCGATGTTGTTTTGATCATATATCTGTACATTTGCACCTGCTGCTGGCTTGAATTGGGTGAGTTTCCCCAACGTGATCGATGAGAAATAATAGACACCCGTCTGTAAGGTGATTACCGCACTCGAACCGCTTGTGAGTGCTTTGGTTGCCGCATTGTATGTATATCCAGAACCAGACATTCCTGAACTTGCAATGCTCGCGCCTTGTGCCCAGGTGTATTCACTAGCCGGGACGAGATCAAGTGCTACAGAGTCCGAGCTTGTTGAAGTGCTGCCAGTTACGACGCTTCCTGCTCCGAGAGTGATAGCCCCTCCTGCTGTGCTTGCATTTCCCTGGATATTGCATGTCTGAGATGTGGTGATAAAGCCATTAGAACCGATGTCACCACCTGTGTTGAGCTTCGTTGCGGCATAATTACCAGAATCGGAATTGTATGAATCGGTCACACAATTTTTATCCATAATGATACTGGTTCCGGCAAACATACCATGCGGAAAGAGTTTTCTTCCGCCACCGGGAACAAGCCAGAGTTCAACTTCGGACGACGCATCATGAGTGCTGGAAATACTGTAGACAACCACGGTATCATCCAGACCGGCGTCATCCGATGAATCACGGACAGTCACCGCATAGGAACCCTGTCCAAACGCTTCATTGGGGTAGCCATCTCTCCAGTTCAGGTCGTCATTGATCGCCAGATAGGCACGTTTTGCTCCGGCTTCTGCAACATAGAAAGCCGAGCGGGAATGTGACTGGTTGTAAGAGAGCGTAATGTCAGTGGTCGTTGTACGAATCGTCGCAATCCCCAGGACTGAAAGCATGCCCACAAGCAGAAGAGCGATCAGCATCGCACTACCTCGTTCGGATGAAAAATGTCGGTTCTTCACGTGCATATCCTTCCTAGAGCGAGACATTTCGCATGACAACCTGTTCCATCATCGAAAAGGAACGGAAGCCTTCGTCGTCAGTTTTGGTGACATCAGACTTCGAGGTCTGCGCCACCAGCGCGATTTCAATTTTAGACGAATCAATCAATGTATAAGTCAGCGATCGAATATTGTCTGCATAGATGGCGGGGGCCGAACTGTTCACCTTGCGCATCAGACGGTATGGCTTCCAGTTGTCGGGATACGACTCCGTACCGGGCTGCAATTCGAGATAGAAGATCACCGTGTCGACCGGATTTGAGTTGCTATAGTAGGCGATCAGGGTGTCATCGGAGAGATAGTATGCGTCATGCCCGGCTGGCAGTTTATAGCCAGCCATACGAAGAGTTCTTGAGATCTCGTCGATGCTGGCTCTTGTATTTTGCTGCATCTCGGTGACCTCTTCCTGCGAGGCGGTCACCCCGTGCATGGATTTATAGAAATCAAAGCCGCTGGCAGCAATCACACTCGAGAGTAGAATTGCGACCAAAATTTCGATTAAAGTAAATCCGCGTTGTGAACGTGTACTATTGTTCATACCTGCTTACTCATCTTCCAGGATCAGGGTGCTGAGCTGAGAGTTTCTCGTGATATTCTGGTCATCAACCCAGTTCACATCGATCACGACCCGTACGGCACCATCCGGTACCAGCGTATCGGAGACGTGATCATTCATGTTGGTAATTCTGGTATATGATCCGTCTCCAAGGGAATCTTCGGTTACTGAATACGGAAAGGCCGGAAGGGAATCCAGACTCAGCACCTCGGTCATTCTCTCTTCAGACAGATTTGACCCAATGGTGTTGTCTCGCGATTGGACATTCCCCTGAATCGCAGTAACGAACAAGGGAGCGAGTCCCAGCAAGCCAATGGAGATTACGACCATACTGACCATGACCTCCATCAGCCCGACTCCGCGATTTGAGCGAATTTTGATCATAACGTTTTGTTCTTTCCGGTAATCTCTATTTCGTAGATTGATCTTTCGCACGGAGGATCAACATGCACAGGACGTGCCAGACGAGGTCAATTCGAGATAAGTTGCTGCTATTATATGACTTATGAATTGTACCGAGCGGTCGGCTTGAGCTCGATTTCAAGGGCAAATTATGGGAATCTTCCCACACTCAAAGAGCTCTTGTACAAGGAAAAACTGACTGGCAGAGTGGCTATTCCCGTAGAAACTGATCTCAGAGCGTCAGCTATTTGCTATTTGAATAGACGACAAAGGAATATCCGACGTAGCTGACATCTTCGACCACCCGAAAGCCGAGCTGCTTCTCCAGCAGGTCTCCGTATTCATTGTTGAAAAACGAGATAAGCATCGGACGTGGATGTTGCTCCAGGGAGGCCTGAATATTTGCGAGGACTTTCCTGAGGACTGACGAATCAAATGGATTGAAGATCAAAAAGACATTCTGATCCGGCTCGATTGCATAGACTGCAGCGTCGGCATGCACCATGACGAGCTTGGTCGTTGATGACGACTGCTTCTGGAATTCGACGATGTTTCGCTTCCCTGCTTCGGCCAGCTCAGCTGCAAACTCGACTCCGATCGCCTTCTCAAACGAAAACTCCGACGCGACGAAAAGGACTCGCCCCTTTCCTCCGCCGATATCGACCAACACAGGATGAGGGGGGAAATGTGGCGTGATCGTGCGGAAAAATTTCCGGAGTATGACAACCCGGAGCGGTTCGTATCGATTGCCGTGTGATTTGTTGTCGCCGGTGACGGTCAGTTGATCGAGTGTCGCCCAGCCGACGGTTTGGATCCCATACTTTCGGTCATATAGGAGATCGACGAGTACGATATATCCCTTCTGGATACTCCCCCGAATACCATGCCGTGCAAATGCGCGAGTGGCGCGCCTGAAAAAATTCAACTGATTAGACTCTGAAGAGAATATGAGGCCATAGAAGAAGAACATCAGTAATGAAAGAGAGTTCGTCAACCTCCCCGTTCTGCACCCTTGCCGGAACATCTGATCGACAAAAGGTGGAAAAAACTGTTCGAACTTTGAGGAGTACTCATCGTATGTTATGATGTGCTACAGGTACAGGGACTCTTCAAAAGTTTTGATGAAATACGTGCGGTCAATGGCCTCGACTTTGAGGTCCGACGTGGCGAGATATTTGGTCTGCTCGGTCCGAATGGGGCTGGGAAGTCGACAACTATTCACATGCTCACCGGCCTGATACGACCTGACCGAGGGTCGATCAGATACGAAAATCTCCCCGACATCAACAGCCCAATCACCAGAAAATCACTTGGCGTTGCGCCGCAGGCACTCGCGCTCTACGATGATCTTACTGGTGAAGAAAATCTCAGCTTCTTCGGCAGCATGTATGATATCCCCCGTTCAGCAATCGGATCACGCGTTGCAGAAGCACTCGAATTAGTTGGACTGACCGATCGAAAGACGGATCGAGTGGTCGGCTATTCGGGCGGCATGAAACGTCGGCTCAATCTCGCCTGTGCGATGGTGCATCGTCCCAGCTTTTTGCTCTTTGACGAGCCGACTGCCGGAGTCGATCCGCAGTCGAGAAATCTGATCATGGAAAAAATTCTCTCACTCAAGAATGACAAGGCGACGGTGATCTATACCACCCACTACATGGAAGAGGCCGAGCGACTCTGTGACCGGGTGGCTATTGTCGATCATGGCAAGATGCTCGATTGCGACACCCCCTCGGCACTGATCGCTCGTCACGGCGGCGGAACGATGGTGACCATTGAGCTTGATAAAATTCCCGATCAGAACATGAAACTCCCCGCCGAGATTGATGGATCGACACTTGTTTTTGTCACTAGTGATCCATTTGAGGAAATTCATCGACTTCGAACTGACGGTTTGCAAATGCGCTCGGTCGTGATCGACCGACCAAATCTTGAACGGGTCTTTCTGAATCTGACCGGTAGAAAGCTTCGCGACTGATGCAGGCAATCATCACCCTCGCCCTCAAAGACCTGAAACTCCTCTGGCGAGACAAAGCCGGTCTGTTCTGGGTTTTGATATTTCCAATCTTAACCGCCCTCTTTTTCGGCTCCATGTTTGGCGGCATGAATGATGATGAACAGCAGAGCATGACCATCGCGGTCATCGAGTCAACATCCCCTCTTGCGAATCAGATCTATGCCACGCTTGATTCAAGTGTACTCATCGAAACCAGGCCGATGAACCTCGACTCGGCAAAATATCTCGTTCAACGCGGTAAACTGGCGGGTTTTGTCGAGGTACGAACGAATGCCGAAAGTGCGTTCCAGCTCTTTGCGGAGAGTACTGTGGTCGTGATCGGGATTGATCCATCCAGAAAGATGGAACGAGGTCTTCTCGAAGGCGTCGTCAACCAAGCCTATTTTACCGTCCTGCAGCAATCGATGTCACAACCCGGACAGATGCGTGAATCAATCGACACATGGAAAACTGAGATTGATACATCGTCACAATCGGATAGTAGTAAACAAGCAGCAACCCGCTGGATCACGTTCCTGAACGGACTCGATACCTTGCTCTCCACCTCTCCGGCGCGTGTCGATTCATCCGGAGCGACAGGCGGAGGAGGTCTTGGCAATCTAAGAGTCCAGGTCGATGAGATTGCGGATGATCGAATCGGTCCGCGATCCGGCTATGACCTTACTTTTCCGCAGGCGATCCAATGGGCGTTGATCGGAACAGCGGCGGCTTTCGGAATCGGAATTGTGGTCGAGCGAACTCGCGGAACATGGCTACGGTTGAGACTCACGCCACTCAAACGAAGTCAGATTCTTGCCGGGAAGGGGCTTGCCTGTTTCATCGCATGCTTGGTGGTCAGCAGCCTGCTCATGACCCTCGGCGTTTTGATTTTTCAGGTGCAGATTTCTAATCTGCTCATGCTGGTTACGGCTATGATCTGTTCTGCCTTCTGTTTTGTGGGGCTGATGATGCTCATCAGTGTTCTGGGGAAAACTGAAAACTCAGTCGCTGGTGTTGGCTGGGGAATTTTCATGGTCTCATCGATGCTCGGCGGCGGAATGATACCGCTCATGTTTCTGCCGTCCTGGATCACACCCCTGAGCAACCTGAGTCCAGTCAAATGGAGTATCACCGCTCTTGAAGGGGCGATCTGGAGAGGATTTGGCTGGCACGAGATGCTTCTCCCCCTCGGCATTCTCGTGACTATCGGCCTGTGCGGCTATCTTGCCGGTGCAAAGATTCTCAGTCGTTTCGACTAGTCGAAATCGAAGATATCCCCCCACATCGATTTCTTCTTTTTCTTCTTATAGTAATCATCCGAACCGCGGGGCTCATGGTAGTGAGTCGGAGGGGGGGAAGCCGGAGCCGGGCGAGTTGGTTCATCGGCTGCTGAACGCTCGATTAGTTTGTCCAATTCCCCTCGATCAAGCCAGACTCCGCGGCACTGCGGGCAATAGTCGATTTCGATCCCCTGACGGTCAGTCATCTTCAATTCTGTCGTCTTGCACACCGGGCACAACATGAAATCCCTTTCTGATACTTGTATGAAGGATATAAACATGTCAATGCACATTTGGTTCCTGGCAATCGGTCGCAGGCACTCGAATCAGACCGATTCTTCGGCAGGATCTCCTCTCGATCTGATATCGAAAGTAGTGGCTTACATCAGTTCGGTTGCTGCATCAGAGTCGACAACAACTGGTCGATTTTTCCAATTGAAAGGGAATAGTGCCCCTCGTTGGGGTATTCAGTCAGTTTGATGAATCTATTCTGCGCCGCGACACGCCGAATCGATTTGATCGGGCAGACTTCATCGGCGTCACCATGCCACCAGAGAATCGGAAAGTGAACCTCGGTTGACTCAAATCCCCAATCACTTGTGATCAGACGGATATCCTGATAGACCCCATCGGATGACTGACGATACGATTCTCGCGTACTGGAAACGAGCCCCTCCAGAATATCAGTCTGTCTCAGAAATTGCTGATCTGCAGGCGGAAGAAGAAAAAGAAGCCGACGAACATTTCGAACCGAGGCATAACCAAGGACCATCGTTCGCATGAATCTGAATGCGGGATTTCCTAGCCGAGGCAGGCGATCATGAAGTTGTACTCCGGTGCTCAGGAAAAAATTGGCTGATCTGTCTTCACGAAGCCAGTTTGAGTAGGGGACGCCAGAGCAGACCGCAACTCTGTCGAGTCGAGATGGAATAGCATGGGCACAGGCAAAAGCATACGCCCCACCACCTGAGACTGCGAGGATAGAGAAAGTTGAAATGCCAAGATAATCTGCAAGCGTAGTCACAGTCTTCGGCCAGTCGAGAAGTTGTCGATGTCGAGCGATTGTCGACTTCCCCATTCCCGGACGATCGGCTGCGATAAGCCGAACGCCGAGTTCTTGTGCGTGTTTGCTTAAAATTGATGCCTGCAGATGACTCCCCGGCCAGCCATGAAAGAAGAAGACCGGCTTTCCGTTGAAATCCCCATACTCCTCCCAGAAAAGTTCCGGACCATCATGTTGAAATACTGGCACGCTGCTCCTTGCACCTTATCGCTTTTTGACCAGAGAGGCGGTTCTGCATAGACCAATCTGAATTTCACCTGTATACTAGCGGAATCGTGGAATTGACCAAAGAGAAACAACCCAGAAATAGTGTACGTCCTGTATGATGGCCGCTGACGAGAGCTATCGCTCTGAAGCCACACAGGCAGTGACGATCCTCGCTCCCGGCGCGATGATCTCACGCTATCGTCTGCTCAGTCGCCTCGGCGAAGGGGGGATGGGGGCGGTCTTTCTGGCGGAAGACAGCGGACTGAAACGTCAGGTCGCCCTCAAGTTTCTTTCGGCTCAGTTTGCCTCGGATCAGATTTTTCGCACCCGTTTTATCCGTGAAGCGCAATCAGCGGCCCGATTGAGCCATCCGAATGTGGTGACCATCTTTGAAGTCGGTGAATCGCAGGGGCATGTTTTTATCGCTATGGAATACCTGCAGGGGCAATCTCTCCGGCAACTGATGGATCAGCGTCTTCCAACGTTGGAACGAACGCTCGCCATCATGGCGCAGGTCGGGGATGCGCTCGCCGCTGCGCATGTCAGCGGAATTACCCACCGGGATGTCAAACCGGCGAATATCATCGTCGATCCGAATGACCGGGTACGTCTACTCGACTTTGGTCTCGCCAAATCTGAGGGGGAAGAGCAGCTCACCCAAGCCGGAACCGCGCTGGGAACGGTCAGCTACATGTCCCCCGAACACGCTATGGGGAAGAATATCGATCCTCGCAGTGATGTCTTTTCGGCAGGTATTGTCCTGTTTGAAATGCTCTCTGGGCAGTTGCCGTTCAAGAAGCCAAATATTCCAGCGACGATGCACGCCATTGTGAACGAGGCCCACCCGTCGATTCGCGCCCTGGTTCCGTCATTACCTCAATCACTACAAAACGTCGTCGACCGATCTCTCGCAAAACTCCCCGAGCAGCGCTACTCCTCGGCAAGGCAGATGGCGGACGAACTTCGCGGCTCCCTCTTCGATCTCGCTGGTCTTTCAAAGGGAAGCCCGGTTCCAACTGGACGTACCACAACCGCTCTTCCGGCAGTTGCTGCAAAGGTCACCTCGTTGGCGGTTTTGCATCTTCAGAATCTTGGAACAGACGAAGATGATGCCCTCTGCTATGGTATTACTGAAGACCTGATTGTCGATCTGACACGTATCGGTTCGATGCGTGTCTCGCCGATGCGGGCAATTCTCAAGTACAAAGACTCCGACGCAGATATCGAAGAGATCGCCGCAAAACTGAAAGTTGATCTGATTCTTGATGGCTCACTCAGACGGTCGGCGGGATCGATTCGAGTGACTGCACAATTAGTTGAAGCAGCGTCAGGGACGAATCTCTGGGCCGATCGATGGGAACATCCAATTGAGAAGCTGCCCGAGATCAAGCAGGCACTCGCCAATGGTGTCGCGCAGGCGCTGCAAATCGGGGTGACGGTTGTCTCGGCGGCGTTCGTGGGAACGCCGGATGCAGAGGATGCACAGGCATACGAACTCTATCTGCGCGGCAAGTATGCATTCGAACATAAGAAAGAGAAAGCGGATGTGGTCCGCGCGTTGGAGCTCTATCAACAGGCCCTCAAGATGGAGCCGAATCTTCTTGCTGCACGGGCAGGTTTAGCGGAAGCACTGTTACATCAGGGAGAATATGACCGCGCCGCCGCCGAACTGGCAACCAGTTTGGATGAAGCCCGTGCCAAGGAGCTCAAACCGGATGAGGCAAGTTTGCTACGACTGCTCTGTCGCTACTATGTCCAGCGATCAGACTGGAAACTGGCGCATCAGCATGCAAGTCGATCTCTTGAATTGGCAAAAGAGCTGAATGACACGGTCGGTGAGATCGAATCGATTGGGTTGATTATTATTGTGCTGCAACGTCAGTCGAAATTCGATGAAGCCCTCCAGCTTTTTGATCGCGTGCTCTCGCTGAGTCGTCAGGTTGGAGATCAGCAGCGTCTTGCCGAAGTTTTGAAAAACATGGGACAGGCCTATGCACGTCGCGGAGAATTCGACCGGGCCAGTTCGATGTACGAAGAGTCACTCGAACTCGCCCGTCAGCAGGATGATATGAGCATTCAGGCCGCCTGCTTGTCAAATCTCGGCAATATCTCATTCTATCGCGGAAAATTGGCTGAAGCATTCAGTCGGTATCAGGATTCGCTTGATATATACAATCGTCTCGGTGACAAGGCAGGTTCTGCCCGTCAGGCACTCAATCTTGGTTTGATTGAAGCGACTCGTGGGAATCTCAATTCAGCACTGACCACATTGCGTTCAGCTGAGACAAATGCTGAACAACTGGGGGACAAGGTCATTCTCGCCATGACGAAAGTGAATATTAGTCAGGTTTTAGTCAGTATGGGAAGACCAGAGGATGCAGTCGTAGCAGCGGCGGAAGCATTTCATATCGCGCAGGAAGTAACCTTTCCGGTCGGCCGAACGACCTCACAGGAACTGATCGGACAGGCATACTTGTACAAGAGGGACTACGTTGCTTCAGAAGGGGCGTATCAGAAAGCACTCGAAGAGGCCCGCGATGCCGCTCTCAGCCGAAACGAATGTTACGCCATGATCGGCTTGGGAATTGTTCACTACTATCAAAAGAACATTCAAAAGGCGCGGGAGTATTTTAATAGTGCTCAATCAATCGCCAAAGATCTCGGAGACAAGAGTGGTATGTCCCGCTCGACGGCTTATCTGGGGGCTATAACTTCGCGCGAAGGACTCTTCTTTGCAGGGACTCGTCAAATTCGCCAGGTAGTCAGAGACGCCGAATTGGCGGGAGATAGTCAACTCGAAGTCTCTCTCTCGATACTCCTTGCTGAAGTTCTTCTCACGTGTGGGGATAGTCCGGAGGATCAGTCAGAAGGGGAACGGCTGCTGATTACGATTGAAGCCCGTGCTCGTGAACTGAGTCTTGCCCCCGAACTGAAACGACTGGGCGAGATTGCAGCACTCCCGCGCAAGTAACTCCCACAAGTACCGTTCAAAAGAAGCGCAATTTACTCCAAGACTGTACCCCGTTTTCACCTCTCGCGTTGACTTTTATGGCTCTGTGAGCTACTTTTGAATGGTTGGTTAGCAGGGTATCATGAGGTTACTCACCTGTCCCCCTGTTTCGTTTCGACTGTCCTAACCCGGTCGATATCCAACGAGATACCAGTGTGCCTCTATCGCACGATGCAATTTCGACTGAACAGTCGTGTGTGGGAGTTTTGGTACATATGGAGGTATCAAGAATTTCGATAGTAGATAAATGACCAAGGATTGAAAGGGTATCCGATGCGCAAGTTGATCTTGGGAGTATTGACAATGGTACTGGTTGCCGCGAGTGTCTCGCACTCAGCAGTACCTCCTGTCGTGAGCTATCAGGGACAGATTCTCGATTCGATCGGGACTCCGGTTCCGGATGGGTATTACAGTTTCACTTTTTCCATTTACGACGCACCTGTTGGTGGATTCTCTCTCTGGACTGAAGCACAGGATAGTGTCTTCGTAAAGGATGGATTCTTCTCGACACTGCTGGGTACGATCACCCCACTTACAGATTCCGTCTTTGGCGGAGCCAATCGTTATTTGCAAGTCGCACTTGATGGCGTGGTCCAATCCCCGCGCGCTCAGCTTACCTCTGTTGCCTATTCACTTCGCGTCGGCACCGTTGATGGCTCCACCGGCGGTACGGTTTTCGGATCGATGACGATCGAAACCGAACCAAACGGCTCAAATGATCGCCCGTCTGCGGTTGTCCTTGGCGGCTCCACCTCTGGTGGCGGAATCGGCATCTATGAACCAGTCGACAACCGTGCCAATGGCGCGAATGTCGTTCTGAAAAAGATTCTCGAAATTAACTCAAACGGACTCATCTTCTATGGTGACACTGAAGATGACACGACGTTGTTCTTTGAGTTGGATGGTGATATCACCGGTCTTGGTCAGATCACGATGGGACAAAATTCCAGCAGCGGCGATTCGACAACGGTCCTCGGCTACAGTAACACCGCCAGCGGAATCGGTTCGACTATCGGTGGTGGTTCACAAAACTCCAACAGCGGCTATTACGGAACTATCGGCGGCGGCTATAACAATGAAGTCACCGGCGACTTTGCCACTATTCCGGGTGGAACTGACAATCTCGGTGGTGGAAATTACTCTCAGGCCGCAGGTCGTCGCGCAAAAGCAATCAACGGCGGTACCTTTGTCTGGGCTGATCAGACAGATGAAGATTTCGAATCGACCGGTGACAATCAGTTCCTGATTCGTGCCGGTGGTGGTGTTGGTATCAATACCAACAACCCACAGGGTGCTCTTGATGTTGCTGGTCCGGCAGAAGATGGTACGGTCAATCTTCCGGCCTCGTCGATTTCGGCGATTGAAACCGCCGACGAACCGGGGATCGCCTTCAAGAAAAATGTTGGGTCACTCCAATTGAATCAGAAAGCTGAAGAGATGCAGGAGTTGACTTCGGTTACTATTACAACGCCGGGGGCGGGATACATCATCGTTCGTGGTGGTGCCTATCTTCGCTCGATCTATACAGATCGTCGGAATCAGGCCTATCTCCAGATCGACGACCAGCCGGGTGGCGCGCTGATTCCCGGCAACTATACCGTCGCTGGCTCCGGTGAAGCACCAAGCCCGAATGGTGAAGTCTTCAGCTCGATGAGCATGGAAGTGGTCTATGTCAAAGATGCCGGAACCTACACCTTCTATCTGGAAGCCCTCGCTCATCCGGACAACGGTCTCGCCGCTCGTACCTACATGAACGACCCGTACCTGAGTGCCCTCTTTGTGGCGACTTCATACGGTGGTTCGCCTGAACCTGCTCGCGGCTTGCAGGAAGTTGGCAAGGAGACCTCTCCCCGATAATCTGAACGAAACTCTGTACCATAGAGACTCGGTATACCCTGAAACGGGCTCATCTTCGGATGAGCCCGTTTTCTTTTCAGCATCTCTCAAAGAAATTTGCACCCAGCTTCATTTTCACTGACAGGTTCTGACAGGGGGGCCGCCGATGCTGTGGCATGCCGGCCAAAACCAGACTCAGAAACCTTGAACGAGAAAACAGAGAATCTCGTTTGGAGCCGAGAAAACGGGAAAGACGTTTTCTTCGTCTCAGGCGAATACCGGAACCTGTTCAGCTTTCCGAATCCAAGCTTCTCACCGTCATTGTTGATCACGGGAAACAGGAAGATTCCGCCTGGAAATCGATTGCGGATATCCAAAGAACCGTCGTGAAACTCGACAGTCGATTCTGGAACCACCCGATCTGGAACAAAGGGGGGCTACGGCTGATCAGAGCTATTGCATGGGGAACGAAACTCTGGTGGGTCAGTATCCGAACGAGAATTGACAGCCCAATAATCACTTACGGCCACGAGCATGGCTTTGTCTTTGCCCTCTTGCAGTTGTTCGCTAGCCCAATCAAAGCGCGTCGCACACACTTGATGTTCGACCTTCTGCTCATGCCCCCTCGCCCGGGTGCAATTGGACTACTTGATAGAGCAAAAATGCGTCTCTTTGACAAGGTCGTTGATGTTGCCGTAGTGTGGGGGAAACGGGATGTCCAGTCATTCGCGAAGTGGTATCACCTGAGCGAAGCAAAATTCATCTTTCATCATTATCACACCACTCTGAAAAATTTCGATATCACAATCAAGAATGGGGACTACATTTTCGCGGGGGGAAATTCTGCCCGTGACTATAAGACCGTCATTGAAGCCGTTGGTGATCTTGACGTACCCGTTTTTATCGCAACTACGGCAAGAGGTGTTGCTGAAATGGCTCAGCCATATCCGCATATCACCGTCAGGGGAGTAAGTGAGCAGGAGTTTCGGACACTGCTTGCAGGATGCCGGATATTTATCGAAGCACATGACAAGGATTTCCCCCGCACATCCGGGCATCAGACCATGCTCAATGCCATGGCCTGCGGCAAACCGGTGGTAATCGCCGATCAGGTGAGCACCGAGTGGTACATCAATGACCGGATCGACGGATTGGTGGTGCCGATTTCAGACCCTCATGCCATGAATCGCGCCATTTCTTCAATGCTGAAAGATGAATCTCTTGCAAGTCGACTTGCTCAGAATGCCGTTGACAGATTCAGAGATGGAAAGTTTGAAATCCCGAGTACTCTGGCATCCGTTTACAGACTTGCACAGCGCGATCACTCACGTCAAAGCTTGACGCAAAATGGGAAACAGTCAGCAGATTTCAAGGCGTCAAACAGGATGGAAGCTGAACGACCGATTTGATCAACTCTGCGCTGCGACATTGCATGACGATCTAGTTTTGGTTACGTTTCGAGATATGTATCTCCAGCAACTCTCTGACCGGAAACTCGCTCAACATGCCTATCTGCTCGGCTGCGAATCGACCAAACAGGCGATCCTGATCGACCCGGAACGGGATATCGATCGGTATCTCGAAACGGCAAAGTCACTCGGCTTGACGATCATAGCCGCAGCAGAAACACACATCCACGCCGACTATCTCTCCGGGCTTCGTCAATGTGCCGAAGCCGGGATGAAGATCTATGCCTCAGGCGCAGGTGGCAAAGACTGGCAGTATTTCTGGCTGATCAATTCAAACTATTCGCATCAGATTGTACAACATGCTGATTCGATCAGCGTCGGCACGATTCGTTTGGATGTGATCCACACTCCGGGACACACACCTGAGCATCTGTCGTTTCTGATCTTTGAAACTCAGCGGGATGCGCAGACTCCGCTGGCGATTATCAGTGGTGATTTTCTCTTTGTCGGTGATCTCGGTCGCCCGGATCTGCTGGAGACCGCAGCTGGTATTGAAGGAACGATGCGCTCATCAGCGGCCGCACTCTACCAGTCGCTTCAGCGGGCGAGAACTCTGATACCATCACTGCTTGTGCTTCCGAATCATTCCGCCGGTAGTAGCTGTGGAAAAGCGATGAGCCAAACGACTCTTTCGACTCTTGGCTATGAGCTGATGTCGAACCCGACGATCAAGGCAGCAAGTAGTGAATCTGCCTTTGTCGATTTCATTCTCGCCGGACAGAGCGAGCCGCCGCCGTATTTCGCACGAATGAAGGATGAAAATCGTCAGGGACCCGCAATTCTCACCTCACTCCCCATACCGAAGCAGTTGAGTGCATCAGAACTCTCTCAGCTTGCGGCGAAAGACATGGTCATTCTGGATACGCGCTCGTGGGAGGAATACCGACAGAAGCGATTCCGTGGTGCTCTCTTTGCGCCGCTTGAAAAAGAGTTTCCGACTCTGGTCGGTTCGTATGTCGAGCCACATGAGCGAATCTGCCTCGTGGTTGAAGAATCAAGAATAGAGGAGGCGGTCAGAGATTGTATTCGCGTAGGTCTGGATCAAATTCCATATTTTGTGAATCCGACTCTTTTGGCTTCACTCCCTTCTTCTGACCTGCTCACGACGGGAACTACGGAGTTTCCGATGGCTGAACTTGAAGTCAGACGTCTTTTACCTGATACTTTTCTGCTCGACGTGCGCAAAGGAGTAGAATTGATTGAAACAGGAAGAATCAAAGAAGCGGGCAATATTCCGCATGTGCAGATTCGTTCGAGAAGTTCTGAACTGCCACGTGAAAAAAATATTCACCTCTGGTGTCGTACGGGGAACCGCTCACGATTTGCTTACAGCATGCTTGAATGTCTCGGCTTTCGTGTGACGCTTCTGGATGGTGGCATCGCTGCCTGGCAGGAGCAACAGAGGGAGTTGATTCTTTCGTAGAGGTGCAAATCTCTGAAACAAGAAAACGGCCAGCATCCTTGCTGGCCGTTTTGCTACTTCCTAATAACGACCGAGTGATACATTTGGACACCTGCCGAACTGAAAATTAGCACACTAAAACGTGATGCTTTGACACGGAGCAATTTCAGGCGTACGTTCAATCTGCCATGTCAGAAACAGTTCCACTTCAGTCAGAATTTCGTCGACCAGTTGCCTCCGGGACCTTCTATCCTGCCAATCCGGTCGAACTCGCCAAGCAGGTCGCCTCATTCTATGCCGATGTAGAAAAGCACCCGCTTTCCTCACGGCCGACTGCTCTTGTCGTTCCTCATTCCGCCTATCCCTATTGCGGAAAAATTGCCGCTCGGGCATTCAAGCTGCTTGAAGGGGAGCAGTATGACACGGTCGTGATTGTATCGCCTGCGCATGCAGTCTTTTTTGAAGGGGCGTCTGTTTATACCGGAAGAGGATATGCAACTCCCCTCGGTTCCATTGATACCGACATAGCTTTGGCTGAAAAAATTGCAGGGTTGAATCCCAAGGTATACGCTTCACAGATGGGGCATGCAACCGGCTCCACTCGTGGTGAACATTCACTCGAGGTACTCCTTCCGTTTCTTCAGATTGTCCTCGGAAAATTCAAGTTGGTCGCCATCATGATGGGGGAGCAAGATGAGTCAACCAGCCGTGCGCTCGGCGATATTCTTGCCGCAACCACTGCGAACACGAATACGCTCCTGATCGCAAGCACCGACCTTTCACACTTCCACTCCGAACAACAGGCAAGAAAGCTGGACGCAACTGTCCGACACTCGCTGGAAACTTTCGACCCGCAGATGCTGCTGACTTCACTTGAGACAGGTGCGGCCGAGGCCTGTGGCGGAGGTGGACTGGCGGCAATCATGCTTGCCTCCCGGCGACTTGGTGCGACTACTGTTTCGCTGCTGGACTATGCAACTTCAGGACAAACGACCGGTGATTTTGATGATGTCGTCGGATATCTCAGTGCCGCCCTGGTCAGTGTTCCTGTCGAAAAACATAAGATCATTCTCAACACTCCCAGACGAGATCGAGTCAAAACACCAGAAGACCTGACTGCAGATGACCGCGCATTCCTTCGCGTCCAGGCGAATGCAGCACTGGAAGCGAGATTCGCCGGTAGTGAATACAAACCAGAACAACGAGATCCACTTGCCTCATCGCTTGGGGTCTTTGTGAGTGTATCAGTCGCTGGACAATATCGGGAACCGTATGGGCGCCTTCGCCCTGATATGCCCCTGTATGAATCAGTTCCAACATTTGCAGTGGGTGCAATATTTGAAGACCCTCGCCATGCCCCGATCAGTCCCGAGCAATATGCGCACACCAATCTTGAGATCTTTGTGATCTCGCCATTGATTCGTCTTCCTAAGCATACTGATTTTCAAATAGGAACGAACGGCATCCTCTTGCGGCTCGATATGCACACTGCCTTATTGCTCCCTTCTGAGATTTCCCGTCGTGGATGGAGCGCGACCGAAACACTTGAGCAGCTTTCGCTCAATGCTGGTCTTGCTCGTACGGGATATCTTGACAAACAGGCCGAGCTCTATCGCTTCACGATTGCGACTGTGTAGTCTACCTGCAGCCAGAGAGAGCGGAGACAAAAATCTCTGATTCTTGATAGTAGATGTTGTCCTACGAATCTCCTGTCAGCAGGAGTCTTCACTCTCTTCCGTTTGATCAGAATCTGCTGCCGTAGAGACTTGTTTCAACACGAAACAGTTTCTCAACTCCGGATGACGCGCTTGGCGATCGTCCCTTTTTTTCATCAGAAGTAACTATGAGCATCTCGACTTCTCTTGTTTCCGCCGATAATTGGGACGACAAGAGTAACAATCGCTTTCTGTATCGGAGTCGATTGCATCAACCTGAAGTGTATTCCATACTTGAAAGAGCAGAGGGAGAGAGATTTTCATGCATCTAAGTTTACGCGGAAAGCTCCTGGCCGGAACTGGAATCATCCTTGTTCTGATGCTCTTAGTTGGCGGTGTGGGACTTTTTCTCAGCAACGAAACGATGACATTTGCTGAGGAAAAAATGGAGTCGGTCTTTGCTTCGTCGGATGGAGCAATGGAAAGTCGCGGAAATTATCTCCATGCTGTCTGGGCGATACAAGATGCTCATCGCGCAACTGAATCCAGTCAACGTGAATCTGCCCATGAGAGATTCATCTCGGCAATGAGTGACTTCGAGAACACCTTTGATGAACTCAAAAGTTCAGAGGTTTGCCCGGAAGGACTTGTTCAGAAGATGGAGTCAGCAAGCGAAGCGTTTCAGAAGGCAGGGGATGCCTACTTCTCCATGCTTCGTGAGCGAAGAAGCGGTTCGTCCCTTGGAGCAACGATTTTGAATGCACAAATGGATGAATGTCTTCTTCTTGCCACTCGTCTCGATGAGGTCATGGAAGTGATTGAAGAAGGCGGTCAGGGTTTCGAAGGGACCGATGCATTCAGCGGTAGAACGGTCAGCGAACTCGTAACGCATACTGCCAACTCCAGACTAGTTCTGATCATCATGCTGGCAATTGGACTCGTCCTCGGCGTGACAATCTCCTTCTTGCTGGCAAGGAATATTGTTTTGCCAATCAGGGCAGTCACCGAAGCGGCGACATCCCTTGCTGAGGGTAATCTGGACACCAAGCTCGATGATTCCCGAACTGATGAAATTGGTCAGTTAGCGAGGGGGATGAACTCAGTGCAAGAGTACATGGGTGAGCTTGCAGGCGTTGCCGAAAAAATGAGTGCGCATGATCTTCGAGTTACTCTCACCGCCCGCTCGACCAAAGACCGGCTTGGCAATTCATTCATCAAAATGGCCGACAATTTGCGCGAGATTATTCGCAATCTCCATGGAAGTGCAACCGAATTACAGGCCGCCGCTGAACAGATCGGCCGGACGGCGCATGCCATGTCGAACGGGTCGCAGGATCAATCAGAACGATTCAATCAAATTGCCGCTGCTGTTGAAGAAATTACCGTGAATATAACGGAAGCGTCTCGTAACGCTGAATCAATCAGCATGGCCTCGCGGGACGCCTCTACTACGGCAACTGATGGTGGACAGATTGTCGCCGAGACGGTTCGCGGGATGGTTGATATTTCGGTTGTCGTTGCAGATTCTGCAAAAGCCATGGGCGACCTCGCAGACTCTGCCAACAAGATCGGGGAGATTATCAGTGTCATTGATGACATTGCCGACCAGACCAACTTGCTTGCCTTAAACGCTGCAATCGAAGCCGCTCGCGCAGGAGAACAAGGACGTGGCTTTGCCGTCGTTGCGGATGAAGTTCGTAAACTTGCCGAGCGTACCTCCAAAGCAACCGGCGAGATTTCTGGCATGATTCGTGAGATTCAAAAACGGACTGGCAATGCGGTCTCCTCCATGCAAAGTGCGAGTATCAAAGTCGATGACGGAAAAGCACTCACCGACAAAGCCGGCTCAGCTCTCTCTGAAATCGTCTCGATGTCGGATCGAATGGTCGCGATGATTACGCAGATGGCTCAGTCAGCGAGCCAACAAGCACAGGCGGCGAGTGAAATAAGCCAGAATATCTCGCAAGTCTCTGTCACAACCGAACAGACCGCCAGAGATAGTGCTGATTCTCTTCAGGCATCGAATCGACTGAGTGAGCAGGCACGTTCACTTCGATCGATTGTAGATCGATTCGTCGTCTCGTAAGAGTCGGCCATCCATAAGCCCCCCCTCTCAATGCAAATTTCGGCCCTGTTTTCAGAGCCGTTTTTGCTTCTGTTAAGCCGACTCATTTTGACCAATTTTCAAGAGAGAAAAGAGCTTTTTCTGTTTGTTGTTTTCATAGCAGAAACGGCCTATCCTTCCCCTTCCAAAAACAGGTTCAGAAAGCCCTGCGGTATCCCCCATTTTTGAGGGCTTTCCCGCAGGGATTGAAGGGTAAGGAGATTCGATGTCATACGAGCGCCAGCGCATAGAGCCGATCATTCTCGAAGAGGAGATGAAATCCTCCTATCTCGACTATTCGATGTCGGTGATCACTAACCGTGCCCTGCCGGATATCCGCGACGGCCTCAAACCCTCCAATCGGCGCATTCTGGTCGCCATGAACGATCTGAACCTCCAGCCCGGTCGTCCGCATCGTAAATGCGCCAAAATCGCCGGTGACACCTCCGGAAACTACCATCCCCACGGCGAACAGGTGGTCTATCCAACTCTTGTCCGTATGGCGCAGGATTTCAACATGCGCTACCCGCTCATCGACGGTCAGGGGAATTTTGGCTCGATCGATGGGGATGAAGCGGCGGCGATGCGTTATACGGAAGCCCGTCTGACCCCCATCGCGGTCGAAATGCTCGCCGATCTCGAAAAAGAGACGGTCGACTTCATGCCCAACTACGACGGCACCCTCCAGGAGCCGAAAGTCCTCCCCGGCAAGTTCCCGAATCTCCTTTGCAATGGGGTCACCGGTATCGCCGTCGGAATGGCGACCAGTATCCCCCCGCATAATCTCCGCGAAGTCGCTAACGCTATTGTTGCGGTAATCGACGACTCCGAAGTAACGAACGAAGACCTGATGGTCCATGTCCCCGGACCGGATTTCCCGACAGGCGGAATTATTACCGGTCGCGAAGGGATCCGTCAGGCGTACATGACCGGTCGTGGGCAATGCTCCGTTCGAGCACGTGTTGTCATCGAACAGATTCGAGCCGGGAAAGAGGCAATTGTTGTCACCGAACTTCCCTATCAGGTCAACAAAGCGAACCTGATCGAAAAGATCGCCGACCTCGTTCGTGACAAACGGATCGAAGGAATCTCCGATCTGCGTGACGAATCCGACCGTGATGGAATGCGTTTGGTCATTGAACTCAAGCGGGATGCCCAGGCCGATATCGTGTTGAATCAGCTTTACAGTCTGACTACGATGCAGACCAGTTTTTCATCGATCATGCTTTCATTGGATGGCGGCGTACCGAAGCAGATGTCACTCAAGCAGATGATTGAAGCGTTTATTATCCATCGTCATGAAATTGTCGAACGCCGTACGAAATATGATCTGCGCAAGGCCGAAGAGCGCGCCCATATCCTCGAAGGGCTGCGGATCGCACTCGACAATATCGACGCCATCATCGCCCTGATTCGCGGCTCCAAAGACACCCCGACTGCGCGCGAAGGGCTAATGAAATCATTCAAGCTCTCCGAGATTCAGGCGAATGCGATTCTCGATATGCGCTTGCAGCGTTTGACCGGACTTGAACGTCAGAAGATCGAAGATGAATATCAAGAGCTGGTCGTTCGCATCGCCGACTACAAAGCGATTCTCGCTTCACGCGAACGCCGCATGAAAATTATCCGCACTGAGACGATTGAACTCGCTGAAAAATACGGGGATGATCGCCGCACAGAAATTCAGGATGCAGTCGGTGAGTTTACGGTCGAAGACCTGATCGCCGAAGAGGATATGGTGATCACCATTTCGCATCTCGGCTATGTCAAACGTCTCTCTGTCTCCCAATACCGCAAGCAGGCACGCGGCGGCAAGGGCGTGATCGGGATGGAGACGAAGGAAGAGGATTTTGTCGAGCATCTCTTCGTC
Organism: uncultured Ignavibacteriales bacterium; assembly: GCA_964518635.1. Lineage (GTDB taxonomy): Bacteria > Zixibacteria > MSB-5A5 > GN15 > FEB-12 > CAZFGK01. The sequence continues at coordinate 119,267 of CAZFGK010000001.1, forward strand.
GCCTCGACCCATGATTACATCCTCTTCTTCTCCAATCGCGGTCGCTGCTATTGGGTGAAGGTGCATGAGATTCCGGTCGGCGGCAAACTCGCCAAAGGAAAACCGATGGTCAATCTCTGCCAGATCAGCAAAGATGAGATCATCAGCGCCTTCTGCAAAGTGCGTGAGTTTGTCGAAGACAAATTTGTCGTCATGGCATCCAAGCATGGCATCATCAAGAAGACTTCTCTTGATGCATTCTCCAATCCGCGTAAAGCTGGTGTGAATGCGATGGATATCGATCCAGAATCCGGTGATGAACTGATCAAGGCGGCAATCACTGACGGGACATATGAAGTCCTGCTTGGCACACGTCAGGGGATGGCGATTCGATTCAACGAAGAAAAGGTCCGCGCCATGGGACGGGCTGCATACGGCGTGAAAGGAATCGAACTCGACGAAGGGGATTATGTCATCGGCATGATTGTCGTCGCGCGCGAATCAACGATTCTGGTGGTCTGCGAAAATGGGTACGGTAAGAGAACGTCGCTTGAAGATTACCGCATCACCAATCGAGGTGGTAAAGGCGTGATCAATGTGAAGACCACTGAACGGAATGGCGAAGTGGTGGCGATTATGGAAGTGCTCGATTCAGATGATCTGATTCTGATCACGAAAAACGGAATCGCAAACCGCCAGGCCATTGGCCAGATCAATGTGATCGGCCGCAACACACAGGGCGTGCGCTTGATTTCCCTCAAGGGTGACGACGTGGTGACCGATGCAGCGGTGGTGGTGAGAGAGGAGTAGGAGGGGATGTCTATCTTCTTGACGTATCTTGTATTGCTAATCCTGACTAGTCTTACGGGAAGTAGTGTCAAAGCTATGACTCTCGATGATATCGTCAAGAGCACATATAGGATACTGGACACGAAGGGTAGATTTGCCGGAACCTGTGTAATTGCAGTTGACGAGAGTGAAAAGAGAAAATTCCTGATAACCGCCGGCCACGTGCTTGATGGAATTGCAGGTGATACCCTTGTTTTGATATCGAGAATACCAGATGGGGTGACACATAGGGATTTCAAAATAGCTTTGCGTCAAAAAGGTAAGAACTTCTATAAAAAGCACTTGAAGAATGTAGACGTTGCTGTGTTGGAAGTCACTTTAGGTCTTGGAGCATTTTATTGTCTTGAAGTAAAACTGTTTGCAAGCAAGAGCGACTGGAATAATCACGAACTTCATTCGGGTGATGAATTAAAGGCAATTGGATTTCCGAGAGGATTTCAACACACATCAGCCGACTTGCCCTTTGTGAGAACTTGCTGGATCGGCTCAATTGTTGCACGACCTTTCGACACTCTACCCGATTTCATTATCGATGGATTTCTCTTCAATGGAAATTCAGGCGGTCCAGTTGTTTTGCCTGCTGGAGGAAAAGTTGCAGGTCTTACCGTTGAAGGTGGAGGTTGGCGCATTCTAGGACTAGTACAAGGTGGCATGGACCCTTTTGCTGAGGTCTACATATACGGTAAGGACACTGCCTCAAGAATTCTTGATCAGTCCCGCAAAGATAGAATCCCTTATGACAGCATGGTTTCTTGGGCATATCCGAATGTCCGCGGTGTGACCATGAATTCGATCGGTGCGACCGTATGTGTTAAGTCTACGGCCGTACTCGAAGTGTTGGAATACTTCGGAGTAAGACCATAAGTCGAGTAGTCCTGATCGACCTGTCCTGATCCCAGCTGCGGATCGAATGACCAGATCAGGTTCCTGGTTCTTCAAAATCGCTCACGATAAAATTCAGACCAACAACCCACCGCACTCCAAGCTGCGCTTGCATACGAAGTGGGGCACGATAATGGACATCACCCTTCGACAAGCTCAGGGTGACAAGAGACCGCACCGAAGATTGAACCCGCCCTAGAAGACCGAACGCCACCCTTCGCAACGTGACAATTCTCTTCAACACCATACATTCCCCCCTATGCCTACACTCTTTACTCGCATTGAATCACTGTTCATCCTCGCGCTGGCGGTTGGTGCGTATGCGCATTTCGAGCTGAGTTGGTGGACATTCGGCATTCTGTTTCTCGTGCCGGATATCTCAATGCTCGGTTATCTGCGCAATGCGAGAATTGGCGCGATTGTCTATAACATTGGTCACAGCTATTTCATGCCAGTCGGAATGCTTGCGTTGTACTGGTTTGCAGGGAGCTTGAATATTCAGGCAGAGTGGGCGTTGCCGGTGGGATTGATCTGGGGGGCGCATATTGCCTTTGATCGCGCGCTCGGATTCGGATTGAAATATCCGACCGGATTCAAGGATACCGATTTGGGGAAGTTGTAGAGACAGTAGATCCGTTGATAAAACTCTGGTAGGGCAGGTCCCGCTTCGGAACCTGCCATTTTTCCAAAATAGAAAATACGTAAAGAGGCCGGTTCGGAAGCCGGACCGTCCCTACAAGAACGGATACCTCCCTTCGACATGCTCAGGGTGACAAGAGGGGTAGTCCGGCCCGCCGCGGCGGGTGCCGCCCACACACAGATACCAGCCGTCCACTCAGAATGTCAATATCTTCGGTGCCCCACTGCGCAGACGACGGAGTCGGCCAGCGGTGGGTTCCCGGTCTGAGTTTTTCTGAATGAATATTGACCAGGAACCCACCCCTTGTTCACGCGTTGCGTGAACTACGGAGTGGGGCACCGAGAAAAATACCCCGCACCCGAAGCGGTTGCGGGCCACCAGGAATTCTCCCAACAAAAAAAACGAGGCATCTTGCGATACCTCGTTGATTCGTCGAAAATATTCTCAGCGGTCAATCAGCCGCGACCATATTTCTTCTGAAGAGCTACGGTCTAGTAACGGGACTTGCGGTAGTTTCCGCCGCCGCCACCACGATTGCCACCGCCGCCTGCACCGCCACGTCCACCACCCTCAGTCTTCGGGCGGGCTTCGTTGACGCTCAGCGTACGGCCATCAAGGTCGGCACCATTGAGCGCGCTGATCGCGGCACTGGCTTGATCCTTGTTCGGCATTTCCACAAATGCGAAACCACGGCGTGCGCCGGTTTCACGATCGGTGACGATGGTAACGGTGCTGACATCACCGTGGGCCGCGAATGCATCGCGGAGTTGATCTTCGGTCGTGTTAAACGACATGTTTCCGATGTAGATATTCACTCTACACTCACTTTCTGCAGGTGACCGCTTCAAACACGTCCACGGCAATATGCCTCAGACGGGCGGTCACACTCATGTGCGCACCATTGCGCTTCGGTTGTGAGATTGATTGTGGCGGCGATTGTCGATTGACACAACACAACGAAACAATAGATACTCAAACCATTGAACTTGAAAAACATACCACCCTTGGCCACGAGAGTAAAGCGGTATGTTTGGATTTGGTAAATCCCTGTAAGGGATGACGGAGTATGGTGTTAGAGGAAACTCTTGTAGGGCGGGATCGCTTTGGTTCCCGCCTGTCTGGTTCAAGAGAGAGGCGGGTAGCAAGGCCAACCCGCCCTACAAGATCAATCGAATGAGATTCTCTTCCCCGTTCCTGCTTGCACCAGATAGAAAAACATATAGACATTTGAAACATGATCCGTCAATCTCGTCCCTATCTCAAACGTGAAGTCTTCATCTCTCGACTGGTGCGCACGATACTCGGTGTCGGTGGATTGGTAATTGTCTGGCTCATCCTCGGCATGTGTGGCTATCACTGGCTGGCGAATTTGTCATGGATCGATTCACTGTTGAATGCGTCGATGATCATGAGCGGGATGGGAGAGATCGATCCGCTGACCAATTCATCGGCGAAGATCTTTGCCAGCGTCTATGCGATTCTGAGCGGCGTGATCTTTCTCGGCGGCATCGGGATTGTCGCCTCACCGATTGTGCATCGATTCTTACACCGGTTTCACTTAGAAGAAGAATAGCAGAGCACGTATCAGAGCTGCTTGAGCTGCTCGACTGCTTGAGCGAGATCCTCATCCGGCACCGCGACGCAAAAACGAACCCACTGGTGCCCCTTTGCATCCGGGACAAAATCATTCGACGGTACTGCACCGACTTTTGTGCGTTCGATCATTTGATCTACAAACTCCAACGCATTCAACTCCGGCGCGAATGAACTGAAATCGGCCATCACATAGTAGGCCCCCTGCGGACGCATGACTTTCAGGCCGAGTTTCTCGATTGCATCGCAGAAAAATTGACGTTTACGGGCATACATTTCGTTCATCTCAGAATAGAAACTATCCGGAAAATGATCAATCGCAGTGGCGACTCCCTGCTGAAGCGGCGCAGGAGCGCAGACGTAGATATTGTCCACGACCGCCACCAGTCGCTCAATGATATGCCGAGGTGCAGCTAGAAATCCGATTCGCCAGCCAGTGATTGCAAATGTTTTCGAATAGCCGCCAATGGTAATGGTATGATCTTTCAGCCCCGGCAGTGATGCGGCGGAGGTATGGGTGTGACCATCATAAGTCATGTATTCATAAATTTCGTCAGTCACCATGAGGGCGTTGTTTGCTTTGCAGGATTTTCCGATGCGAGTCAGTTCATCTTTGGAGAAGACTTTCCCGGTCGGATTGCCGGGAGTATTGACCAGCACGAATTTGACATTCGGAGTCATTGCCCGGTCGAATTCATCCCATGCAATCTCCCAGTTCGGAGCGTTTAGATTGACATAGTGAATTTCGACCCCGTAGCGACGGAGGGAATTGTCATAGTAGGGATAGAACGGCGTAAAGCTGACCACCGCATCCCCCGGATTGAGCATTGTCGCGCAGATTCCCTCGAATGCACCGGTGGCACCATGCGTGATGACAATTTCGGTCTCAGGATCGTAATGTACCTTGTTGAATCGATCGAGTTTGTGGGAGATCGCCGTGCGAAGAGAGAGCAGTCCGGCCGGGTTCGTGTAGCGATTGACGCCGGCATCAATGGCGGCATGTGCCGCAGCGACGACTTCTTTTGGAACAGGTAACAGGCAGACTCCCTGCCCCAGATTGATTCCGCCGATCTCCGCAATGCGAATAGAAACCTTGCGCAAGGACGGGGTCACCAGCGCACTGGCCTGAGAGGAAAAGAAATTCGGAGCGAGAGTCGGAGCGGTCACCAGCAATGTCCTTTCGTGTTCATGAACGGGGGGAAACTACGCGAGTTCAGCCCAGCAGGAAAGTGTTCATTCACTCGACGATTCAACGAAATAGAATCTCATCAAATGATAGAACTCGTGACCACTCACCGCTCTGCTCTTTGTTTCCGGGACGAACAGAGAGCAGCACTGCGAATCCGGCCTCCTGTGCGGCAGTAAGTTCTTCTGCGATGTCGGAAACGAAAAGCATCTGACGTGGCTCAAGTCCTATCAGTTTTGCGATTGTTGCGTAGCTGGATGCAGCTCGTTTTGGTCCGACGGCTGTATCGAAATAGCCGCTGATGAACGAAGTGAGATCGCCAAAGACCGAGTGATCGAAAATGAGTCGCTGCGCCGGAACGCTGCCGGATGAGTAGATGTAGATACCAAGTCTCGCCTCAAGCCATTTCTCAAATGCCTTTGGTACATCTGGATAGAGTTCACCTCGAAGCACACCATTCTCATAGCCAGATTTCCAGATTTTCCCCTGAATTGTTTTGAGTCCGCGTGACTTGCGATCAAGCTGCATGAGCCAGCGTACATACTCAAGTGGTGGATCGGACCAAAGCGGGAGATCGTTGGCTGTCTCTTGCTCATACTCTTTGCGAAGCTGCTTACGGTCGGATTCTTCGAGCGAAGTTCTCAAGAACTCCTCAAGATGCGCTGCTGCATGGGGGAAGAGTTTTTGATAAACAAAATCGACCGGAGTGGTAGTTCCTTCGATATCGAGAAGGAGAGCTCTGATCTGTTTGAATGATGCCACGTGAAAAAAGTCAGAAACGACAGCCGCTAGAGCCGTTGCAGGGATGGTGGAATGTAGGTCAGCCCGAAGCAGACCGGCATATACCCTTTGTCGACACCGCTTTCAGAATAGTGTGGAGTCCAGCCACCGGCATCCTGGAAGAGGCGAATAGCGCGAATCCGTTTGTCGCCGCACAGATCAAACCAGTGCAGAGTCCCGGCGGGAACACGAAGCAGATCCCCCTTGCCGACTTCGATAGCCACCACTGGAGCATCCTTCGGATGAATATGAAAAATCCCGTGCCCTTCGATGATAAAGCGGACTTCATCTTCGTCATGCCAGTGCTCTTTGTTAAAACGGTCGAGCATCGTCTGCAAATTCGGCGTGTCCGGTTTGACATCGATGACATCGGCGGTGACATAGCCACCGGAGGTTTTCAATTGCTCAATCTCTTCGGCATAGGTATTCAGGATCTGTTCAGCAGGAACGGAATCAGAGAGGTCGTAGTTGGTGTCCCATCGTTCGCATCCGATATTGATCGTCGCCAGATATGCCTTGGCTTCGTCAAAGTCATTGATCTCACGTTGTTCATTCGGCACTCGTACAATTGGCATCTCAACTACTCCTTTTCTCCGGAACGATACAACACTTCGAAGAGAAATTCCAGTCCTTCGAGGTGCCGCTGCGCCTCTGAGAGAGACTCCCCCCAGGTGTACAGTCCATGTCCGGCGAGAAGAAAACCGTGAATCGGCGGCGATTGTTTCAGCCGTAGACGAACTTCTTCCGCCAGCGGGACCATCTCCTGATTGTTCGGAAAGATCGGAACGGACTCTCGATGGTGATGAGTGCCGACACCGGAGAGTGCCTTGAGCATCTCAAACCCCTCGATGACAATCTCGCCGCGTGATTCATGCTTTCGGGAGAGAATGGTATTGGGGACGGTATGAACATGCAGCACCGCTCCGACGTTCGGGAGTTCGGTATAGAGGGTCGAATGGAGAAGAAATTCGGCGGAGGGTTCTCCTGAACCTGAAAGTAGATTGCCATTGGCATCAAGTTCAATCAATTGTTCAGGTGCTACATTCCCTTTGTCGATTCCGGACGGGGTCATCAGCACTCTCAAAGGGGTAGCACTCAGTCTGCAACTGAAGTTTCCGGAGGTCCCCCGACACCAGCCGCGGGAGGCAAGGAGCGAGATGACGGAACAGAGTTCATTTGAGAGGTCAGCCATTATCGAATGATAGGGATTCCCGAGGACTGAAAGCAACTTTTTCAACAGAACTCGATTACTTGCCTCCTACCCGATTCTTGGCGATCTTTTGAGTTGTGATCAGTGAGGTGGAATTGAACTCAAGACCAGCGAACGAACGAATGCTCATCGTCATGGCAGTGCTGGTGCCGTTTATGATATTCGCTTTCAACACCCTCCCCCTTGATAACTGGATCATCGACGATGCCGGTATCTCCTTCGCGTATGCACGCAATCTAGCATCTGGACATGGACTGGTCTCGCAGCCGGGGATGCAACCGGTCGAAGGATATTCCAATCCCTTATGGGTCTTTCTTCTCGTTCCATTTTTCTGGTTCAAGCTTTTCGATCCGGTTATTACCCCAAAACTCCTCGGTCTGGCTCTCGTCCTGACAGGATTTTTTGGAATTGCCTCAGTTTTTCGAAAACTCGTTCGTAATCCTGCATTCCCTACTGCAATGGTTTTGATTCTACTGGCATTCAATGCCCCCATGCTGATCTGGACATCTTCTGGTCTTGAGAATGCGCTCACCTTTGCGCTGGGGATGTGGCTGCTTGCCTGTTGCATGAACATCAGTCGAGGACATGTTTCAACTTTAGTGCACGTCTGGACGGGGCTGATTGTGGCAGGCGTGGCGTTGACTCGACCGGAGGGGATCGTCTATCTCCTTTTGTATATTGCCGCAACACTGCTTGGGAAGCAGCAGGAGGATCGATGGTCGTCAACGATCCGACAATTATCTGTCGGGCTGGGAGTCATTCTGCTTCTCGCTGGCGGACATCAGATTTTTCGTATGCTCTACTATGGCGACATCCTTCCGAATCCTGCCTATGTGAAAGGAACGCCGGGATTCAGCGAGCTTCTTGCCCTCCTGAGTTTTCATGAGAGCTATCTGCTCAAGTATCGTGATTTGTGTGCATCGGTTTTTGGAATCCGGTGGTGGCTGGTTCCTGACATTATCCTGCTCGGATCAGGAATAGTGCTAACTCTCCTTGTGATTCAGAAGCGACTCGCTGTCGACCGACTGATTCCCCTGCTCATGACAGTACTTGCAGCCGGATTGTATCTGATACTCACACCCGACTGGATGCGTGAATTTCGATTTGCGACACTCTATTATCCGACCGCGATTATCTCACTGGTGATTGTGTCAGATCTGATCATTGCAAACATTCGGTGGCAGAGCGTGCGCACTGTAGCTGCCGTACTTCTCACCGTCGCTGCACTGGCGACTACACGCCTTGAACATCTTCCGAGGATGGAGGCGTTTTCGGCTGCGCCGACCATATCAATGGCTCAGGTCAAATCGCGCTATGTTGACCGATTCAATCAGTACGCCGCCTATCTGCGTCTCGATTCAGTTTCACAGCTGCTTCCCGACCTCGGAGGGACGCTCTATTATTCCGATTTCAAAACCTATGATCTGGCTGGTTTGTGCGATCGTTCAATCGCACTCCATCGTCGAGTTGATCAACTCCAGTTCTATAATTATATCTTTGATACAATCAAGCCGACCATCATTCACAGCTTTGCGTTCTTCTCTGCCGAATCACGATTCGACCAGGATCCTCGTTTTTTGCGCGACTATGTGCCGATACGCGACTCATTGGAAGCGTATTACCGAGATTCGGTACGTGCTGGAACGTATCTGCGGAGGGATGCGATCGTGGGCATGGACTCACTGCTTGCTATCCTTCAGCGAGGAGAACAACCGTGGACACAACCGTCACCACTGGAATCTTCCCCTTCAGTCAAATAAGCGAATATGACCGAGTGCAAACTTGTCATCCCCGCTGCATGGGATGACTTGAATCCGGTCGTAACCAGCGAGTGCCTCCACTGGAGTCGCAATGGTCGCATAGCGTAAACCACCTAACGCCTCGTAGCGTCGATCTCGATAGACATGTGCTACTTCCCGACTGCCTCTGAACCAAACGACATAGAATTCGTCATCATGATCGATGCTGAGTTCCAGCCGCGTGGCGCGCCAGAGTGAATCCAGCTCAATGATCACTCCCCCCTTTCGCATGCGTAGATTGCCGGGGTCGTCTCGAGGGGTGTTGCGAGGGCGTGGAGTGGAAATATCTGCGTAGTGCCGAACTACTGGCTCAAGACTGGCATACGCCTTTAGATCAGAATCGAAGTGTCCCAGATTGAAGAGGATGATAGTCTTCAGTCGCTCAATGCTCCAAAGATCGCCGCGGGTGAGAAGCCAGAGTTTATTGTAGTACCGGCTCAAATTGGAATCAGTCAGCTGGTTCACTCCACCGAGAGCGAGTGTTTCTCGGTATCCATCAGGGGCAGAGCGGACGAAATGTCCCACTCTCCAGCCACGGAGCCAATCAGTTGGCAGCCGTGAATAGAGTGGTTCTGAGAGTGCATACATGTCGACGACATTTACGCCGGGTCCAGCTTCCAGCCCGGAGAAACCGACACACCCTTCATAGAAGACACTATCTCCGCGTTCACGTGCCTCTTTCCCTCGCAATCCCCAATGGTGTAGAGGGGGAGTCGGATCGTCTAAACGAACCAGCAGGCCGGTTTCGCCATAATACCACCGTCGTTGGTCCCCTACGCCTACTGCGCGAGCATCAGCACGTTCGTTCCCTGAGCCGTACTCTTTGTCAGACAGAATTGGGGGAAACGGACTCATGACCGCCAAGACGAGCACACTGACAACAATAGCCACACCCGCACGACTCGGGATTAAGAGCGGAGAAGTCACAATAACAACCAGTGCCCCCACGAAAAGTGCGGTGAAGAAGCGACCGCTCATGAAATCGCCGCCGACTCGAGCGATGTAGACGAGCGACAGGAGAATTCCCAACGGAATGACAAGGCGGTCACGTGACCGTTCTGCAAGAGCGAGCAGCACTCCTCCGAAAATGACGGCAAGAGTGATCGGGTCGCGATGAAAAGTATCCAGCATGTAATGCCAGCTGCGAACTACGAGATCAGCGGTGCTCACACCGGAATGTGTCTTCGCATAAAACGTATTCGGGAAGGGCATGCCGTAATACCAGAGGGCGAAAAGCTCCCAGACAATAAATGGCAGGAATCCAACGAGCCCTTGTATCAACGTACGTTTAATTGGCTGATCAAAAGCAGCAAAGAGGAGCGCAGGGGCAACGAGCAGGACCGAATCCATGCGATTCACAAGAATGAGAGCAGTCCATAGGCAGAGCCAAAAGTACCGACGCTCCCCTTTCTCTACCTTGAACCAGGAAATCCAGAAGCAGACCAGAAGAAAATGAGTGAGAGGATTTTCAAGCCCGCTGGTTGAATAATCGACGAAGGCACGAGAACCAATGGCGATGATCATTACCGTCAGTATCTGCCATATGGAACGACCGAGTCGCATACAGAGAAGTACCAATGTTGCGGTGCTTAGAACTGCTCCCAGCGCGAGAGTAGTAAAATAGTATTCACGGGTCAGCGCCGAGAGCGGGATCATGATTAGTACCCAGAGGGAGTTGGTATAGACCCACACTCGCTCTGCTACATTCCAACGTAGACCGTAGCCGTTCAGGAAATTATCGACGACTCGAAAGGATATGTAAGCATCATCCCCGACCCATGCAGTGACGTAGAGTGTGTAGAGAAATACCAGGCATCCCAGAACGATGCAGACAAGTCTCACTGGTGACTTTGTGACAATATCCACACCACTATACTACTATGATTAGAAATTGAACTCAAGACTTCAGCTACAAACACATAGTCGGCGAAGTGGGTATCACTTCGCCGACTCAGGAGGGCGCCAGGCTAAGAGAGGGAGGTTATCAGATATTATTCTTTTCGACTTTTTCCTTGCTAGAACGAGTGCTCAAGACCGACTCGCAGCATGATTGCTTTCAGTTCCGGAAAGAGATCAAGTTGCTTGAGATTCCCGAATGCTTCTTTCGGGTTATTGTCCCCCATTTGACGATATCCCTCGCCAGTGAAGCTCAATCGAGATCGTTCACTTACTGCAATGCTGTATGTCAGTCCATACGTGACCGACATGAATTCAGCCAGACGACTGTCGGCAGAGACATAGGAGTCGAATGCTTGTCCGTCGATCAGGAATGGTTTGTAAAAATTTGCTGCAGTCTGAAAATAACCACGCAGATGAGGTTCAATTGCAGCGGTCTTGCCGATTTTTACTCGGTAGTACAGATCACCGGTCACTGATTGTACTCCCCAGTCATCTCGAAACCCGCGAGCAGAAACATCAAGGATCGAACCGGAAATATCGGTCTTCAACTGAATAAAAAGGGCATGTTTCATGCGCGTCGCCGGACGTTTTTCGTAAATATCTGAAACCGGCTCTCCCGGATCGGTCGAATCCGGAGAACGAACCAGACTGACGACTTTGTACGGATCATTCAGATAGCCGGACGCATAGTTGATCGCATAGCTGCCACGAATGATGGTCCGGGAGCCAAGTTCACGCGAGAGACTGAAGAGTGCGTCATAGACCTGTTTGTTCAGATCCCCCTGCACGGGAATTTCATCATTCGTTTCGCCGACGATGATCACCTCTGTCAGTGGGTACGGGTTCCCGCCGGGAGGTTTGCTGAGATCCCCGGAGTATCCCCCTCGAATTTCAAGGACCGTCCGCCCCCGATCAAATCCCTGCGCAATGCCGCCATTGATACCAAGCGAGAGATAATCCCGTTCAGATGAAAGATGCACTTCGGCAAGAAGATTCGCGAGTGGTGTCACTGGCATCGAGTAATGAGCATTGAGTCCCAGTCGACGCTCCTTGAAACGATCATTGGCAGGAATGGTGTTCGCCGGGACTTCTGTACGAAGCGAGCCGGAGGATCCTGTAACGGTCTGCGGATAGAGTGATGGCGCCGCACCAGTCGGTGAGGCACCTGTCATCGCATCATAGGTCAGACCAAATCCAAAGACTGATTCATTTTTTTGCACCTGAGACCATTTGTAGGCAATAGCGCGGGCATTGATACGTTCATTTTCTGAATAGACGAGTAGCGACGTCTCTGATTTTCCACCCTCAGCCTGCCCTGCTCCAGCACCAAGGACCGCGCAGGTGGCTCCCAGAATCGCCGTACGAATCGTCTGTTTCGGTTCTAGTTGCAGCCGCATCCGCCACCACCAAATCCGCGGCCACCACTCGAGGCCTCTTTTGAAAAGTAGATATGATCATCGAGCAATCGATCATTCGCCCGATAAGAAAACTGCATTTCCGGTTTCGACAGCGGGCCACCGGTACAGGCACGGTGTGATTTCATGCCACAACCGACGAAGCTCACCCCAAGAACGAAAAGAATGGCAAGGGGTACCGTCTTCCGGAGACAGTCGATGCGTTGCAGATTCATAACTTGGTTCCTCTCTCCCTCCAGATGAAAACAAAGCAAAGACTCCCGTGCATCACGAGGATGCACGGGAGGAATTCAGCAAGTACTAGAAATGGTAGCCAATACCAAGCTCAATGCGGGTGACCACATCGGGCTGGTTGATGACTTCATCCGCATCCTGATAGGTATAGTTCCGGATCGGATTGTCGTTGTCACCATTCGAACGGTAGAAGGTATCGTGACCATCGAGCGTTGATGAAAAGTAATAGTCAGCACCCACGGTAAGAATCAGATCCACACGCTGGCTCATTGCAAATGAGGTTTCGAGACCACCACCGAGACCAAAGTGAGTTGAGGCAACATCAAAGGTTTCGGCTCCACCAATATACTCAAAGTACGCTTCGAAATCGTTATACCGACCACCGAAGAAGACATTTGAGCGTTCCAGTTTCATGAACTTGATCGGATAGAGCATATCAAGACGAATATCCCATGATTCCCCACGCTTCCGAGGTTCACCATCCGGATTTTCGGCAATGAAGATTTCATGTGCCTGATAGGCATCACCAGGATCGATTGATGTACGCTCTAAACCGACGCGAACTCCGAACGGAAAGCCAGTTGAGACCTGATTGAAGGTTCCACCTGCATAGAACGAAGCGCCACCTTTGTATCCGGTCGAAAGAACCCCGGTGAAGAGTCGCGGCTCACCCTGATAGGCCTGCGGACCACGTCCGCCACTCATCGGGGCCTGCACAGGTACGCTGGTCGGCACGCTTGCCGGTTTCGCGCTTTTCTGCGCTGCTTCATTGCTGGCGAGTTCAGCCGCCGGTTTCTTGGGCGTGGCTGGCTGTTTCTCTGCCGAGCTCTTCTTTGCGCTCTCTTCGGCGAGTACACTTGTACCTGCCAGAACGAACGCCGCGAGTGTCATTGCTGAGATCACTCGTTTGAAGTTGGTAGATCGCATATGCACGTCTCCTTTCGCTGGACGCTGCCTTATTTCCTGTCGCGTCGTGTTTGTTTCAATGATAAGCGACGCTTCCCATGTCGTGACCGCGGCCCAGTCGGGGGCTTCGCGTACCCCTCTTGTTTCGACAGGATGAACCGGAAAGATGAGACGAAGTTGTGCAGTATTTTCGAACCACGTATGAGCGAGCAGTGTACAGGTCAAGTCGATGCCGCGAAACTGAATCATGAGCGGATGAATCTCACTGTCCAATTATCATGCAGCACTACTCAGAAGAGTAGGGAGAAAACGACGGAAACTTGTTTGAATTAGTTCGAGAGGAGATGGCGTGCATATGCAGCTACGCCGGATTCAATACTCTCGAATTCATGCGAAAAACCAACGGAACGAAGGCGAGAAAGGTCTGCTTCGGTATGATACTGATAACGTTCACGATACTGCTCGGGCATGCTGATATATTCGATTCGTGGTTCCTTGCCGAGGGCAGCGAAAAGGGCATGCGCAAGGGAGTTCCAGCTTCTTGCCGTCCCAGTACCACAATTATAGAGCCCCGTTATTGAGGGTTGATCAACGAAATAGAGTGTTTCATGTACCGCATCCTGCACCGATATGAAATCTCGAGTCTGTTCTCCATCGGCAATCCCATCTCGGAGTGATGCAAACAGACGAATCACCCCTTTTGTCAAGACAACATCAAATGCTTTGCGGATCAGAGAGCGCATCTCACCTTTGTGCTCTTCCCCCTGCCCATAGACATTAAAATACTTGATACCGACAACCTGAGAAAAAAGTTCCTCGCTCACCAGCCATTGATCGAACTTCAATTTCGACCAGCCGTAGGGATTGAGCGGTTTCAGTTCGAATGAGAGTTGTTCGTCATCTTTGTAGCCGAGGGAGCCATCTCCGTAAGTCGCTGCACTGGAGGCATAGATGAATCGTGACTTGCGCGCGAGCGCCCAAACACAAAGTTCTTTGCTGTAGGCGACATTATTGTCGGCAAGATATTGCTCGTCAGTTTCAAGAGTTGAGCTGCATGCACCAAGATGAATGACCACATCGGCTGGAGGGATCGATTGATCGCGGATCATCTGACGAAACGCTCTTTTATCCAGAAACTGACTGAATTGAAGTGACGCAAGATTTGTATCTTTTGCGGGATGATTCTTATGATCAACGACGATAATATCCCGCTCCCCTCGTGCATTGAGTGCACGAATAGTGTTTGATCCGATGAATCCGGCCCCGCCGGTGACGATATAAGAGGGCATCTACTTTCTTTTTACCACCTGTGAACTTACCAGGAACACTATCGCACTTGCAAGAACGGAGATAACATATACTCCCTCCCACTCAAACAGATTTCCTGCAAGCAAGGTGGCGACACCGGTAAGCAATGAGAAAAGCGCCACCGTGCCATTCCCTCGGGTTGAATACAGCCCAAAGAGGCAAACGACAACAATGCCGGAGCTTCCGAAGCTGGAAGCGAGCTCAACCTGCCCATAGATACTCTCCGAACCAAGGGCCAGAACCCAGGCGACAATACCGGCTGCTGCAACGGAAAGACGCGCGCTGACTACCTTGCCCCGCTCGCTCAATTCCCTGCCGCGCAGGATCGGGAGAATATTGTGGGAGGCGAGTGATCCAGCGGCAAGAAGCGCGCTGTCGATGGTCGACATGATCGCTGATACCAGCGCGCCGGAAAAGAGAATCCCCAGCACGAGTCCGAGTTTGTTATGTGCCAATGTCACCAGAAATTGCTCCGGCTCGGCAAGAGACGGTAGCAATGACGGCCCTAACAGACCAAGAAAGAGCGGAATCGAACCGACAAGGAAGTAGACTCCGGCACCGATGAATGTCGCTCGTCGGGAAATCTCCGCCGTGCGAGTTGCCAGCATTCGGGAAATCAGCTCCTGCGCGGTCAGTGAGCCGAGAATTGGAATCAGCCAGCTGTCAAATTGTGACAGGAATGATTCATCCGGTGAGATAAAGGTTGTACGATCCGGTGTGAATGCAGCAGTCCATCCCTCCGGAAGATTCAGAAGAACGACGACAAGCATCACAGCCAGTCCAACTATGAGTGATATCCCCTGCACAAAGTCGGTGATGACATCGGCAAGCAGACCACCCAACACACTATAGACAATAATCACGATTGCTGCGATACTCATCGCCAGCTCCAGATTGATCGGCGATGATGCTGACACGATCTGCCCGAAGGCGCGAATCTGGGCACTCGCCCAGATGATCGAAGTCGGAATCATGAGCAGCGAAGCAATCAGTTCGGTCTTCCTGCCATACCGTTGCCGAAAGAGATCCCCCATGGTCGTGAGCTTCCGATTCCAGAGCGGCATCGCCAGAAGTATTCCCGCAAGGATGAGACAGATCGTGTAGCCGAAGGGATCAGCGCGACTTCCGGAAAGCCCGTCGGTATAGACAGCACCGGATGTCCCAATGCAAGTCTCGGCACCGAACCAAGTCGCAAAGATCGAGAAGGTCGCAAGCCCGAGCCCAAGTGAACGTCCCGCAAGGAAGAAATCAGATTCCGATCGAATCCGCTTCATCACCCAGATGCCAACAAGCACCTGCGCGATCAGATAGAGAAAGATGCCGATGAGTTCTGGAGTCACCTCACGAAAAATAATTCAACGATCACGGAAGAACAATCTAGTTGATCGGAGAGGGGGGAGAATTTAGAGCAGACGATTTCGCAGTGATGAAAGAATCATTGGGCGGGAATCCTGACCGCGCGCATCAATCACTTCGGTCAGTCGGATCATTCCGCTACCACAGGCAATGACCGGGTCATCCAGTTCGGCAAAACAGACCTGCCCCGGAACTGCGAGAAACTCGTAAGGTGGAGTGAAACACTCAGCTCGCCAGATGGTGACTCGCTCACTGTTTTCAGTCATGGCATACGCACCTGAGAACGGTCTGCTTGATGCGCGTATCAGGCGATGAATCTGATCAGATGATTGTGACCATTCAATGCGAGAATCCTCCGGCTTGCGCGGGAAGACCCGCAAAGGGATCATGCCGGTACTCATCTGATCTTTTGGTGAGAGTGACTCGGAATGTAGTGAATCGAACGTACGTGCAAAAAGCTCGGGAGTCTCCCGTTCTATCCACTCGTACACTTCACCGATGTATGACTGATCACTGAGCGGAAAATAGCTCTTCAGATAAATCGGCCCAGCATCAAGTTCGGCGACCATGCGATGAATGGTCAATCCAATTTGCGATTCTCCATTAAGTATTGCCCAGTTCGCGACGGCATTCCCTCGATAGCGAGGAAGATCTCCGGCATGTGCATTCAGGATACCGTACTTGAAAGCCGAAAGAAGCGGCTCTTTGATCAGAGTCGGCCAGTTTACAGAAATCGCGACATCACTGTGAGTGAAGTTCAGCACCCCAAGTGAATTTTCCAGAGCAGAACCAAGGATCAATGGAACATGATGATTTTTTGCAAACTGATCAAACTCTTCAAAAGTTGTCCCACAATAGGAAGGAGTCTTGCTGGTGGCGATGCAGGTAAGGGTGTCTCCACGTGCAATGAGCAGGCGGATCGATTCGAGCAGAATGCGGGTGCGACCAAAAGCAGCAAATCTCATAGCGCAAGTGCAGGTGTTTGTTCAGGAAGTAGCAAGTTGAATTTCATGCCGCTTAATAGTACAAGCTCAAAGTAGCTTCCTATCCCCTTACCATGATTGACAAACCGCTTCAGTTCTTGCTCAGTTGCACTGGTCAGCGAACGATGACCAAGATGCACTTTCAAACGTGAATACTCACTCCCGTCGGAAGAATTCAGAAAAATGTGAAGTGGATGAAAATCGAAAATATGCTCGTTCCCCCAGAAAGTAAATTTCGATGGATTAAATTTCGGATCATTAAATGCAATGTCATCTTCCCAGTTGTAATTGAGTCGTTTCAGTGGTGAATGATCTGGAGAAAAATAGAACGATGTAATTTCGCAACGCTGCGACAGATAGGTGAAGAGTGAGAGATCGAGTTCAATTTGTGGAAAGGCACGAGAGATTTCAATCAGTAGTTGCGAGGATTGCACTAGTCCGTGCGTACGCATGATCGAAGCATCTGGGACAATCTTCAGCAGATTTTCGACACTCTGTAAAGGAGAATTTCCCTGCGTTGAGCCGGGTGAAAAATTCGGATGAATGCCGAGGGTATGCCCGTCCCTGCGAAGATCATCCAGAAGCTCGCTCGGATGCGTGACAAGGAATGTCGCCTGAACATTCTGCTGCTTTAGCCGGTCACGAAGCTCCGCAAGTACGCAATCTGGTGCCCAGTCAATATCGAAGGTGAGTGCGTTCATTCTGCGAAAGGGTAAATCGGGAACAGTAAGATCACCAAACAAAAACGGCTCCGGATTGAATCCGAAGCCGCTGATTTGATCTCAATTTCTTGAACTATTCAACGGTCACTGATTTCGCCAGATTCCGAGGTTGATCGACCGAACAACCGCGCATCACCGCGATGTAATAGGAAAGCAACTGCAACGGAATGACCGACAACAGCGGCGTCAGATTTCGGTGTGTTTGCGGGACATAGAGGACATGATTGACTCGTTCGGCGATTTCGGTATCCCCTTCAGTCGCGATGGCGATCACCCGACCATTCCGTGCCCGGACTTCGGAGATATTCGACATGACCTTGTCGTAGACCGGGTCTTTGAGTGCAATCACCACCACCGGCATATGTTCATCAATTAATGCAATCGGTCCATGTTTCATCTCCGCAGCAGGATACCCCTCGGCGTGGATATAAGAGATCTCTTTGAGTTTCAATGCACCTTCAAGAGCGACCGGGAAATTAATCCCGCGACCGAGATAGAGGAAATTGCTGCTCTTGTAGTAATAGCTGGCGATTTCCTTGACTGCGTCGGCATTTTGCAAAATCGATTCTATCTGCTCAGGGATATGCTGAATCGCCTCGACCAGTTCCTGCCCCTGTGAGACCGACCAGTTCCGCATACGTCCGAGGAGCAGCGCAATCTGCGTCAGCACCACCACCTGCGAAGTGAACGCCTTCGTCGATGCTACTCCGATCTCCGGACCAGCATGAATGTAGACACCGCCGTGAGATTCACGCGCAATAGTAGAACCAACCACATTTACAATGCCAAGAACCGTCGCACCATTTTTCTTTGCCTCACGCATCGCGGCAAGAGTGTCGGCGGTCTCACCGGACTGACTCACTCCAAAGAGGATGGTATTTTCATCGACAATCGGTGAGCGATAGCGGAATTCAGAAGCATACTCCACTTCCACCGGTACTCGTGCGATCTCTTCAATCAGATATTTTCCAATCAGCGCAGAATGCCACGAAGTCCCGCAGGCAGTGATAATAATCCGTTTGATACGACGAAGTTCGTCATACTGAAGATTCAAGCCGTTAAGTCGGCTAATCCCCTCTTCGAGATTCAATCGCCCACGGATAGCATTTCGAATAGTCGTTGGCTGCTCATTGATCTCCTTGAGCATGAAGTGGTCATACCCCTCCTTCTCGATCATATCGAGTGTCCAGGAGATCTCTTCAATCGTCGGCGTAATCGATACCCGATCAATTGTCGTGATCGTGTAGTCATTGTCCGTGATAGTCGCGATCTCCCCATCTTCAAGATAGACAACTCGATTGGTATGCTCGAGCATCGCGCTTACATCAGAGGCGAGGAAATTCTCGCCGTTCCCGTGCCCGATCACCAACGGCGAACCCTTGCGCGCGGCGACAATCATATGCGGATGGAGCGATGAAACGACGGCGATACCGTACGTCCCTTCAACCTGCGTGAGTGCGCCACGGACCGCTTCGGTCAGATCACCTTTGTAGTTGTGATGAATCAGATGCACCAGAATTTCGGTATCTGTTTCTGAGCGAATCAGATACCCTTTGCGAAGGAGAAACTCTTTGAGTGAACGAAAATTCTCAATGATACCGTTATGGACGAGTGCGATTTCGCAGTTCGGATCGGTATGTGGATGGGCATTGACATGATTCGGTTCACCATGTGTTGCCCAGCGGGTGTGGGCGATACCGTGACAGGAATCGATCTGACGATCACCAATTGATTCTTCGAGCTGCTTGATCTTCCCAACCGATTTGGAGATCATCAGGCCGTTCTCGGTGAGCATCGCCAGCCCGGCGGAGTCATAGCCACGATACTCCAATCGCTTCAGACCAGAGAGAAGAATCGGCGTTGCCTGCCGACTGCCAACATATCCAACGATTCCGCACATAGCGTGTATCCTCTACAGCTCAATTCCCGCTGTTCAGATTGAAACAGTGGGCTTACATGGTTACGAAGCTGAAAAAAACTGCCGGATCGTCTGCTCCAGCCGCCGGGTCTGTTCCGGGCTTCTGGTCTCGACGATTAGTCGATAGATCGGCTCAGTATTCGACTTTCTCAACTGGACCCAGCCGCCGGGAAAATCAAATCGTACTCCATCACGAGTATCGACCGATATCTCCCCCCCTAAAAGAGCAGGGGCTTCGGCTGAAAACCGGCGGAGGCGGGCCTCAAAATCTCCCGGGAGCTCCGCTTTTGACTTTATACTATAATACTTCGGCAGCGTTGCCACAACTTCCCCAAGAGTGAGCTTATTTTCAGCCAGATAGCTCATCACCAGAGCCGCCCCGACGAGGGCATCACGACCGGCATGAAACTCGGGATAGATCACTCCGCCGTTCCCTTCCCCGCCGATCACCCCTTTAAACTTGTGCATCGTCTGGACCACATTCGACTCCCCGACCTTTGAATATACCACTGGCGAGCCAAATTCAAGGGCGACATCGGCGGTCGCGCTGGAGGTAGAAAGATTGATAACTGTCGGTGGCTTCTTCTTCCCTTTCAGTCGTGACAGAACGGCTTTGACCGCGACCGTCAGAGTCAATTCTTCAGAGATCGTCTCCCCTTTTTCATTCACGAGCACCAGACGGTCGGCATCCGGATCGGTGGCGAAACCGATGTCAGCTTTCTGTGATTTGACCATCGCTGCGAGCTGCTTGAGATTCGCGGGGATCGGCTCTGGCATGTGCACGAAATCTCCATCCCCTTTGCAATTCAAACGAACCACTCTCGCGCCAAGCTGCTCACAGAGTTTTGGGAGCGCAATGGAACCCGCGCCGTTGATGGCATCAATCACGATCTTGAATTTTCTCTTCTTGATCGCTGCTCGGTTGATCACGGGAAGGGCGATGGTCTTGCGAATATGAACATCCGCCCAATGATCTTGCCGATGGAGCCGTCCGAGTTTTGTAACCGGGACATATTGAAATGATCCACTCTCGAAAATCTGATTCAGCTTGAGATATTCTTCCGGAGTGATGAATTCACCGCGTGCGTTGAAAAATTTCAGGGCATTCCATTGGGCAGGATTGTGAGAGGCAGTCACGCAGATCCCGCCGGATGCTTTCAACTGCTTCACCGCAATCTCGACCGTCGGAGTCGGGACGATGCCGATATCGATCACTTCCCGACCGGTGGCGATGAGTCCGGCGATCACTGCCGCGCGTACCATTTCGCCGCTGGGGCGGGAATCGCTACCGAGGACGACCGTTCCTTTTTTGAGGAACGTCCCAAATGCCGCGCCATAGGCGGTGAGCATAACCGGCGACAATCCGTTCCCAACGACCCCTCGAATACCTGATGTCGACTTGACCAGTTCTGGTTGTTTCATAGGGGGGAATATAGCCAGGGATGGATTGAGGTCGAAGTTTTAACCGAGAGAAATTCGATGTACAGAGTCCGTGGGCCGGCCGCCGAAGCGGCTGGGTGGCGCACCCTTCAGGGTGCGAAAACAGTGGCGAACATCTCAATCAATATGACACCTTCGAATTGCAAAGATGCTCTTGTCGGATCTGGTTGAATGTGTGATCGTTTGGTGATGATCGAGCTCAAGTTGATGCGAGGAAAAAAAGGATGTTCCGCTGGTGATATATGAATATCAGCAGTAAAAACGTGACGAGCGCATCACTGATTTCGCACCCTAAAGGGTGCGCCACCCAGCGAGAAGATCTGTTGGTGATAATTGAAGTTGAACTTGAGATACGTGGTCGGGTGGCCCTGATCACCAGATCAGGGTTCCAGCCATCACATTGAGTTCTTTTATACAATACATACTACTGAGTTACCATCTTAGCATCAATAATCTCACCGTCAGGAAAGTCAATGAGATGTGAGTAGCTACCGTTCAAGAAATTAAGGTGGTAGCACAAGCGCGGCCTCGCGGGATCACTGCGTGGGCGAAGCATGATGACAACATTCGCCGAGTCGAGGAAATGCGCAGAAATGATCTCCAAAGCTACTGGACCCTTGAGGCTAACGCTCGGCGTATGTGTTGAATCCAACAAGGTATACCCATTGTTTTCAAATGAGTATCCCAACAAGAGGTTCGAATTCCTTACCGGGACAATGCCGTCGTATTGATTCAGATTTGTTGTTGTGCCGATACTTGGTTGATAGCAACGAGCTTTTCCGTTCACGGAATAGTAGATGCGTCCATTGTTCTCATCAAATACGGGATTCCGGAGACCGTCGAACAGAGAGTCATAGACGTCACGCCGCTTTCTGGTCGTATCACCGGCATCTCTACCGATAAAGATGATTGCGGAATCTACTGACCGATATAGGTAGAGTTCATTGGCACCAAACTGACTTACAGGGACGCCAGGCATTCGAGCGTCTTCTGGGACAGGAACCAAGCCTGAGTAAGTTACAAGCGCGTCTCGATTCCTTGCGTTCTTTGAACTGATTAGTACCCATCCAGGCAAGAAACCACGGGTACCATATTCGTTCACTGGAAGATTCAGCTTCTCCTTGAGGTAATTAGAGACGCGAATCTTTGTGCTATCTGAGTATCGCCAATCGAGATTCTCAGCGTACCAAATAATCCGAAACGTATCCGAAGCATTTCTTGGACGAGCGCTTACTATCCTGCCGTCTCTGAATGTATTGACGAATTTATCCGCAAACCTGTCTCCTCCAACATAATCGAATTCTACTCTTGAACTACCAGAATCGACACAACTTACGTAGATCAAGATGTAGACTGAAAACATGCCAATTGCTCGAAGGGCCCAAGTGGTAACTCTACGACAAGTGGCGCGACATATTGATTGTTCCACGATCATTCCCCTACCTACCCTTTAACAACCGCAGCAGCTTCGCGTGTAGCTTGCCGTTGCTCCCTACCAGATCGGGATGATGCAGTTCATACTTCGCGCCATTTATCCGGGACGATTTCCCGCCAGCTTCATGCAGACACAACAACGCCGCAGCAGTATCCCACGGATGAAGTTTCAGCTCCCAGAAGGCATCCACCCGACCAGCTGCCAACCAACAGATATCAATCGCCGCCGAACCCGGGCGACGGACCCCCTGCACCACTTTCGCCACACGCATGAAGTAGCCGAGATTATTCTTTCGGGCAGTGCCAATATCATAGGCAAATCCAGTCGCAACGAGAGCACGTTCGAGACTTGTTTCCGCACTCACTGACAGACGTCGCCGATTGACATACGCCCCGTGCCCAAGTTTTGCAGAGAACAATTCCACACGCTCCGGATCATAAACCGCTCCAACGACAACCTCTCCTTGATATTCGCATGCAATCGAGACACAGTAGATCGGAAACTGATGCGCGAAATTGACCGTCCCGTCGAGTGGATCGATAATCCAGCGAAACTCACTGCCGCTCTCGCGCTTTGATTTTGAACCCTCTTCAGCGAGGATGGCATGTTCGGGGAATCGTTTCAAAATACCGTAGGTAATTAGCTTTTCGCTGCGCAAATCGAATTTGGTAACCGGATCGATACGCCCCTTCAGTCTCATCCCTTTGCTGGAATGAATTCCCTTCAAAAGCATCTTCCCTGCATCAATCGCAAGCGCATTGGCAGCCGATGAAAGTTGATCAAGGGCTCGAGCAGGAAGTCTGCTTTTCAAAATCCTGTTCCCTTCTTCGGCTAAAGAGCCGCCGCAACAGAGGAAGCGTCGAGCGCACTGCTGCCGTGACGATATTGCAGACGATGCAGCTTCGCGTAGATTCCATCGGCGGCAATCAGTTCCCGATGCGTGCCAATTTCGCGCAACTGTCCGTGATGCAGGACGATAATCTTGTCCGCTTTCTCGATAGTCGAGAGTCGATGCGCAATCATGATCGCCGTTCGCCCGACGAGCAATTCATCCAGCGCGGTCTGAATCAGACGTTCGGTCTCGGTATCGATACTTGAGGTCGCTTCATCAAGAATGAGAATCTCCGGATTGAATGCCAGTGCCCTCGCAAATGAGAGAAGCTGTTTTTGTCCGGTTGAGAGTGTCGCTCCACGTTCACGAATCTCAGTCCCAAGTCCATCCGGAAGTTGATCGAGAAAGCGGCGATAGCCGACACGATCAAGCGCCTGCATCACCTGTGCATCACTGATCTCAGGATTTCGCAAGCGGACATTATCACCGAGTGTGCCGGTAAAGAGAAAAACATCCTGCAGCACCAATCCCATACGGGCGCGAAGTTTTTCAAGTTTGTACTGACGAAGTTCTGTTCCATCGAGCAGGACTTTCCCCTTCTGATAGTCGTAGAACCTGTACAATAACGAGATCATCGAGCTTTTCCCGGCTCCAGTTGCGCCGACAATCGCGACCCTTTCCCCTTTGTTGACAGTGAAGCTCACATCCCGCAGGACCCAATCCTCTTTTTGATACGCGAACCAGAGATTGGAGACCTGTATCTGTGGAACTGAAACCGCATCAGTTGACATCTTTTCAGGAATGGCGGTCACTGGAGAGACAATCTCCGGTTTCGTGTCGAGAAGCTGGAAGATTCGCTCAGATGACGCCATGGATGACTGCAACACGTTGTATTTGTCACTCAAGTCCTGAATCGGACGGTAGAACATTTCAACAAGGCGAATGAACGCTGCCAACTCCCCCCAGGTCAGCAGGCCCTGATTCAGACTCACTCCCCCTTTATAGAGAAGAATGACTGTTGAGAGGACGCCGATAAATTGTACGGTCGGATAGTATACTGCGTAGTAACTGACAGAGCGGAAATGCTCTTTCTGCAAAGAGCGATTGATATCGTCGAATCGCTTTCCGACGGTCTCTTCACGAGTGAAAAGCTGAATGATTCGCATGCCGGTGACATGCTCCTGCACGAATGAATTCACTCGCGCGACTTTCAGGCGTACCTGACGGTAGGTCTCCCGTACTTTCTTTCGGAAGATCGCCGTTGCGATGATCAGCAGCGGAACGGCAATAAATGTCCAGAGGGCAAGTTCCCAGTTGTAATAGAGCAACGCCCCGATAATCAGGCAAAGTAGAAATATGTCTCCTACGATGGTGACTACCCCGGAGGAGAACATTTCATTGAGCGTATTGACATCACTGGTGACTCTTGTCAGTAGGCGACCGGCAGGATTCTTGTCGAAATAGCCAAGATGCAGCGATTGCAGATGAGAATAGACCTGTTTGCGGATATCATGCTGGACTTTCTGCCCCAGCCACATGGTCAGATAGGTCTCGGCATAGCTGCACAAGAATGTCGTGATCATCACCCCGACAAAGACCCAGATCAGTTTTAGTAATCCGCTGGTATCACCCGGAACGATGTAATTGTCAATCGCCTGCTGAATCAGTATCGTTTGATAGAGCTGCAGTGCCGTGCCAACGAGCAAGAGCACCACCGCGAGCACCACGATCCATTTGTACGGCTTCACATAGGTGAGCAGCCGCCGCATCAGACCAGCATCATATCCTTTACCTAATGCTTCTTCTTCCTGCATCAGGCATGCTCCAGTTCGGTGGCCATGAGCTGCTCGCGATACAAGGCCGCGTAGCGGCCATCGTGAACCATTAATTCTTCATGCGATCCACGTTCAACAATACGCCCTTCTTCGAGATAGATGATCAGGTCAGCGTCTTTAATCGACGAGACACGGTGCGAAATAGTCAGCGTTGTCGCGCGGCGTTCCTGTGTGGCAAGGGCGCGCATGATCTCTTCGTCGGTTTCGGTATCGACCGCCGAGGTCGCGTCATCAAGAATCAAAATCGACGGCTTCACCATCAGTGCACGAGCAAGTGCCGCACGTTGTTTCTGTCCACCGGAGAGAGTTATCCCCCGTTCACCGACGATGGTGTCCAGTCCCATCGGAAATGATTCGATATCTTTGGTGAGGGCTGCAATAGTCGCCATCTTCTCGGCTTCGGCGCGTTCCGCCTGTTCATTCCCAAAGCGGATATTCTCAAACACCGTCTCTGAAAAGAGAAAGGGCTCCTGCGGAACGAAACCGATCGCGCGCCGCAAGGTGGTCAGATTCCAGTCATTGATATCATGCCCATCTAAGAAAAGTTCTCCTCGATTGACCGGATAGAGACGTGAGAGAATTGCTACCAATGTGGTTTTTCCCGATCCGGTTGGTCCAATAATTCCGATACGCTGACCGGATGTAATGGTCAGTGAGATGTCGTGCAGGACGGCCGCGCCATTGTAGCCAAAGTTCAGTTTTCGAAACTCGATCTGACCAGTAGGAACTAGATTCGCATCCAGTTTTGGTTCGGATGGCACATCCGATTTCGTATCGAGAATTTCATTCAGACGATTGAGAGATGCCGCCCCTCGCTGATAGAGTGAAACCACCCAACCTAGGGCCATAATCGGCCAGAGGAGCATGTTGAGATAGACAAAAAATGCGACCAACGCACCGAGTGAAATCTGATCCCCTATCACTTTCACTCCACCAAAGTAGAGGACACTTATCGCCAGCATCGAGGCCGAGAGTGAAATCAGCGGGAAGAACATTGCCATTAATCGCCCCATATCCAGATTCTTCTGGATGTAGGTCTCAGACAGACCTGAAAAGAAATTCGCTTCTTTCTCCTCCTGCCCATACGCTTTCACCACTCGCACACCGGCGATATTTTCCTGTGCGGCAGCAGTCATTACTGAAAAGTGCTCCTGAATCGCTAATTGACGTTTGTGAGTCAGACTTCCCAATCGCTGCACCAGAAAGGGAATGATCAACGCCGGGATCAGAGCGTAAAAGGTCAGTTCGACAGAAATGGTGAACATGAATACAATCGCAGTGATCACGGTCACCAGCGTATTCGATAACTGCATGATCCCCGGTCCGACCAGCATACGGACTGCTTCCAGATCATTGGTGAGACGGGCAACAATATCGCCGGTTCTGGTTTTGTCAAAATAGGATGGGGAAAGGGTCAGCAGATGCCGCACAATCTGGCTGCGCAGATCATACTCGAATTTCCGCGACATCCAGATGATCGTCCGTCGCATCAGATAGCGGAAGAATCCCGATAACGCCGCCAGCAAGATCATGAGTAAGAGAAGCGGTACTATCGCGCTGACTGGCTGATTGGCTTCTAATCGCTCATAGATGATTTTGATCAGGTAGGGATTGGTAAGAAGGAGGACATTCGCAAGAATGACCGAGATCATCCCCCCCCAGAGATAGCCGCGATAACGAGAGAGTGCGGTCATGATAACCGCAAATTTTCCGTTCGGTTTTGGCGCAGGTGCGGAAGAATGAGGGGGGGTTGTATCTGTCGAAGAACTCATAGGGGGTACTGGAACGGAATAAGCGGCAACGAGCCGCCGAGGTCAATAGTCCAGCAAGTTTGCCAGAAGATGAATGGCTTCGATATTCAGTCGGGAGATCATTTCAAGGAGTGGCAAACCGCAGTAGACAATCTTCCCGCCACCGTATGGCGCGACCACCAACAGGGCTTCCCCGGTCGGAGCAGTCATGATTACATTTCCGCCGCCAAGCTCTGCCTGCACATACCGTTCGCGCGGTTCATCTTTGAGGAGGACATCAGTCGAGATTACATAGGGAGTAGTGAGCAGCCGATGATCTGATTGCCTGACCAGCACCTGAGATCCGGCCATTCGCAGCGGCTGCGGACGAAAAGGAAGCGGAAGCGCATTGTTTGGCCAGTCGGATGGCTGCCCGAAGATCAGCAGCACGCCACCATTTTTGAGAAATGATTCAAACCTACTCCGCACTGAACCAACCTGCGGAGAATGCCAGTTTGCTGCCGAGCCGATTGCAATTGTTCGGTAGGCATCGAGATTCCCAACAGTCAGCGTTCGATCAGTCAGCGGTTCAAAAACCGCGGATGTCATGCGAAGGATGTCTTCGAGCAGACCGGAAGTATCGGGCACGAAACCGATAGACCCCTCTTTCGAAATGCGGCATTCGGCTATCCGAATTCTGCCACTGTCGACATCGACGGTCTTCCCTCCACGCTGCAACTGGACAATTGCAGTCTGGGCACCGAGTTCGAAGAGATTGGTCACACTAAAGGGAATACTTACCCAATCAGTCGTCAGATCCGCTTCAAGCTCAATATCCTGTCGATAGGCACCGGCGAAAAGCCCTCGCGGCGGTTCGAAAAGTAATTTTGCCTTTCCAGAAGTGCTGATCTCTTTATCCAGACGAATACGCCAGTTGTGGGATGCAGCAGTACGGTCATCAGTGATCCGCGCAACTGGGGGTACAAAGAGAAACGGAGGATCGAATGATATCTGAAGTGTCCCGCTTCGTTCACGGGTACGATTGCTCTCGACATTCAGCTCTTCCCCACCAGCGAGCACACGGGCACTCAGATTCAACCCAGCTGACTGTGAAGCCGATTCTGAAAGCGCGTACTGCCGCACCAGTTGCCCATGCGGCGGGATGTTTTGCCCGAGACTGTCGAGAACGGTTTGAGTATTCCCCAACGAGAGATTAATCGATGAAAGTTCAATGGGAAGGACGCCATCATTGCTGATTTCGAGGCGATAGACCAGCACCGTATCGACCGGCGTGATCTGCTCATCAAGTGTTGCCGCGAGCGTAATGCGCAGCTCATCTCGGATCGCGCGTCCATATTGCTCGTCCATCATTGCCAGATAGCCACGCATTCCACGGTCGGTCATCAGCTCCTTGGATTTGGAAATCTGTCCGGCAAGTTGACGAAACTGATTTCGTGCGCTAATCAATTGTTCAGCCCGGATTCTATCTGGTCGCACGCGGGCAAGCTCCAGCCGATCCAACAGTGAATCGATTGCATGACCGAGTGCCGCAGACTCAGAAGTCGTCGCAAGAGTGTTGACGTAGTTCTCCATCCGCCACCGTGAGGGACTCAGGAAAGAACTGACCGATTCTGTCGTCACCTGCTGATAGAAGTGATAGCTCGGAGTCTCTGTGATATCGGGTAGCTCCGGCAGACCAAAGTCCTGTGCCATGAGCGCGTACGACTCTTCCTGATCACGCGCATACTGCCGAGCCGAAACTACAACGGTTGCCTCTCCCTGCAACGAATCGACAGGACGATAGATCGCGGCACGCTGTAATTTTGACTCAGTCGCGCGAAGACGGGATTGGATTGAGTCGATCCATGGACTGACCGTTGCAGGTACGAATATCGTTCGCGGGGAGGAGGGATTGCGAATCAGACGGACGAGACTATCAAGGGCTCGAGTTTGGGAACGGGTCGGAAGGACCGCACGGATAAGACGAATCGGCTGAAATCGTGCGCTGACAATGTGAACCCTGAATTGGAGCCCTTCAGTCATGGTCAGTATATCGATAGTCCCCCCCTGTTCGGCTAGCTGCAGAATCAGCGGCCAGTCGATCAATTCCGGCTCGTCAGTCAGCACGGCAATCGAATGATCCGCGATCAATCGCTGTATAGGATCAGCTTTCGCGAATAGGACCAGGGGGAGAAAGAAAAGAGTGAGTATGATGAGCTGAAGATATTTCACGGGGGGATGATATCCTTCATCCCGGGTGAAAGTCAAAAATCAACTTCGACTCGATGGGAGTGACCGATGCAGATTATTCGAGAATGATTTCGTCGTGCGGATGCCAGGCGGGGTCGACGATGCAGAGAAAAGTAAGCGGTTCGGTGCCGGTATTCTCCAGCCACTGATCATGGATCGCCGGAATTTCGAAACAATCCCCGGCTTGTACCTCGGCGTGAGCAGCATTGATATGCATGACTCCCCGACCGCTGATGATGTAGTAGACTTCACTGGTTTTCAGGCGATGACGCCGTGATTTCTCACCCGCAGCAATCACCGCATGCGCGATAGAGTAACGCCCGCCGAAGGGATAGCCCCGATCGGGATGGAGAAGCTCGCGAAGACGTGTCCCGTCCCCGGCTAGAATCTCCGGACAGTCATTCAGTTTGCGAATAAGCATGGTGGTGTGTCTGGCCTGCTATTAGATGAGAGAGTTACGCGAGATCAGTGATTCGAATATCAGACTCAAATACTATCACCGCGGGCTCCTGCTCTTTAGATCACCTGATTCTCGCGCAGTTTTTTGAAAAGAGCATTGGCGATATCTTCGGGAGTCCCTTCCAGCATCTCCCCTTTCGGGCGCGCCGGAGGGGGTGAGACTTTCACCACGGTGGTTCGACTCGACGAGCCGTATCCTTCACCATTGAGGCCAAGATCTGCTGCCGTCCAGGTGATAATCTCTTTCTTTTTTGCGGCCATCTTCCCCTTTAATGAAGGGAGGCGTGGCTCGTTGATCTCTTTCACTACTGAGAAAACTGCCGGAAGCGTGACAGTGACGACATCAAAGCCATCTTCTGTCGTTCGATTCACCACTGCGGCACCGTTGTCAACTGATTCAAATTTCTTCACGAAAAGCGCCTGCGGTAATCCAAGAAATCCGGCGATTGCCCCCGGAACCTGGGAGGCATCACTGTCGATTGCCTGCTTTCCGGCAAGAACGAGATCAAATCCGCCAAGTTTCTGAAGTCCGGCGGCAAGAATCGCGGCCGTTCCCTGTGGGTCAGAATTTTCAAACGACGGGTCAGATAAGAGATAGGCGTCATCGGCACCTAAGGCGAGGCAATCGCGCAGGGCTGATTCGGCGCGACTGGAACCCATGCACATGACAACACACTGGCCGTTGGTCTTTTCTTTTATTCGGATCCCCTCTTCGACGGCATACTCGTCGAACGGATTGACTACTCCCGGACCCTGCGGAGTAACAATTGAATTTGTAGCTTCATCTACTTTTATGAGGGCAATTTCAGGAACTTGTTTGACCAAAACGACAACACGCATGCGAACTCCAATTGAATCGCGAACAACAATCGAGATGGTCGATCCATCCCCGTGATGTTCGCCGTGAAGGATTGAGGAATATCGACCCGCGGGAAATCTCTGTCAAGGAAGGGGGAGGAAGTCTCTTTTGCGAGATGCGAGGCAGAATGAGAGAGATTCAGTTATCCACATTAAAGAAATTGAGCGAATGATAGCAGAAAAATTCTCCCCCAAAAAAGTACTGACCCGCTTGTGGGCGGGTCAGCGAAATCTTAGCGCAAGAAACGCCGCTCAAAGCGGCGTCAGCTTACTACTTTTTCGATTTCTTCTTGGCGGTCTTCTTGGCAGTCTTCTTCGCGGCCTTCTTGGTCGCTTTCTTCTTGGCAGCTGGCATTGTCGTGCTCCTTTAGCATGACGAGTTGCTGGTACCGGGTGGCTTTTGCGCGACGCTTGTGTTGCACCTGTAAGTGACGCGCTACGGCTCCCGTCTTCTATCGTGGGTCAATCACAAACTTTTGTAAAATAAAGTCAACATAAAAGTTGACGGAAAAGTGGAATTGATGTCACGCCGGTTTTACAAGTTCTGCGACATCGATATCGAAATGATCTGGAAAAGCGATCACACACATCCCCTGATGCGGACATGATGCACAAGAAATCAACTCTTCGCGACCATATCTATCATCTCATGAACGTTTGTTCCCGAAATACGAAAGGACAATCGAGTCGAAATGGATTTTTTTGCTGATGCGTCGATAGCTCGCTGATCTGCGATCACTGACAATCTGGTCTTACAGAATTCGTTCGACTGAACCGTGAAAACTATTCCGCTGGAGGTATCGGGTTCGTGAGATGTGTAAGAGCCCCTGCTGCAGCTCGCTGTTCTGCCTCTTTCTTGGAACTCCCGCTTCCTTCAGCGATCACCGAGCCGCCGATCAAAACACCTACGTGGAATGTCTTATCATGATCCGGTCCCTCTTCACGGATGACATCGTAGCGTGGCGTTCCTTCTCCTCGCGCTTGAGTCAGCTCAAGCAGATCCCCTTTGAAGTTTCGCTGCGAGGTATCATTGAGCAACTGATCTCGATGCTGGTAGACGAGTGATAAAATCACCTGCCTCGCCTCTATATACCCACCATCCAGATAGACTGCCGCAATCACCGCTTCGACTGCGTCGGCGACTATCGAGGCACGATCACGACCACCGGCTCGTTCCTCCTCCGGTGCCATGAGGATGTGGGCATTGATTCCAGAAATGCGACCGACCATCGCCAGCGCGACTTCATTGACCAGAGAAGATTTGGTTTTGGTCAGATTTCCTTCACCGTAGGTTGGGAAATCTTCGTAGAGGGCACGAGCGATAACCATCCCGAGAATCGAATCGCCAAGAAACTCGAGGCGTTCATTCGACGGTGAGCCGTTGTCGGTACTTCGAACATGTGATCGATGGGAGAGAGCCAGTTCAAGAAGACGGGGATCAGAAAAGGTATATCCAAGAATCTTCTCAACCGGCTTGAGTGATTCGGGGGCGCGGGAACGCTTGGGAAGAAGGCGGGAAAAAAAGTCGGCCAGCGATCGCCCGGAGCCGCTCATTCGTTATTCCTGGAATCGACCCGCCACAAGGGTGACATTATGACCACCAAATCCGAAAGAGTTTGAGATGGCATATTCAAAGGAATGGGCGCGTTTGGTATTAGCGACATAATCAAGATCACACTGCGGATCCTGATTCTCCAGATTGATCGTCGGATGAATGACCTGGTCTTCGAGTGATTTCAACACCACTGCCAGCTCCATCGCACCCGCCGCTCCCAACAGATGCCCGGTCATTGATTTGGTCGAGTTGCACAGAATCTTGTTGGCATGATCACCAAAAACCGAACGGATCGCCTTGGTTTCGGCAATATCACCCAGGTCAGTCGAGGTGCCGTGCATATTGACATAGCCAATCTGCTCGATCTTGAGACCGGCATCGGTGATCCCCTTTTCCATCGCCCGACGAGCCCCCAGCCCTTCGGGATGTGGGGCGGTCATATGATGAGCATCCCCGGTCATACCTGCGCCGAGAATCTCGCCGTGAATTTTTGCCCCGCGTGCTTTGGCATGTTCGAGTGTTTCAAGCACAAGAATTGTCGAGCCCTCCCCCATCACAAATCCGTCCCGAGCGAGATCGAATGGACGAGAAGAATGAAGTGGATCATCATTACGGGTCGACATTGCACGCATCGCACAGAAACCGGCCATCGAGGCAGGAGTGATTGTCGCTTCGGTCCCGCCGGTAATCATCACTGATGCTTCCCCACGCTGGACGATACGAAAAGCATCCGCGATGGCATGGGCGGAAGTCGCACAGGCAGAAACGGTGGCATAGTTGGGTCCGCGGAATCCGTAGCGCATAGAGACAAGCCCTGCACTCATATCGATAATCATCATTGGAATGAAAAAGGGAGAGACCCGGCTTGGGCCGGAACTTGATAACTTCGTGAACTGCTCTTCAAAGGTTGCGATGCCGCCGATGCCGGAGCCGATCACCACCCCGGCCATATCAAGATCGATGGAATCCAGTTTCAGTCCGGAATGTTCCATCGCCATCGCCGCGGCGCAGATCGAAAACTGCAAAGAGAGATCGAGTCGACGTGCTTCTTTCTTGTCGATGGCACTGATGTCGAGATTCTTGACCTCACCAGCAATACGGGTATCAAATGCCGAGGCATCAAATCGAGTGAGTGGCCCGATTCCACACTCCCCCTTCAGGAGCGCGCTCCAGAATGAGTCGAGTGTATTTCCGACGGGGGAGATGACCCCAATCCCTGTGACAACTACTCGGTGCTGTGAACGAAGAGGCAAGACGGCTCGCTTTCCCTGTGGCCGATGATTTTAGAAGGAAGGGATGGAATTCTCCATCCCCTCCTGAAGTCGTTGCGTCGCTGCTTACTTTGCAGCAGCGTGTTTTTCGATATATGACACCGCGTCACCGACCGAAGTGATCTTCTCGGCATCTTCATCCGGAATCTCAAGCTTGAATTCCTCTTCGAGAGCCATCACCAGCTCGACGGTATCGAGGGAATCGGCACCAAGATCATCTACAAATTTCGCGGTGGTCGTCACCTGGGCTGCTTCCACCCCAAGCTGCTCGATAATGATCTCTTTTACTTTCTGTTCAACCGACATCTGTCATTCTCCTTCGCACAGATATTGAAATGTATTTTCGTTCTCTCTCAATCCACACTGTCATCAGGAAGCAGAATCATCCGCTCCCGTAGCAAGTTGCAACTACATCGTCAAACCGCCATCAACCGCGACTACCTGTCCGGTGATATATCCCGCTTCGGCGGATGCCAGAAACCTGACCACCGAGGCAACATCAACTGGCGATCCTGTCCGACCGAGCGGAATCTTTTCGGTCAGGGCCGTTCGCGCTGCTTCGGGGAGATCCCGCGTCATATCAGTATCAATATATCCCGGTGCGACCGCATTCACCGTAATCCCGCGTGAGGCGAATTCCTTCGCGCAGGCTTTCGTGAATCCAATCAGACCAGCTTTCGCAGCACTATAGTTTGCCTGTCCGGCATTTCCGATCAATCCGATAATCGAACTGATATTGATGATTCGTCCCGACCGCTGCTTGAGCATGATCCGCGAAGCTGCCTTTGTGACAAGAAACGCCCCCCGCAAATTGGTGTCAAGCACGGCATCCCAGTCCTCCGGATTCATCCGGAGGAGTAGTCCGTCACGGGTGATCCCGGCATTATTCACAACCACATCCAGCCGACCTGTCAATTTGACTGCCTGATCGACCAATTGCGTCACCGAATCGGCATTCGTTACATCGAGAGCAAGCCCAACGGAGTCATTCCCCAGCTCCTGAGCAACTTTTTCGGCCGTCTCGGCCTTGGTACCGGTAACAATCACCAAATCACCTGCGGCTACGAATACTTCAGCGACCGCGCGACCAATACCGCGTGTCGAACCGGTCACCAGAACGGTGCGTTTTGATTCACTCATGCGCCCACCTCAGTTGCGAGAAGCTGCTCAATGTCGGCAAGGGTATCGATATTGATAACTGAGACTCCGGGCATCTCACGTTTGGCAAGAGTCGTGAGGACTTTCCCCGGACCAATTTCAATCACCCGTGTCACGTTCGCAGTCATCATCGCTTTCATCGTATCCGACCATCTGACCGAAGATGTAATCTGCTGGGCAAGGAGTGAGCGAAGTGATGCGGGATTTCGGTCTGGTACGGCGGTGACATTCGGGATGACCGGGAAACGAGGTTCTGAAAATTCGATAGTAGTAAGAAACTGTGCAAGAGTCTCGGTAGCGGAGGCCATCAACGGAGAATGAAATGCACCGCCGACTTCCAGTTGAATCACCCGCTTGGCTCCAAGCTCCTTTGCCGCAGTCATGAATGCCTGCACTCCATCAACTGAGCCGGAGGCGACAATTTGTGCGTCGGAGTTGATGTTGGCAGCGACGACGATCCCGGATTTGCTCCCCATTTCGATGGCGGTCATGATCTGCTCACGAGAAAGACCGAGTGCGGTTGCCATTGTACCGGGTTGCGACTGACAAGCCGTTTCCATCGCGGTTGCTCTCACCACTACGGCGCGAATTGCATT
Organism: uncultured Ignavibacteriales bacterium; assembly: GCA_964518635.1. Lineage (GTDB taxonomy): Bacteria > Zixibacteria > MSB-5A5 > GN15 > FEB-12 > CAZFGK01. The sequence goes on from CAZFGK010000001.1 coordinate 154,345, forward strand.
TTCAAATGACAAGACACCAGATGCAGCCAATGCTGAATATTCCCCGAGCGAATGACCGGCAGTGAATTGCGCAGCTGGGAGTCGCTCCCCGATCATGGTGAGCAACGATAGAGAATGAACAAGAATCGCTGGCTGAGTGAAACGAGTCTGTTTCAACTTCTCCTGCGGGCCGTCAAATGAAATTGCGGCAAGATCTTCACCGAGTGCGTCACTAGCGACTTGATACAAAGCACGCACACGAGCATCTGCTTGATGCAACTCCCGCGCCATACCGACATATTGTGATCCCTGTCCGGGAAAGACTACCCAGGTTACCATCGTACGACTGCCGCTCCCCAGATAAGACCACCACCGAAAGCGACCATCACGATATTATCACCTGATTTGATTCGACCAGTTCGATTTGCTTCATCAAGCGCAATTGGTACCGATGCAGCCGACGTGTTCCCATATCGATCGATATTGATATAGACTTTTTCTGGGGGAAGATTGAGACGTTTCGCCATCATGTCGATGATACGGATATTCGCCTGATGCGGCACGAAAAGGGCGATGTCATCTGATGTCAATCCGGCCTCTTCGATTACTTTTTCGGCGGCGCGTCCCATCTCTTTGACTGCGACTTTGAAAAGTTCGGCACCATTCATGGTGATCTTGTCTCGACCATCGTAGACGAAATCAGGTCCGTAGGGATTCACCGTACCGCCAGTTTCAGTCCAGAGGAGTGGTCGGTATGATCCGTCCGACTTCAAATATGTTTTCAATATCCCATGTTCGTCATTTGAAGCTTCAACCGCTGCGCATCCGGCACCGTCCCCGAATAAGACACAGGTATTTCGGTCATTGTAGTTGGTGAATGCAGAGAGTTTTTCTGCGCCGACGACAAGAGCGCGTTTGTATTGTCCCGCGACAATCAGCGCATTGGTGACTGACAGACCATTGAGAAATCCAGTGCATGCCGCGACCACATCAAAGCAGGTTGCATTGGTAAGCCCCATCTTCTCCTGAATAATGCAGGCAAGTGAGGGGAGCTTGTAGTCCGGGGTGACCGTCCCGCAGATGACAAGATCGACATCATCTTTCGTCCATCCGGCCATCTCCATCGCATTCTTACAGGCAATGACCGACATATCGGACGTCGCCATGTTCGCATCGGCGATACGGCGTTCTTTGATACCGGTACGAGTCGTAATCCACTCATCCGAGGTATCGACTATCTTTTCGAGGTCAGCGTTGGTGAGTCGTCTGGGTGGAACGAAACTCCCCGTCCCGACGATCCGTGCTCGTATTGGTGTGCTCATGTGCTTTGGAGTCCCGACGTGGGTCGGCTCCAGCAAACTGCTCCTTCATGGCTGCGCTCAGCCGTGGGACGATCTGCTTCTGCGCTGTTTCATATGCCAGCCGCACCGCATTTCGTATTGCTTTGGATGTTGACGCACCGTGGCAGACAACAACCGTTCCATTTACTCCCAGAAGCGGGGCACCCCCCGATTCAGAATAATCAAATGTCCGTCGCATTCTCCGCAGGAATGGACCCAGAAGCCAGACTCCTACGCGAGAGATCAGATTCGTCTGCAGTTGCCGTCTGACCGCTTTCACCAGAAAGGGCTGAATCGATTCGGCAAATTTCAAAATGATATTGCCGGTGAATCCATCCGTGACAACTACGTCAACGGTACCTGAGAGAATATCGCGCCCTTCTACATTCCCGACAAAGTTTAATCCTGCACCGGAAATAAATTCCCCGGCATCCCGGGTCTCCTCATTCCCCTTCGTCGCTTCCTCTCCAATAGAGAGCAGACCGACTCGCGGCGTGGGATAATTAAAGAGGACACTCGCATAGACCGATCCCATAAGTGCATACTGCACAAGATGCATCGTCTTCGTCTCGGCATTTGCGCCACAATCAAGCAGGATCGTGGGGCGACTCGATGTCGTCGGAAAAATCGAGGCAATCGCCGGTCGTATCACATGCTCCATCCGTCCGAGGGTGGTCAGTGAAAACCCGACAATCGCTGCAGTGTTCCCCGGTGAGACAAAGGCGTCCGCCTCTTTCTGCTGTAACATGCGGAGTCCGACCGCAATCGATGACTCTTTCATTTTGATCGCGTCACTGAATTTCGCTCCCATATCGACGACATCCGCGGCATGAATCACTCGCACTCGTGGCGGAAGTTTGCGGACAGATTTTGTCGCCAATACCCGACTGACTACTTCAGTGTCGCCGATGAGCAGAAGTTCGAGTTGAAATTCCTGATCCTCTGATCTCGGTGAATGTTCCCCTCGATGTGCTGGTGGCAGCAATTCAAGCGCAGCATCGAGACCACCGTCGATGATCTCGGCGGGTCCACGATCTGCCCCCATGACATCAAGTGCGACTCGAATTGTTACCGGCATCCTCTCCTCAGTCAGAACCAGGCAGGGATCATATCAAGAAAAAAGGGAGACGACTTGCCGACGTCTCCCCGTTTCATACTGTCGGATTTTCGAAATGCAGATGCTCGTCTAGGCCTCTGCTTCAATCTGGAGAACTTCTCGCCCGTTGTAGAAACCGCAATGTGAGCAGATATGATGGCTCAGTCGCGCCTGTTTGCATTTTGGGCAGCTGCCGACATTTACCGGATCAAGAGTCCAATGAGTGCGGCGCTTGCGACCACGTGTCTTCGAGTGTCGTCGTTTGGGATTTGGCATCGTTCTATCCTTTGTATCTCAATTTCTCAATCTTCACGCTTTACGCTTCGTGCCACTCGCTTTGGTCTGCTTTGTGGTCGATGCTTCTTCTTCGGCGAGCAACTGCTCGCGGACTTTACTTAGCACTTCGAGCCGTGGATCGACCTTTTCCTGTACACATCCGCAGGGGCCATCATTCAGATTCTTCCCGCAGCTCTGGCACAATCCGGCGCAATCTTCTTGACAGAGTGGCTTCAAATCGATCGCCAGAACCAGTGTCTGCTCGACCTGATCGAAGATATCCGCCGAAACATCATTCCCACTATAATAGACATAGTCCTCTGAGTCGATCTCTCGTCCACTATCGTGGGCGGCTTTCGATTCGAGAGGGGCGGCAATGAAATCGAGTGGTTCGGCCAACTTACGCTCGAACGGCGCCAGACAACGGGCACATTCGATGGTCAGTTCGGCAACCACTTCCCCCTGACAAAAATACTCCGCCTCGGCCTTTTGAACCGAGAGTGTTGCGGTAAGTCCTTTGACAGCAAGGATTTCCGGGTTTGTAATCCGCTCGGGGGCGATTTCCGACGGGGTAGCGACGAGTGTAACCGTAACGGGGAACTCGTCGTACTGCCCCAATTGCAATTTCATAGGCCGGGGAAGATACACGCAAGGGGGGAAGGGGTCAAGAGGGGGGATGGGGCAGAAAATGCTCTTGGACGGAAGTTCTATCTGACAGAAGAGAACTGGGGTACTTTGGGCTGAGTAACAGAAAACTACCAATTGTCAGTCAGGTGGAGGATAATGAACTATGAAAAACTATTTGATCCTAGTCGGCTTGATTGTCGCGAGTCTCGCCGGAAGAATCAGCGCTCAGTCTGCGAGTGAACCAGAAATTTCAGTGATGGGGACTGGCCATGTGAAAGTCGTGGCAGATCAAGTCGCGATTGTTTTCACACTCAAGGCTGTTGGAAAGACGCTGGAAGAAGCTTTTGAGAATTCGGCGAAGCAGTTGGACACTATTCAGCGGGGACTTGCGGACGTCGGGCTGTCAAAAGAGGAAGTTGCGGTCTCCACTTTTCGAAGCGAAGAAAATGAGGGGAACAAGGCGTTCCTGTCTTCGAGGCGGGATTACAGGACAGTAGCAGATGTTACTATTACGACTCAGAAGCTGGACTTGATAGAGAGAATCATCGCTCGCCTGAATCAGTATCCGATTGAACGGATCATGTCGATTGATTTTGGAATCGTGGACGTCGAAAGAGCATTAAGGCAGGCATTGAAAAGGGCAACCGAATCTGCGATTGAATCAGCTGATTCGGTTGCAACAACGGTAAAAGCCAAGCGTGGCGATATAATATCTGTTGAAGAAATTCCAGAGCGAACTAGTGACGAACGCTTTCCATATGCGAACCGTGCAAGTGGATATGTTATAATCGGGAAGAGAAACATAGGAGGCTACGATGGATACTTCGAACACTCTTCCTTGGTTGTTTCTCCAGAAGTTTTTGATCTCTATGCACATGCAAGGGTTCGATTTAAATTGGAGCAAGAACAATAGCTGCTGGTTGAGTTTCTGTTGGGTGGCCCGTGGGCTTGCCCCGGGTTCCCGTGGCATCATTCAATAGCGAAGAATCCCGACGGACAGGTGGCCCTGATCACCAGATCAGGGTTCCCGCTTCTTAAACAGGAAAGTCGGCCGGCACCGACGACGGAGCCGCCCTACAGAATTAGAAGACCCTTCGACAAGCTCAGGGTGAGAGATTTGAAAATTTGAGGACGTAATGTGGCAGGCGAGGGCGCCTGCCGCCCACTTGAAACGCTACTTGCCGTTTTGTTCGAAAATCTTGATACGATTTGCAGCGCGGTCGAGTGCCGCGCGGCAGGACGGAAGATCGATGCCAGTCTCTTTGCCTGAAGTCAGATCAACCAGACGTTGTTTCTGACGTTCATAGGCGGCACGAGCACGATTGATATCGATTTCGCTGGCGTATTCCACCGCATCAGCGAGAATCGTCGCCTTGTTGTTCGACACTTCGATAAACCCGCCACTCACCGCAATCAACTGCACCTGATCATTCGCATCCCGAAACTCAATACGTCCGGTTTTGAGCGCAGATATCAGCGGCGCGTGATTGGAGAGAATACCGAGGTATCCCTCTGTCCCCGGCACCACAAGTGACTTCACCTGCGCATCGAGCACAATCTTCTCCGGCGTGACTATCGATAACTGAAACATGCTCGCGCCTTACTTCTTCGACTCTTCGTAACGCTGCATGACTTCATCGAGTGCGCCAGCCATGTAGAAGTGGGCCTCCTGAACATGATCAAGCTCACCCGCAACCAGTTTGCTGAAGCCCTTGATCGTGTCTTCCAGCTTCACATACTTCCCACTACGTCCAGTGAATGCTTCCGCCACAAAGAACGGCTGCGACAGGAAGCGCTGAATCTTACGCGCGCGGCTGACGGTCAGTTTGTCATCTTCAGAAAGTTCATCAACACCAAGAATAGCGATAATATCCTGGAGATCTTTGTATCGCTGCAAAATCACCTGCACGGCACGTGCGACGGTGTAATGTTCAACACCGACGATATTCGGATCGAGAATTCGTGAGGTCGAGTCAAGCGGATCAACCGCCGGATAAATTCCAAGCTCAGCAATCTGACGTGAAAGCACGGTGGTCGCATCAAGGTGGGAGAATGCCGTCGCCGGAGCCGGATCGGTAAGATCGTCCGCCGGGACATAAATCGCCTGCACCGATGTAATCGAACCATTACGAGTCGATGTGATTCGTTCCTGCAACTGCCCCATTTCAGTACCGAGAGTCGGCTGATATCCTACCGCCGACGGCATACGACCCAGAAGTGCGGACACCTCTGAACCGGCCTGAGTGAATCGGAAAATGTTGTCAACGAAGAGAAGCACGTCCTGATTTTCTTCATCACGGAAATATTCCGCCATGGTCAAACCAGAGAGCGCAACTCGAAGTCGTGCACCCGGCGGCTCATTCATCTGACCGAACATAAGCGCGGTTTTCGAAAGCACGCCGGATTCAGTCATTTCAAGATAGAGATCGTTCCCTTCGCGAGTACGTTCGCCCACTCCGCAGAAGATCGAATAGCCACCATGCTCGGTTGCGATATTATGAATCAACTCCTGAATGATAACCGTCTTACCAACCCCCGCGCCGCCGAAGAGTCCTACTTTTCCGCCTTTTGAATACGGTTCGAGCAGATCGATAACTTTGATACCCGTTTCAAACAATTCAACCGTCGTCACCTGATCATCAAAGGATGGTGCCGCGCGATGAATGGGCATACGGCGAGTACCAGCCGGAATCGCACCCTTGCCGTCAATTGGATCACCGAGCAGATTAAAGATGCGACCCAGTGATTGCTCTCCAACCGGCACCGAAATCGGTGCGCCGGTGTCGATGGCGGCAGTACCGCGTACGAGACCGTCGGTTGAGGCAAGCGCCACGCAGCGAACAACATTGTCGCCGATGTGGGAGGCAACCTCGACGGTCAATTCCCCTGCGTCGGTCTTGATCTTGATTGCATTCAGAATGTTTGGCAACGAATCCGAGGGGAATTCGCAGTCGACTGTCGGGCCGATCACCTGAGTCACTTTTCCGGTATTCATGTCTTCTATCTCCGTACCTTCTGCTTCTTCAATATAAGAATCAACTCAGGTCATCCGCGCTCAGGCGATGACCATGCTGCTATTTGAGTGCGTCCGCACCCGATACAACTTCGAGAATTTCTTTTGTAATCATTGCCTGACGTGCCTTGTTGTATTCAAGTGTCAGACTCTGAATCATTTCACCGGCGTTGGTCGTGGCATTCGACATCGCCTGCATACGTGAGCCATGCTCGGCTGCAAGTGATTCGACCATGGCAGTGACCAACTTGGTCACCGCATAGCCGGGCATCAGTGAAGCATAGATTTCTTCGGCATTCGGCTCGAAGATATACTCTTTGCGAACGGTGGCACCGTCGGCGATTTTCGGTGTCGGAATCGGCAGATAGGTCTCCTGCGTGATCCGATAGCGTACCATCGAAAGGAACCGAGTCGAGACGATGACAATCTCATCGGTCTGCCCATGCACAAATCGCTCGGTCAGCATATGCACGATATCACGTGCCCGATCATAATTCAACACACCGGCCCAGTCGTTGAACATGCCAAGAATCGGCCATTTGCGACGCTTGTAATAATCGCTGCCCCGCTTGCCGATAGTAACCAATTCAACATTCACATCGCCACTCTCACTCAATATCTGATCGGCTCGGCGAATGATATTTGAATTGAATGAACCGCAGAGACCGCGATCAGAAGTAATCACGACAACGGTACGATTCTTAACCGGACGAGTGACAAAATAAGGATGACTGATATCGCCGGTTGAGCCAGCAGCCAGTGCGGAGAGCATCTCATCCAGCTTCAACGCATACGGTTTCGCCTGCTCGACTCGCTGCTGCGCACGGCGCAACTTGGCAGCGGCGACCATCTTCATCGCTTTGGTAATACGACGAGTCGAGACAACCGATCGTATTCGTTTTCTGACTGCGCGAAGTGATGCCATCGTCTTGCCTTAGGCCTTGAACTGCGCCTTGAATTGTGCATAGGCAGTGGTCAATTTCTGTTCAGTCTCTTTCGAGATTGCCTGTTCCTTGGTCAGGGTGTGAGAGATATCCGGAAAGTTCTTCTCGCAGAACTCAAAGAATTCTTTCTGGAATTTCGCAATCGAGTCAGTCGGGATTGTGTCCAACTGCCCTTTGGTGCCACCCCAGATGATCATCACCTGTTGGACGACGGTAAGTGGCGCATACTGAGTCTGCTTGAGCAGCTCGACCATCTTCTCACCGCGAGTCAACTGCTTGCGGGTGCCTTCATCAAGATCAGAACCGAACTGCGCAAAGGCGGCGAGTTCGCGGAACTGCGCAAGATCGAGCTTGAGTGATCCGGCGACCTGTTTCATCATCTTGGTCTGAGCGTTTCCACCCACACGCGAGACGGAAATACCGACGTTAATAGCCGGACGAATACCGGAGAAGAATAACTCACCTTCGAGGAAGATCTGTCCGTCAGTGATCGAAATCACGTTGGTCGGAATATATGCCGACACGTCTCCGGCCTGCGTTTCAATAATCGGAAGGGCGGTCAATGAACCACCGCCGAGTTCGTTCGACAGTTTCGCCGAACGTTCGAGCAGACGGGAGTGGCAGTAGAAAATATCTCCGGGGTATGCTTCACGTCCCGGCGGGCGACGAAGCAGGAGCGACATCTGACGATACGCTGTTGCCTGTTTCGAAAGATCGTCATAGATGCACAACACATGCTTGCCGTTGTACATGAATTCTTCACCCATCGCACAACCGGCATAAGGGGCGATATACTGCAGCGGTGCTGGATCAGTGGCGGTCGCCGAAACGACAATGGTGTAGTCCATCGCGCCATTCTTACGAAGAATTTCAACCACACGAGCAACGGTCGATGCTTTCTGACCGATAGCGACGTACACACAAATGACGCCTGAATTTTTCTGATTGATGATCGCATCAATGGCGATGGCGGTTTTGCCGGTCTGACGGTCGCCAATAATCAACTCACGCTGACCACGACCAATCGGAATCATCGCATCGACCGCTTTGAGTCCGGTCTGCATCGGCTCTTTCACCGGCTGACGTTCAACAACTGAGGGCGCGCGTCCTTCGAGTGGACGGAAACGGGTCGTCACAATCGGCCCTTTGCCATCAAGTGGCTGACCGAGTGGATTGACGACACGTCCGATAAGAGCATCACCAACTGGCACCTGCGCAACTTTGCCGGTACGACGGACAGTGTCCCCTTCTTTAATGAGGGTGTCGGATCCGAAAATAGCGGCACCGACATTGTCCGCTTCAAGATTCAGGACGAGACCGGTGACATCCCCGGGGAATAAAATCAGCTCGGACATCTGGACATCTTCGAGTCCCCAGACACGGGCGATACCATCCCCGACCTGCAGCACAGTACCAACCGACTCCATTTCGAGCTTGGTATCAAAGCGCTCAATCTCACGTTTAATGACTGACGAAACTTCTTCTGGCTGCAGCGCCATCGGACTTCTCCTTTATAAACTTCTTCGCGTAGAATTCATGCCGTGCAGTGGTGCAGACATTTACGCGACTTTCACCCGTTCAAGTTGATCTCGCAACTGACGCAGATGATGTTGTATTGACCCGTCGATGATCGTATCGCCGAGAATCACGATCACTCCGCCGAGAATTCCGGGATCGACTCGGGTCTCTACGGCTATTGTCTTATTCGTTATAGAACTCAATTTTGCAATCAGGGCCTGCTGATCGGCCGCGCTCATCGGTGAGGCAGTGATCACCTTTGCGGTCACAATTCCCGCTGCTTCCTTGATCAGGCGAATGACCTCACCGAGGATTTCCGGCAGATAGGCAACACGATGTTTTTCGATCAGCACATTGAGAAATGACATCATGAGCGGACTGACCCGCGATTCAAAGACTGTCTTGACCAGTTGTTCTTTCTTGTCATCCGCTACCTGCGGCGCGTTCAGAAAATCAAGAAACATCCGATCGTGTGAAATCAGATTGATCAGCCCTTCGGCATCAGTACGAATGACTTCGGTCTGCTTTCGCGATTGAGCCGCAAGAAAGAGTGCGCGACCGTATTTTCGTTTTACCTGTTCAGCAAGCATCTGGTGATCTAACCCTTAGGCCTTCTGCAATTCGTCGATGTATCGAGTCACCAGTTCACGCTGCTTCGGCTCATTAAGCTTTTCACGCAGCAGTTTTTCTGAGGCACTCAATGTGATGCTGATCATCTCTTCTTTGAGTGTCGCGCGGGCTTTGGTCAGCTCACGTTCGACATCCCCTTTCGCCTTTGCAGTCAGCTCTTTCGCTTCGTGCATGGCGGTAGCCTTCAGCTCGGCAGCGACTTTTTTTCCTTCTTCGACTGCCTCGACCATCTTGGCGCGGCGTTCGTTCTCGATCTCTTTCAAGCGAGATTCGTATTCCGCCTGCTGCTTCGCAACCTTCACCTTTTCCTGCTCAATGGCAGCGAATTCGTTGGTGATGCGAGTGCGACGTTCATCCATAAGAGCAAGCAGCGGCTTCCAGGCGAACTTGGAAAGCAACCACAGGGTGATCAGAAACCCGATCGTATGTGTAAGTAACTGCGACCAATCAATATGCATGCTCTGCCATTCTTTCGGTTGGCATTCCGGATTGCGCTGTTTGCACAAACACGGACTGCGTCCCGTATGCGAGTGAGTTCACCCGCAAGAGTTTCTGTTTCCTTACTCAGTGACACCGAAATCAACAAGACAGACGATCGCTGAATCGCGCTCGTCTATCAGATTGATTTTTAGGCGCCGATCTTTCCGGAGAGAATGAAGAAAACCACCAGCGCGTAAATGGTCAGCGCTTCAATAAGAGCCGAACCGATAATCATCGCGGTCTGAATCTTTCCGGCGGCTTCCGGCTGACGGCCGATTGCTTCCATCGCGGAACCAACCGCACGACCAAGTCCAAGACCCGATCCGATCGCTGCAACGGCAACACCCATCGGGAGCGCCCACGCTAACATTGCCTGATAATCCATGGTATCCTCCGTTATCCTTTCAAATGTTTCGTATCGTACAGTTCAATTACTTCTAGTGGTGGTCATCACTGTGATGCGGCAGCATCATCAGGATATAAATGGTCGACAACAAGGTGAAGACCAATGCCTGAATCGTTGAGAGCAACAATCCAAGCAGAATGAACGGGACATTGAGCGGCAACCCAATCGGTGAGCCAAAGACTGCCAGAGCAGTCACTCCAAGTCCGACAAATGCCGCGACGAGAATATCTTCGCCGGTAATATTTCCAAACAAACGAAGTGCAAGGGAGAATGGCTTGGCGACTTCTCCAATGATGTGCATCGGCAACTGAAGCGGTACCAATGCCCACATAATCGGGTCACGCGGGGAACCCGCAAGGTGATCAAGATAACCGACGATTCCTAAACGGCTGATTCCGGTGTACTGCGAATAGGCAAAAACACAGAGAGCCAGCGATGCGGTAACATTGATACTCGTCGACGGTGAATGACCGAGCGGAATTATTCCCCAGAGGTTATTCACCAAAATATAGAAAAAGATCGTGCCGATAAATGGCAGATAACGGCGAGTCTCGTCGCCGAGGATACCGTACAGGAAATTGTACATCCCCTCGACCAGCATCTCGATTGCGTTTTGAAACGGACCGGGAATCATCGTCCGCTTGTTGTAGACTACGATCGCGACCCAGATAAACAATAATGAAGTCAATCCGGCGTAGAGTGGGTTCACCCAATCCTTGATCCACTGAAAGTCCGGACCAAGAAAACTGACCAATACTGCCGCAAGGGATGGCAGGTGCGGAGTACCGCCGTGATCATCATGTTTTGCGCCCTCTTCCCCATGTCCACCGTCTGCATGTGTAGTCGTTCCGGCTGTTGCGTGGGGATCGACAACGGCATCAACATGTTCACTCGTCTGCACGATTGAATCATGCGAAAGAGTGTCGTGCGCAAGGGAGGTGTCTAAAAGTCGAGCGGTATCGTGCGGAGTTACATGCTCTTCGGCAGATGCTGAATTCAGCGAAACAATCGCTATTGATAGTGTGAGCAGCAGAATCCGGCGAAGTTGTGTGAGAATCACGTTCCTCACTTGCTCACCTCGGCTGTCTGCGACTGGCTCGAGTGAAATGGAGCGAGCGTCACCTGATTATCCGCGCCGGTGAGAAGTCGCCCACCTGCTTTGAGCACGAGGATAAATAACGGCATCCCAGCACCAATCAGAAGCCACTGAATCGGGAACTGATCAATCATGAGAAGGGCGAAACCTGCACCATACAAGAGGGGAAACTTGAAAATGCCCACAATCGCCGCCTTTTCGCGGTCAATCTTTTCAGTGCGGAGAGTGTTGGTGACCAGCGAGGTCAGCGAGATCAGATTAAGTCCCCCCCAAACAACTCCCGAAAGCCACGCCAATCCCGGCCACCATCCGAAGTAATACAGCAAAAATGGGAACAGCATCAAAGCGACCAAAGTGGTCGTGCGAAGCGTGCGGGCGATAAACTCGATTCCCATTCGTTACGGCTGCTCCGGGTCGTGACCCGGAAAATCCTTCTTCTTTTCCGCCTTGGTGTGCGGGTTGAGCGGATCATTCAGGAGGATGTCGAGTGAAGAGGGATGCTCATTCAGCTTGTCATCTTCCTGCGAGTACTTTTCTGCTTTCTTGACCAGTCGCCAGATCTCTCGACCAGCGGCGGAAAATCCGAAAGCGATTCCAAGAACCAGGAGCCAGGGGGCAGTATCAAAGTAGCTGTCTGCCCACTGTCCGAGGAAATAGCCGACCAAAGGGCCAGCGATCAACAAACCGGGAACCGCAGCAAGCAGACCGGTTTGTCGTAAGTAGTTGCTGCGTTTATTCTTAGTTGGCTCGTTCAGGATGGTCATCCGACCACCCCCCTGATTTTTGGTGGCGGGGAATATACCGGAGAGTTCGGGAGCGTCAAGTCGTTTGGCAGAGATTGTGAAAAAAATCGCAAGGGGGGGGTGATAATCTCGTTCTTGTCACCCTGAGCCTGTCGATGGGTGACTTCTTCGTCTTCGGTGCCCCACTGCGTATGCAAGCGCAGCTTGCAAAGCGGTGGGTTCCCGGTCTTGATTCCATCAAGTAACATGGACTAGGAACCCACCGCTGGTCGACTCCGTCGTCTGCGCAGTGGGGGCACCGGGAAGAAGTAAGAAGATGCTTCGACAGGCTCAGCATGAAGAATGCAAGAACTTCACGGGATCGGGCTACAACTGTGAGTCTTTTTCCTGTCACCCGGATCCGCCGCGGCGGATCGAAGGGTGACTTTCACGATTCTCACCATATATTTCCACCATGCGACTTATTCCGACATGCATCAGCATCACACTCCTCCTTTCCTGCCAGTCTCCCGAACCCAAAAAATCGGCAGAGAAACCGACACTCAAGAAGACGCTTAGCGAAGTCTGGGTTGAGTTCCAGGCATCCAAAGATCCTAAAATCAAACCGGCCTATTCGATGCCGGATGTCTTTGTGCTCCCCGAAGGTGGTCTGGAAGTGGTTCTCGACAGACCATTACGAGTTGGGCAGGTTGACTTTGTCTTTGAGCAAAGTGATCTCTATCGACTGGAATTGCGGCATGGGGACACGCTTCACACCTCCTATGAAGTTCGCTCACCGATGGTCACAGCACCGGACGATCTCTTTCCAGCAGAGTACATGCTCCCCGATTCAAGCTCCTCCCGTTTCACGGACAATATCCGCATCGTGCCGGATAGCGGCGACGGCACCTATCGCGCCGGACATCTGAGCATCCTGTCAAACGATTGAGAGAGATGTTCTCTTTTCGATTTCAGTGTTGCTGTCTGTCCCACTAAAACTGTATTCTTCCATCCTCAATGACATCACTACCTGATCGTTCTTCTCTCCGGCGAAGCCCTGCCCGTTTTTGGTGCGCGGCACTCGCACTGTTGATCGCTCTCTCTTTCCTGCTTGGATTTTCCGCGCCGGAGGCACAGGCGCACGGTGTCACCGATGGTGACAAAGGGTATCTGCAGGAAAGCTCCGGCGTGCTTGTCTTTCCCTTTATCTACTTAGGGGCGAAGCATATGGTCACCGGCTATGATCATCTCTTATTTCTTTTTGGGGTGATCTTCTTTCTCTATCGACTGCGGGATATTGGCATCTATGTGACACTCTTCGCAGTTGGACACTCTGTCACATTGCTGCTGGGAGTAATTTTTCAGGTCGGGGTGAGTGCCTATCTGATTGACGCCATCATCGGCTTTTCGATTGTCTATAAATCACTCGATAACCTCGGTGCCTTTCAAAGGTGGTTCGGCGTGCAGCCCGATACCAAACTCGCGACTTTGATTTTCGGTCTCTTTCATGGTCTAGGACTCGCCACCAAGATTCTTGATTACAATGTTTCACCTGACGGACTGCTGATTAATCTGATCTCATTCAACGTCGGTGTCGAACTCGGACAACTGACCGGGCTTGCATTGATTCTGATCGCGATGGGCTATTGGCGTCGAACGTCCTCATTCCAACAGCATGCATACTCCGCCAATGTGATTACCATGTCCGCCGGATTTCTGCTCGTCGGCTATCAGTTGTCGGGCTATTTCGTTTCTCTCAGTGAACTGGCAAAGAAGTAAACAGACGGAGCATTGATGTACCAGACTCCCCCTCCCTCGAAAGCTGAACTCCCCTCTTCGGCGACATTGCTCAAATCGACCATCATCGCTGCGCTCGCTGCGATCGTGGTTCTCTTTGTCGTGGTCCTTCCGGCTGAGTATGGCGTTGATGTCACCGGTCTAGGAAAAGTCTTCGGACTCACTCGCATGGGGGAGATCAAGCAATCGCTCGCGAATGAAGCAGCAGAAGAGGCAGCCAGTGACGCGCTGCCGAAATCGAGTGAAATAAAAGCCAGCACTCCTGCCGAAATCTCCGAGAATAGCATCCCGAATGCGCAGCTTGTTAATCCCACTGCTATCAATACTTCGCCGCAGGATTCGCCTTCCTCTGCAAAGTCGGATGAACGGATGCTCACTCTTGCCCCCGATGAAGGGAAAGAGATCAAGTTGACGATGAAGCAGGGGGATTCGGTCAATTACGAATGGACCACCAGCGGCAGCCGGGTCAATTTTGATTGTCATGCCGATTCGAAAGCACTCAAGATCAAATATCACAACTATGCCAAGGGGACAGACACGAGCAAGACTGGTGTACTGGTTGCGGCATTTGATGGCGGCCATGGTTGGTTCTGGCGCAATCGAACAAGTGATTCGGTGACAGTGACTCTCCGCGTCGCGGGATTGTTTTCGGATGTGATTGTATATGAGTGATGGGTGGTTGGGCTTGATGAAGTTTGTTGTCTAGGCGGCGCAGGATACCAGCAACGTGCCACTTGTCACCCTGAGCCTGTCGAAGGGTGACGTTTCTGTGAGCGGCAGACCCCCTCGTCTGCCCGTCAGTGGAGATTCACGAGTGTTGAGCTGGGTGGGTGGCACACCCGTTCTGACGGGTGTGAAGTCGGTGATCCCCTCTGCACTCATTGATTTTTCGTCAAAGTTCATGCAGGGAGGCAGAGCTAACTTCACACGTTTTTTTTTGCACTCGTCGGATTATGCCTAAAGGATATTCCCCGTTTTGTCATGTTCGCCCAAGATTTCAAGACCACATCACTGATTCACACCCATAAGAATGGGTGTGCCACCCAGCCACCCAGCCGTGAAGTTTCTCACTGCGAGTATTGGAATCACTCCGAACTAATAAACTTCACGCTACTCAGCGTCGAACCAGAAGTGAGCAACGTATCAATCTTTCGATCAAGAAGTGAATAGAGGACTATGTTGACTCCCTGACTTTGAGTAACGCTGAGACACTGAGTAGCAGGCCAAAGGTTCAGATTACCTGGTATGATCGGCGTCCGCGGCACTGCGACCGAGACAGAGAAGGAATCCAATTTGCCGATACTCAATGGATCAGAGACGACGTAGAGCCAGTATGACCCCGTTGGGAGTATGTCTTGCCAGCCACCCGGCGCAGTGAAATAGAGTTCCTGAAGATGGGGATTATACAACAGGTCACCATATCCGGGAGAAAATTGATGACGATAGGTTACTGAATTCAGCGAGTTGTCGAAAATCGCAATTTCATTACTCTCTCCAGAAGAAACACTGATAGCCCCGTAGAAGGCAAAGTGCTGTGTGTCGATGACAACCAGTTGTGAAGGATAACGGATGACTGGAACCAGTATAGAGTCGACTAGCCAATCTGAAGTGCGAATTCGAATGACCTTTACCAGCGGCGAAGTAGAACCTTGTCCGGTCATGATACAGTAAAACCAGCTATCATCAGGAAGAAATGATCCGCTGTATGCGGTCACCATACGCCTCTCAAACAAGACTTCGTGAGTCTCGGTGTCCAAAATGAAAATCGTTCCGTTGTTGAGCAGGGCCAACCACTTTCCATTTGGAGAGAGAACCATCTCATCCACCGGATAGTACAGTGTATCGACAACCTGGCCAGTAACGAGGTCAATGAGTTTTGCAGTTCCGTCCGGAATATCTGAGTAGTAGAGTTTTGACCCATCAGGCATGACTTCGATTTCTGCCCCTTTGACCGTAATGATGTCCGGTACCGCAAAACTATCGAGTATCTTCTGGCCGACATGATATCTAAAAATGTGACCTTTTGGGGCTGGTGACGCGTGGTCGTCAGTCCCAACAAAATACAAGAGCGGAGTCGCGACTGGTTCCTGCTGTGTAGGGGAAACACTGGACTTGTTGCATGAGCCAAGCACCAGTATGAGCGCTATTGATATGTTCATCCCCAGAAATCTGGGCATATGATCATCCCTTCTCCTGATCTACTATAGTCGAAAACCGGGGAAAATTCAACTCTCTCCTCCCAATAGTAACTCCTGCGCCCTTCCCCTACTTCACTACCGTCACCTCTCCTGCGCTGATTGTTTCGGTACCCGAAGCAGTTTCAAGAATCAATCGTCCGGTGGAATCAATTCCATTCACTCTCCCGCCGATTCGACGCACACCAGATTGCAATTCAATTTCGCGACCATGCAGATACGAGAGCTTTTTCAACTGCATCACAAATGATTTCAGATCATTCTTCTGATACTGCGTATACATTTTTTCAAACGACAACAGAAACTGTTGCAACAATTCTACCCTGCTCACTTTTCGTTTCAGTGCACGTCGAAGCGAGGTCGCTCGTGTACGCAGCTCCTCCGGAAAATGTCCGACCCCATGATTCACATTGATCCCGACGCCAACAATCACAGAATGAATCTTCCCTCGCTCTGCGGAAAGCTCGGTGAGAATCCCTGCGCATTTTCTATCACCGAGATACACATCATTCGGCCATTTGAGCATCGCCGGAAGTGAAGTCTGCGCGCGAATCGCATCAACAAGCGCGAGTCCAGTGAGAATCGATAACCCCGGCGCACGTTCCGGTGGAAATGACGGACGCAGCAAGAGTGAGAGATAAATCCCCAACCCCGACGGCGAATGCCAAACACGTCCCAGTCTCCCTCGTCCTTTGGTCTGCTGCTCGGCAGTGACAATTGTCCCCTCCGGCGCGTTTTGATCGGCAAGCTGCGCGGCATGATCATTGGTCGATTTGACTGAGGCAAATGAATGACACTGCCTTCCCATGATTTTGGTTTTCAGGCCATGCTGAATTTCAATGGTTGTGAGAAGATCAGGAGCAGATCGAAACGCGACGCTCTCTTTTCTGATGACCAACTTGTATTCGCAATCGGCGAGATAGGCAAGATGATCAAGCAGGGATTCCGGTGAAAGTTTTTCACGATTGCACAGATCAGCGAAAGGGACCGGTTGTTTTGAGATGCGAATAAAGTTAAGCAGACGATCAGCGGTTGGGATATTGATGCTAAGAAAACCGGGCATCACTCGGCGTGTGGCTCGTAACTGATCGCATGCACCCGCATTGAGAAATCGGCGACTTTTACTGAATGCGTAATCGCGCCGACAGAGATATAATCGACTCCGGTCTCAGCTATCGCTCGGACCCGATCAAGGGTGACATTACCGGACGCCTCAAGCTCAACCCCGGGATTCATCTTTCGCGCAAGGGAGACCATCTCACGAAGCTGATCAAGATTTCGATTATCAAGAAGAACCCGATCAACTCCGGCATCAATCGCTTCACGCAACTGTTCCACTGATTCAACTTCGACTTCGATGAAAAGCTGATCGGCAGGATGCTCGAATTGGAGGCGGTAATCAGATGATGCCAGATATTCCCGCATTCTTTCCATCGCACCACGTACCGATCCTGCGGAAGCCAGATGATTGTCTTTGATAAGAATCGCGTCATAGAGTCCGAAACGATGATTGAATCCCCCACCATGACGCACCGCCGCTTTCTCAAGAGCGCGCAAGCCGGGTGTGGTCTTACGGGTGTCGAGAATTTTTGCGCGAGTGCCATTGACGGCGGAAACAAAGGCATGAGTGAGTGTCGCGATGCCGCTCAGATGTCCGAGAAAATTCAGTGCAACACGCTCAGAAGCGAGCATCGTCTGATTAAATCCCTGGAAGGATGCGATCCGATCCCCGACCTCAAATGGGTCGCCGTCATTTTTTTCAAAGGTGACCTGATTCGCCGAGTCAACGATGCTGAATGCCATGAGTGCGGCATCAACGCCAGATAGGATACCAGATGATTTGGCGATAATCTCCCCCTGCACCGGTCCGGGATCCAGACAGCCAAGAGAGGTCAGATCGCCGTTGCCGACATCCTCATCCAATGCCGCCTGCACCACTTCACGAAGCGAATGGGGGCGTACGCGAAGCATCATGGTTCTTCTTTCCCGTTGTGCATGAGCGACATATAGTACTCCCATGAGCAGACAATCAAGCGGGAAAAAATCAGCAGCATCCAGAAAATCAACTGAACAGAAACCGGTCATCGTGGTCCTCGGCTACGGAGGGCAGGGACGAGCCCTGGCACTAAACTGGCGGGATGCGGGCTATTCAGTTCTCGTGGCGTTGCGTCCTCGCTCGAAAAGTGCAGCGAAGGTGCGTCATGAGGGGTTGCCCGTTGTTTCATTTCAAGAGGCAGCAGTACTCGGCGAAGTGATTGTCTTTGCGATTCCTGATCACACCCATGCTGGAGTTTTTGCACGATACGTCGAGGAGAGAATAGATGGAGATGCCTTGCTTCTCTTTCTGCACGGCACGTCGATAGCCTTTAATGCCGTCAAGCCAAAGCCAACACAACCAATCGGTCTTCTGGCTCCTCATGCGCCGGGGGTTGCAGTGCGAGCTTCGTATCTCTCCAGTCAACCACTGTCTGGATTTGTTGGTGGAAACAATGCGGCAGCAATTCGACAGGTCCGAAAACTCGCACAAGCTATGGGAATTCAGAAATCGCATCAGATGATGACTTCCTTTCGTGATGAAGCAATCGGTGATCTTTTTGGTGAGCAGATGGTGTTGTGCGGTGGACTTGCGGCATTGATCTCTACTGGTTTTGAAACACTTCGTGCAAACGGCATCAAACCGAAACAGGCCTGGCTCGAAGTCGGCTATCAAATTGATTTGATCGTAAATCTCATTAAAGAGTATGGTATTCGCGGGATGTTTGAGCGAATCTCATTCGCAGCGAGGCACGGATCACATGAAATAGCACCGACGATTGCAAAGGCATTGCAGCCGATCATGAAAAAACGATTTGCGGAAATCGCGAATGGGAACTACCCAAAACGTTTACTTGCTAAGAATGATTTCTCTAATGTATTACTCAAGAGTAGAACTAAAAATATTTCTTCAAATTCTCTCGAAAAAGCCGCAAAGGGCATTGCCAGAATCAATAAATTGCATAAAGTTCTTGCTCATGGGCAACCATTCACTCAGCGAGAATCAAGGAAGAAGGGTCGCCCATGAGCAACTTGTAGTACTCTGGTGTCGATTCGGCTAAGCTGCCGAGCGACGAAGAAAGGACTTGGTATCATGTACACGCGCTCACGACTGAACTCAAAGCGCTTCATTCTCCCTCTTGGCATTCTCCTTATCACACTTTTTTCCATTTCTGCATTCGCTCGGTCTGGTCGCGTGATCGATCGAGTGAGTGGACAACCAATCGCCAATGCCACGATTACATTCGGTGAGTTGAAAATTCTGGCGGATGCACAGGGAAAATTCGAAATTCCGGAGACAGCGGCTGATGTGACCTGTACGGTCTCACATGTCGGCTATCTTTCCCGCTCGATTTCGATTAACAACGATTCTGAATTGATCATTGCGCTTGATCAGACCGAACAGCAGCTGGATGATATTCTGGTCACCGCACAGCGCACAGATCGAACAGTCGCGCGTACACCAAAAACCACCTATCGCACCAGTTCGACTGATATTGATAAGAGTGGCGCGCAGACCGCAACCGATGCAATCCGGACTCTTCCCGGCGTAGCAATGACCGATGCCGGTACATTCCGCGCCCGACCTGTTCTGCGTGGCTTGTATGGCTCTCGGTTGCTGGTGCTTGTTGACGGCGAACGTCAGAATGATCTGCGTGAAGTCAGCGATTTTGCCGGTGTGTCACTTTCTCTTGTTGATGTGAATGAAATCGACCGTGTTGAAGTGGTTTCGGGATCGACTTCGCCGCTGTACGGATCAGACGCAATGGGTGGCGTGATCAATGTCATCACAAACCGCGCTGGTTATTCATCCGAACTTCGTCCGATGGGAACCTATTCCGGTCGTTATTCATCAACAGATGAACAGCAAAGTCATCGTCTCGAGTTTGGTGTGCAAAGTCCTGACTGGTATCTCTCTGGTGCTGGTTCCTGGCGCGAAACCGGCCGCAACTATCGTCCGCCGACCGGATGGCAAAACGAGTCGGGGTATGAGATTTTCAACAGCGCTGCCTACGATAAAATCCGAACGCGCACGGGAAAAGACTACGCTGATTTCGGATTGGTGAACACAGGCGCAGAAATCAAGAACGCCGACCTTCGTTTGGGAGCGCGCTTAAGCACTACTTCCCGACTCGAAGCAGATCTCGGGATGTACGAAGCAGGAAACATCGGCTATCCCGGCGTACCGAATGATTCGACGCCGTTTTTCTTCTCGTATCCCCAGCATGATCGCCGCAATGGTTCCCTCTCCTACGTGAATGACAAAATCGGCGGAGCATTCGGACGATTTGAATCAAAGCTCTATGTGCAGCAAGTCGAAAAGGAATTCTTCACTGATTTCCTCGGTTCTTTGAGAATCCCAACCGGACCCGGCGGACCGACGATTGTGCCGCTCACCGCATCCAGCCGCACCGAAGTCACCAAAGTCGGACTCAATATTCAACAGGAGCAGGGTTCAAATGACGGGGGATTCCACGCGACGTATGGTATCGAGGGCTGGACAGAAAAGTATCATGGGAATGTCAAGGAAGTCACATTGCTCGATTTCTCCTTCCCCGGTCCACCTGATATGACCACCACCGAATTTCGCGCAAGCGTACCAGAATCACGCTGGAACTCTGCCGGAATTTTCACCCGCTCCAATTTTGATCTGGGCATAGTAACAATTGAAGCCGGAGCTCGAGCAGATTTCTTCTCGGTGAAAACGACACCGACCAGCGGATATGTAGACGACGATGACCTTCTCCTTCCGGGAGCCGATGACAAGTATTCTTCTCTCACCGGTTCCTTGGGCGCGATGCTTCCCGTCTCTGAGGGTGTGAGTGTCTACAGCACTATTGGAACCGCGTATCGTGTACCAAACACCGTTGAGAGATTCTTCTACGGTTCAGCATCGGGTCGAAATGTACGCCCGAATGCGGATATCAAGCCGGAACGGTCCTACTCTCTCGAAACCGGTTTCAAGGGAGTGCAGCCGAGCTTCTCGTATGCACTCATCGGTTTCTACAATAGCTACGACAACTTCGTCCAGCTTCGTTCGATCGGCTCGAATCTCTGGCAGTATCAGAATGTGCAGGATGCGACGATCTATGGCGGTGAAATGCTCATCGAGGGTCGCTTGCAGATCGGATTTTACGGAGACCTCGGAATCAGCTATCAGCATGGTGACACGAAAGCGGACGGCGACAAACAGCCACTCTTCGTCGCACCGTTCACCGCAACACTTTCACTCGGCTGGCGTGAATCTCAACGAAGCACCTATTTTGAATTGAGTAGCCGTCTACTGGCCGATCAGGATCGAGTGTCGAACTCGACTGCTCTGGATGATGTCGCCACGAAGGGGTTCGCAGTATTCAATCTCTCCGGCGGCATTCGTCTGTTTGAACAGGTGCATGCCTCAGTCGCAGTGAACAACCTCTTTGATGAGTTGTATAGTGAGCCGTTCAATGCGCGCGGCCCTGACAATCCGATACCGGAGTCGGGACGCAACTTTGTCTTCTCGCTGAAGGCGGATGTTTTCTAGTCCACCGAAGCATTCTTCTTCCCTTGGTACGGCCGGTCATCCAGACCGGCCGTTTTGTTTTGTGGCTTACAAAGATGCGCGCTTACTGACTGCACAGTTCATTCATCACGAGAGCGAGTCGTAGAAACTATCTCTACCAGCTATTCTCGCCGACAGCGACCGATCCGCTGCATCCTGAACCGGGCACACTTGAACTTGTATTCGGCCAGATTTCTCCAGTCGACTGTTTGTATGCCCATCCCCCACGCGTGCCGACAATGACCCCTTTAGTCACTCCGGTTACCACAGAATCTGGCGCATTCGCGGCAAGTTGAAATGGATTGTTGGGTACGATTCCGGCGAGAACAACATTGGCAGTTGTGAGCGAATCTTTCGTAGGCCAGACATTGCCTGTTCCTCGAACAATTGATCCGCTGTTCCAGTTTGAGATTGCTGAGCGCATGGACATCAATGACTGCTTGCACGAACTGATTTTCGCCTCACTGTTGATATTCTGATAGGTGGGTACGGCGACGGTTCCGAGAATGCCGAGTACTGTGATGATGATCACGATTTCGATGAGTGTGAATCCGCGCCCAAAACGATCAGAGGCGCCGAAGATAGTCAGATCTTTCGTGAATTCCATACTGTGTTGTTTCATTTTGAAAACCAGCGTTCACGGACTTAGATCGGCAGATGTTTCAATAATCTTGACGCTCATAAACATGATAAACCCACCTGCGGGGGTCTACGAGCTTGCCCCGGGTTCCCGTGAATGTACACACGGGTGGCCCTGATCACCAGATCAGGGTTCCTGCATCTTCTGGAAGCCCCATGCTTTAGCGTGGGAAATCAGTGGCGGAAACCTCAATCAATGTAACATCTTTGAAGTGCAGGAATTCTCATGTCGCAAATGGAGAGCGGCTGGGTGGCACACCCATTCTTATGGGTGTGAATCAGTGATGTAATTGACGAGTATCTCCGTGCCGCCTCCCCCGCACCCGAAGAGGGAGCAGGCCACCAAGACAAATCACCACCCTCACCCAATCTCTGAAGCTGTTTGCATACCGGAAAGAATGACCCGCTCAGTCCGCACACTTAACTATCTGCTATCACAGCACTTATGAATTCCGGATCGCCCCAGAGGGTGCTCAAATTTCGGGCACCGTGGTTGCTTCTCTCCTACCAGTCTGGACAGGGCTTGGACCAGCTCGGTGAAGACATTGAAAACCTCGGCCGACCACCGGGGTTTTTTTATGTCCAAAAATCAGTGATTCCATCCATTCTCGCTATCTCTCGACAGAAAAGCGTATTCAGCGCAAAATGCGATTTTGATGTCGATTCAGCGGTGGCTCTTGAACTGTTTTTCATCGAACATTCCCCCGCATGAAGACAGAAAAGAAACTCGACTCAAGACAAACTACCCGACGCATTCCAACTCAAACCGATTCGGATGCGAGCAGAGCACTTCCGCCACGAGAGGAATTGATTCGCGCGATTCAGGAACGGGATGAGAGCTACCGCGGACTCTTTTTCGTCGGTGTCACCAGCACTCGGATATTCTGCCGTCCGGGTTGTCCGGCGCGTGCGCCACTTCCGAAGAATATGCAGTTCTTCGCAACTGTCGCCGATGCCCTCACGCATGGTTTCCGCCCCTGCAAGCGATGCCTGCCGATGCAAGCCGAAGGAATCGCGCCGAGTTGGCTACAACCGTTGCTGAGTTTTGTAGAAGATCATCCAAATCGTCGCGCGACTGATCAGGATATTCGCAACCTCGGTGTCGAACCGAGTCGAGTGCGACGCTATTTCCACGTCACTTACGGGATGACATTCCATGCCTTCGCCCGTTCACAACGTCTCACTCGCGCCCTTGTTGATCTGAAAGAAGGGAGCACCGTCGATGATGCCAGCTTCGATCACGGCTTCGAATCGACGAGCGGCTTTCGGGATGCCTTCGCGCAATTTTTCGGGACGACGCCGGGAAAGAGTGGGAAGAGTCAGGTCATTTTCATTCACCTGATCGAATCGCCGCTCGGTCCGCTCGTCGCCGGCATGATCGACGGGAAAGTGTGTCTGCTGGAGTTTGTGCAACGTCGAATGCTCGAGACACAACTGGATGTCATTCGTTCACGATTCGATGCTGCATTGTCTGTTGGAACATCATCGATGTTTGACCCCCTTCGCATTGAGCTGGATGAATATTTTGCAGGGAGACGAAGATCATTCGGCATTCCCCTCGCCTCGCCGGGGACTGCATTTCTGGAGAAAGTCTGGAATGCATTACTAGAAATTCCCTATGGAGTAACAAGGAGCTACGAAGCGATAGCGAGGCAGGTCGATTCCCCTCGTGCGGTGCGAGCAGTCGGGACGGCAAATGGATGTAATCGTATCGCTATTTTGATTCCGTGTCATCGGGTGGTGAACAAGAATGGTGATCTCGGTGGCTATGGCGGCGGGCTCTGGCGAAAAAAGAGATTGCTCGAACTTGAACAACAATGTTCTCTGGATGTCGAAACCTCATCACGTTCAACCGACACAAGCAGACCGGAGCGTCGCATCCATGCAGACCGCTGATATCATTCGACTCATCTCACTTGCAGCGATCTGGGGAGGAAGTTTCATCTTCATGCGTATTGCCGCGCCGGTCTTCGGGCCGGTCATAACTGCTGATCTTCGCGTCTTCATCGGTGCCGTCGTGTTGATTCTCTATTTTGCGATTGCGAAAATTGAATTCCCCTGGCGCAAACACTGGAAACTGTTGCTTCTCTTAGGAGGTGTGGGGACCGCAGTCCCATTCCTCTGTTTTTCATTCGCCGCCCTCCATATTCCGGCGGGATACTCGGCGGTGCTCAATGGCACGACGCCATTTTTCGGCGCGTTCTTCGCCATGCTTTGGGCGGGTGAAAAACTGACTCTGCGGAAAGTCTTCGGCTTACTGCTCGGTATGGTTGGAGTCGCGCTGGTCGTAGAACTGGTCAAATTCGATTTCACGCTCAATGCCATTCTCGCCATCGCCGCCGGATCACTTGCCGCTGCCTGCTACGGTCTGGTCGGAGTGTTGATTCGCAAGTTTGGCTCGCAGATTCCATCACAGACACTTGCCGCCGGGATGCTTCTCTTTGCCTCCTTCTGCCTTGCACCACTGATTCCGTTCAATCCGGTTCGGGCGGAGATCACTCTCGCAGCCGGATTGTCATTACTCGCTCTGGGCGCGATTTGCAGCGGACTGGCATTTCTGCTCTATTTCAAGCTCCTCGCCAATGTCGGGGTGACAAAGGCACTCACTGTAACCCAACTGGTCACTGTCTTTGGGCTATTGTGGGGGGTGCTATTCTTTAAGGAGCCGATCAACGTCTTTAATGTCATCGGGGCGGTTTTGATTATCGTTGGAACGACGCTGGTCGTTCGCCCGCCAAAGCAGAAAGCCGCCGAAGTAAAAGTCGCGACCAGCTAAGACAAAACGTTTCGAAGAAGCGAGTCAGATTGTAGCTTCTCAGTCATGAATCAGACCCTCAAGAATATCCTCATGGTCGCAGCTGTCGGTGTCATCGGATTCGGTGCCTATCTGATGTACGACCTGCTGACCCCACTCTCGTTTGAAGAGAAACTCGCCGAGATCATCCATCATGAAGACCGCCGTCTGGCAGATCGCACCCTGTATGATTTTCTGAAAGATGACAACCCGATTATTCGTGCTAAAGCGGTGCTCGCAGTCGGTCGTATTGGCGGAGTCACCCCGGTGGAGGGGGATGATGCGGCACGAGTGATCCTGCCAATTCTGGATGACCCAGCGACTGAAGTCGCGCGTAGTGCTGCATTTGCAATTCAACTGACTTACTCTCGTGAGATTGTCCCTGAGCTGGTCTCGAAACTGGAAACAGTCTCGCCACTTGTTACTCCAACACTGATCAAGAGTATTGGTCGTCTGGCTGATACCTCAATGCCGAACGCCCTCGAAGCAATCTCTGCACGAGTGAATGATCCCTCTCCGGATATTCGCGCTGCAAGCTGTATGGCATTGTTCTACTCGAGAGCCACTCAGTACCTGAAAGAGCTCCCACTCAGGCTTGCCGCCGAACAGAATGAAGAAGTCCGCCTTGCGGCACTCTATGCCATGTCCCGCCCGCAGATTGCTGAAGGATATTCATGGTATGTGCAGTATCTGGCGGATGCCGATCCGAATGTGCGCGCGATGGCACTCCGCGGTCTTGGTGGTGTACAATCCGACACCGCCTTGCATTATCTTGAAATCGCGCTGAATGATGAAAATGTGCATGTGAGCGCGACGGCGATTGCGTCCATCGTGACTAGAAAATCTCTCTCAAGTGCAGAAAATCTCGCCGCGAAACTGGCGAGAACTGATAATGAACTTCTCGCGCAGGAAATCCTGAATGCCCTCGCCGCACTGAAGAGTGACCGTGGCGCAGAGGCAACTCGGACGATTTTCCTGAACTATCCGGGTGACAATGTTCTCGCAGCTGCGCTGCGATACCTGGCAACAGTCGACGGCGAAGCGACTGTTCCGCTGCTTGATTCGCTGGTGAACTCGCAGGTCTCGCCGAAAGTGCGGGTCGCTATTGCCGATGCCTACCAGACAATCGGCGGGCAGTATGCCATGCCACGCATGGTCTTGCTCCTCAAAGATCCCGACCCGCTGGTTCGTGCGACTGCGTTTGGAGCCCTCATGTCGGTCGATTCGACCAATGCGAATTTGTACATCGATCAGGCACTGGCTGATGTCGATATGATTCCCGTCTCAAGCGCAGTCGATCAGATCGGTACGGGAAAACGGGTTGAATATCTTGATCAGATGATGGCATTGCTCAATGACGGCCCACCGGTTGATATCAGACGATCAATCATCGAGCTCGTCCCGGCTTTCTGGAATGAACCGCTGCCGAATGACAGCTTTCCCGAACAACTCCTGCTCACCGCCGCCGGTGATGACAGTTATATCATTCGCAGACGTGCGACTTTTCTGTTCGATAGTCTGGTGCAGGAACATCAGAACAAGCTGCTGGGTGAACCGCAGGTTCAATTCAGCAAAACTGATATCGTGAATGCCATCAAAGAACTAAAAGAAAATCCCGAAGCGGTGCTGACCACCACCAAAGGGGAGATTGCCTTCACTCTTCGCTTTGATCTTGCCCCTATTACCGTTTTGAATTTCATGAAACTCGCCGAAGATGGATTCTACGATGGTGTACTTTTTCACCGCGTCGTCCCTAATCTTGTCGTGCAAGGTGGGGACCCGCGTGGAGATGGCTACGGCGGTCCAAATTATGAAATTCGCTGTGAATATTCGGAAGAGCCGTATGAGCGCGGGACGGTCGGAATGGCGACTTCCGGGAAAGATACCGGTGGCTCACAGTTCTTCTTTACCATTGTCCCGACTTCGCATCTGAATGGACGTTATACGATTTTCGGGAACGTCACCGAGGGTATGGATGTAATAGACAAGATGGTGGTCGGAGATTCGATCCGCCAGGTTACCATAGTTCGAAAAGGAATAGCAGAATGACCAGGTCGTTGAGTGTCGTGAATTCTCTGAGAACATCTTTACTCATCGGGGTGTCCCTTCTTCTTGGATCTAATAGTTCCTATGCAGAAACCCCTGCGGTTGATTCGAAAGCTCTGATTCAGGAAATTCGAAATGTCTACGAGCGTCAGTACGGCATGATGCAGACTCTTTCTTTCGAAGTGCTCACTCGTGAAGGAAAGATCAAGGACAGTCAGTTTGTCGAAGAGAGCACCACGAATAAGATTCTTGCCTATCGCTTTGTCGGCGACTCGACGATCAAGACCGAGCGATTTGTAGCCGGATCGATCGCCGGTGAACCGGTCACGCAGAAGCAGCTCGATGACATGGTGAAGAAACGGCAGGAAGCGGCGAAGAAACGTGAGAAGAGTCGTAAGATGGGAGAAATCTCACTTTCCATGTACCGTCCATTTCTTGCCTCTCACGAGCAGCTCTATAGCATCAAGTATGCGGGAACGTCAACACCGAAGAACTCGGATCGACTCTGCCATCAGTTTGAAGTCCAGTGCAACGAAGAGAGTGATTCGACAGTCAACGGGACATTCTACTTCGATGCCGAACGACTCTTCATGGTGCGTGGTGAATTCTCTCCGACGAAGATCCCCAAAGGAGCGATGTTCAACATGAAAGAGATGTCGATGGAGCTCGATTTTGCTCCGATGAGTGACACGGTCTGGATGCCTATTGAATTTCGTCTGCAGGGACGTGCCAAGGCGATGCTCTTCATCGGCGTGAATTTTGCCGTGCAGGAGAGCTATCGCAATCCGAAGATCAACGATCCCGCGACCGACACATTGTTTGTTGGAAAGTAATGGCGAGAGAGACGAGTAGGATTTTGCATGCTCGTCTTCATCACTGACAAATCACGACTCGAGCGGCATTTCCGGCTCGATCCTGTTCTCTATGCCTACTGCCTCGGCGATCTTGATGATCCCTGGTTTTCACACTGTCAGTGGGCGGGATTCTATACTGCTACCGGAAATGTCGCCGAAGATCGTCATGTTCAGGAAGTCGCGCTGATTTTCAATCATGATGACGGCAGCACACTTCAGGCATTCGCGCAGTCACCGCTGCTTAAAGAGGATGTTCACCTCCTTGCACCGCTGCTGACCGACAAACTTGATATTCATGTCAACGACTTGCGGATCATCGATCCATTATTGACCGAGTATCAGTTTGCATCAAAGCCACACGCCATGGTCAAGATGTCCTGCACTCGACGTTCGAATGCGACAGGACAAACGCAAAACGCAAAGAGCGACCTTCAAGTAAGCCGTCTTTCCAGCAATGATCTGTTATCAGCGCGTGAGCTTTATCAAGCGGCATTGCCGGATGCATTTGTCTCCGCTGAATTTCTTGATGCCTCCCCTTGTTATGGAGTGAAGATCGAAGATCATCTCGTTGCAATCGGCGGATGCCATGTCCTGTCATCTGTGCAGCAAGTAGCGGTGATTGGCGGAGTCGCCACGCATCCGGACCATCGCAATAAGGGGTTCGCGCGTATGGTGATGACTGCCCTGCTTCGCGATATTCCGATTGACTATCTGGTCTGCCTCAATGTCGCGGCAGAGAATGAAACTGCGCGCCATCTGTATGAGTCACTCGGCTTTGTGAAAACTCATGACTACTGGGAAGCCGGTCTGATTCGGAAATAGACCTGATTTTCCTGCTTCGATTTTCGCAAGTTCTTCAATTGTCACGACGCTGATTCGTTCTTACTTTCCCCTCAAGCAAACAATTCACAACCAACGTATCTTAAGGACATCATGGCAGAACAGTATATCTATACGATGCTCGGACTGAATAAGCATTACGGTCAGAAGCAGGTACTCAAGGACATCTATCTTTCCTTCTACCCCGGCGCAAAAATCGGGATTGTCGGCGGCAACGGCGCCGGAAAATCGACCGTACTGCGGATTATGTCCGGGCTTGATCAGAATTTCACTGGTCGGGCGGAAATTTCCAAAGGATACACCTCCGGCATCGTCCAGCAGGATCCGCAACTTGATCCTGATAAAAACGTGAAGCAGATTCTCGAAGAGGCATTCGGCGAGACGATGAAGCTGATGGCCGAGTATGACGCGGTTACTACCAAACTCGGCGAATCACTCTCTGATGACGAAATGCAGAAGACGATGGATCGTATGGGGGAACTTCAGGATAAACTGGATGCAGTCGATGCCTGGAATCTCGATCAGAAACTGAAATTTGCGGCGGATGCTCTTTGTTTGCCGGAAGATGATCGCATAGTCAAGACACTCTCCGGTGGTGAACGTCGTCGAGTCGCGCTCTGCAAAGAACTGCTGCGCCGACCTGATCTTCTGCTGCTTGATGAACCGACCAACCATCTTGATGCCGAAACGATCAACTGGCTCGAGATGCAGCTTCGGGAATATCCGGGGACAGTGATTGTTGTCACCCATGATCGCTACTTCCTCGATAATATCACCAAGTGGATTCTCGAACTTGATCAGGGGGCGGGAGTGCCGTGGGAGGGGAGCTACTCAAGCTGGCTTGAGCAGAAACTCGCCAAAATGGCTGCGCAGGATAAGGCCGAGAACAAGCGCGGGAGTGCTCTGCAGCGGGAACTTGCCTGGATACGAATGTCGAACAAAGACAAACATGATCTCTCCCGCACTCGTCTCATTCAATATGAACAGCTTGTGGCCAAAGAAGCCAGTGGCAAAGATGAAGACGCCGCATTGCCAATTGCTCCGGGGCCGGCCCTTGGGGATCAGGTCATTGAGTTTCGAAATGTGAGTAAGGGATTCAATGGCTCCCCACTTTTCGAGAATCTCAGTTTCATGATTCCGAAAGCGGGTGTGGTGGGGATTGTTGGTCCGAACGGCATTGGTAAGACCACCTTGTTCAATCTGATCACTGGTGATGAAAAACCTGATGCCGGTGAAGTACTGATTGGATCGTCAGTGCAGATTTCGCATGTCGATCAATCTCGTGCGAATGCCGATGATGCACGTACCCTGATCGAAGAGATCGGCGAAGGGCGCGAAGAGATTGCGATTGGCAAACGCAATATTCCGATCCGTACTTACCTTGCGATGTTCGACTTCAAGGGGAGCGATCAGCAAAAGAAAATGTCGCAGCTCTCCGGCGGTGAACACAATCGGGCGTATCTGGCGAAGATTCTCAAGACTGGCGGCAATGTCATTCTCCTGGACGAACCGACCAACGATCTTGATGTCAGTACTCTTCGATTACTCGAGGAAGGAATTCAAAAATTCTCCGGTTGTGTGCTGGTAATCTCACACGATCGATTCTTTTTAGATCGTGTGTGTACTCATGTGCTGGTGTTCGAAGGGAAAGGTATTGTCCGCTTCTTCACCGGTAATTTTAGTGAGTACGAAGCATGGCGCGAGAAGGAGATGGGCTCAAAACTGTTTGAGAATCGTCGTTCCCGTTACCGCAAGGTTGTCGCCGCGTAGGAAAGGATAGGTTATGCACGAAGCATCTCAACGTTGGTATACCCGTCACGATCACTATCGCCAGGCATTGCAGCAGCTCGTAGAGGCATGTCGGTTGCTTGACGGGAGAGAGATCTCGCGTGTAGAGAAAGCTGGCGTAATCAAGACCTTTGAGTTTACCTGGGAACTGGGTTGGAAAGTGATGCGTGATTATCTGCAAGTGCAGGGGATTCAGATTGAGACTGTTACTCCGGCATCGGTGATTCGTGCTGCCTTTTCGACGCAGGTAATTCTTGATGGTGATGGCTGGATGGCAGCACTTG
>CAZFGK010000002.1:0-181459 GCA_964518635.1 uncultured Ignavibacteriales bacterium
AGTACGGAATCATAGGGGGAGCCGTCAACCAAACAAACGTTGGTCATCCATGCTGATTCGAAAGTGCTTGAAATTCATAACCTTAGCTCGATTTCTTACCTCGCAGTATCAACACAGGTTCGGATCATGATGGACTACATCGATTTACTGGAACTGTCCTTGTAATTTCATGTTATCTCAAAGGAATCTTTACAGTACCGTCAAGTTTCGCTATATTGTTAGCGGTGAGGTAATTAGTAACCAACCTCACAGATTGGATAGATTGCTGTCATGAGAATTTCTGCGACCGAAGAGTATGGACTGCGCTGCCTTATCGATCTTGCCCGGAAAGGACCGGGGGGTCAGCTTTCAATCCATGAAGTCTCTGAAATCGAGAAGATATCTGTACCGTATGCGTCGAAGCTCCTCTCCATTCTTCGCCGTGCAGGACTTGTTTCTGCAGTGCGAGGTCGTACCGGAGGATTTTCCCTCGCTCGCCCCGCTTCTGAGATAACGATGTATGACATTTTGACTTCACTCGGTGGACCATTCATCGATCCGAATCATTGCCACAAATATCCCGGACATGCGGATTCATGTGTCCATATCGGAAACTGCCAGATATTGAATGTTCTTGGCGGACTCGCCGGATTTCTGCAGGAAGTTCTCAATAAAACATCACTGGAAGATATGGCCCATCTGAATTATCCGGAGATTCTGAAACGTCGTTTCCCTGCGGAAACGCATGGAACCTCCATCGGCGGGATTCAGATCGAGAATCACCGGAAACAGGTCACCAAAACTATCGACCCAACTGAGAAACCAGCAACAGAGTAAGATCAACACGATTCAAACGATTTTGTAAACACACACGAAGGAAAAAAGATAGATGTCATCTCAGCCACTTTTTGAGTTCAAGAATATCAGGGTAAAAGTCGAAGAAAAAGAGGTCGTCAAAGGGGCGACTTTGACCGTTCGACCGGGGGAAGTACACGCCATTATGGGCCCCAACGGCAGCGGGAAATCCAGCTTGTCCAACGCCCTTATGGGGCATCCGAATTATACCATCGTTGATGGCACCGCCGTGCTGGCTGGTCAGGATCTGATCGCGATGGAGCCGGATGAACGCTCACGAGCAGGACTCTTTCTCGCCTTCCAGTATCCCCTCGCTATTCCAGGGGTAACCGTAGCGAACTTTCTCCGGACTGCAATGCAGTCGCATCGGGGGAAAGATGCCGACATGTCCGATTTCAGAAAGATTCTGAAAGCGGAGATGGCTGGGCTGAACATCGATGACGCCTTTGGCGGTCGGTATCTCAATGACGGATTCTCCGGCGGCGAGAAGAAGAGAATCGAGATTCTTCAGATGCTCGTGTTAAAACCGAAGATGGCAATTCTTGATGAGACCGATTCCGGTCTCGATATCGACGCCCTCAAGGTTGTCGCACAGGGGATCAACAAGTTTTCGACTCCTGAGACCGGCGTGCTGCTTGTCACACACTATCAGCGACTCCTCGATTATGTCAAACCGCACTATGTGCATGTCATGATGGATGGTCGTCTGGTGAAATCGGGCGGGCCGGAACTGGCGCATCAACTTGAAGCAGACGGTTACGACTGGATCGAACAGTCATTAGTAGGAGCGAAGTCGTGAGCGACGCCATCACCCAACAGAAAGAAGAACTCTCCGCTCTCGGCACTGATTTCGCCACACGCTACGGATTCCATGATCCGGTGGAATATTTCCATAAAGGGGCACGTGGAATCAGTCATGAAGTTGTCGAGATGATCTCCCGTATGAAGAAAGAGCCAAAGTGGATGTCAGAACGTCGCCACGAAGCCTATGACATCTTTATGTCGAAACCGACCCCGACCTGGGGGAATACTGCTCTCCTCAATGAGATTCTCTACGACAACATCTATTATTTCATGAAGCCGATTGAGAATACACAGTCCTCATGGGATGATGTCCCGGCCTATATCAAGAACACCTTTGACAAACTCGGAATTCCGGACGCCGAACGAAAATTTTTGGGCGGTGTTTCAGCCCAGTATGAATCAGAAGTGGTCTATCACTCCCTTCGGAAAGATCTTTCTGATCAGGGAGTAATCTTTCTGGACATGGATGCCGCTCTTCGGGAATATCCGGAGATTGTCGAAAAGTATTTCGGCACGGTGATTCCGTCGAACGACAACAAATATGCCGCGCTGAATACTTCAGTCTGGTCAGGCGGATCATTCATCTATATCCCGCCGGGTGTAAATGTGACCGTTCCGCTGCAGGCATATTTCCGCATCAATGCCGAAAACATGGGGCAGTTTGAACGGACGTTGATCATCGCCGACAAAGGCTCCCGTGTTCACTACATCGAAGGATGCACTGCTCCGGTCTATTCAACTGATTCGCTGCACAGTGCGGTTGTCGAAATGGTTGCGCTCGAAGGTTCGTATATTCGCTATACCACCATTCAAAACTGGTCACGAAATATCTACAATCTGGTGACCAAGAGAGCGACTGCGCACAAGAACGCGACGGTCGAATGGGTGGATGGAAATATCGGCTCCCGCCTGACCATGAAATACCCCTGCATACAGCTTGTCGGTGAAGGAGCACGTGGAGAGATTCTCTCTGTTGCCTTTGCCGGAATTGATCAGCATCAGGATGCCGGTGCGAAGGTGATTCATGCTGCTCCGAACACCTCATCCCGAATCACCAGCAAGTCGATTTCAAAAGATAATGGACGGGCATCCTACCGCGGGCTGGTCAAAGTTCATAAGAACGCGATCAACTCGAAAGTTTCAGTTGAATGCGATGCTCTACTCATCGGTGCAGAAGCGAGAAGCGACACCTATCCGACGATGGAGATCGACAACGATCAGGTGAAAATCGAGCATGAAGCCCGCGTCTCGAAAGTTGCCGAAGAGCAGCTCTTCTATCTGACCAGTCGTGGTATCAGTGAAGATGATGCCCGTCTACTAATCGTGAATGGCTTCATGGAGCCATTCACCAAGGAATTGCCGATGGAGTATGCCGTCGAGCTCAATCGACTGATCCAGCTCGAGATGGAAGGGTCCATTGGTTGATATGAAGATGCAAACTACACCCTGGCTCTCAGAAAAACGTCAGCTTCATCTGGATCGCATCAACACGACCTCACTGCCTCCTCGTGGATTGCATCTCTGGCGTTATACCGATCCAACGACTCTGCAATCACTGACCACCGCAAGCAACGCCTCGGTAAGTCCATCTGCCGAAAGCACGCTGAAGTCTCTCCATGCTCAGCTTGCGACGTCTCAGCTATGCGCCGTTGCCTGTGATCGTTCCGGCAAGAATATCGAAGTCGTTCGAAATGCGAACGCTCTCCCGGATGGAATCAAGATTCTTTCACTCTCAGATGCCCTTCGTGATCATCCAGAGCTTCTTGAAAAGCACCTCTATGACCTCATCGGCCACGAGAGTGGTCACTTTGAAGCAGAGAACGGCGCACGATGGGAAGATGGAATCTTTGTTTCGATCCCTTCAAAGTGTGATGTCGCATTGCCGATTCATCTCCTGCATGACGCCGGTTGTGGTGGTCCGGTCTTTCCGCGAACTCTGATTCTCGTCGGACGTGAATCACGCGTGACTATTATCGACGAATACACTGGTGGAGCCGCACATGCCGGCCCGGCGAATACAGCCCCGTCATCGAGTAACGGTGTGGTTGAGATATTCGCAGGTGCGAATAGTCATGTGACCTATGTCACCCTCGGTCGTCAGACCACTGGGGTGAAGTCATATCTGTCACATCGCGCGCGGATCGATGCCGATGCCGTCATGACCACCGTGCCGATTGCGCTCGGTGGCATTCTTTCGAAGCAAAACTTTGGTGTGATCTTGAACGGCGCAAACGCTGAGAGCACGATGGTCGGGCTCCTCTATGGAACCGGACATCAGGCCTTCGACAATCATACGTTGCATCACCATGCCGTCGGGCAGACCCGCTCGAATATCGATTTCAAAGTCGTGCTGCAGGACAAGAGTAGCTCTGCCTACACCGGTTTGATTCGAATCGACAAGCATGCTAAAGTCTGCGAAGCGTATCAGGAGAACAGAAATCTTCTGCTTAATCCGGGTACTCGTGCGCAGACCATTCCCGAACTTGAGATTTTGAACGAAGAGGTCGCCTGTACTCATGGCGCGACGGTCGGACCGCTCGATCCGCAGATGATATTCTATCTGACCAGCCGAGGGATCGACCGAAAGGAAGCAGTCCGCATGATTGTCCGTGGCTATTTTTCCACGACGATGTCGATGCTTCCGGAAAATCTGCGAGAGACGGTGATCTCAGTGGTGGAGTCAAGACTTGCCGGAAACTGAACGAAAACGTCGACAGTTGCAAAGAGTATGAGTGAATTCGTTAGGGTCTGTGCTCTCAGCGAACTTTCCGTCGGAGAGATAAAAGCCGCGACGGTCGGTTTTCGGGATATTGTACTCGCTCGTACTGAAAAATCGGTCTTTGCTCTGGCAAATGAGTGCACCCATGACGGTGCCCCTATTGCGAATGGAAAGTTGCGCGGAGATTCGATCATGTGTACTCGTCATGGTGCAAGGTTCGATCTTGCTACCGGGCAGGTAGCAGCTCCACCGGCAATTGTTCCGCTGGATTCATTTGAAGTTCGCATTGTTGGGGATGATATTCTCGTGAAAGTGAATGAGTAAGATGAGTACCGAGATAAAAAAGAATCCGCTGACCGTCACTCATCCCCCATTGGATGTCGAGCGGATCAAAGCGGATTTCCCGATACTTGATCAACAGATCAATGGTCATCGGCTGGTCTATCTGGACAGTGCGGCGACTTCGCAGAAACCACGCACGGTTATCAATGCCCTCGTTGAGTATTACCGAAAGAATAACAGTAATGTACATCGAGGGCTTCACACCCTCGCCGAACGGGCAACTGAGGCCTATGAGCGAACGCGCTCCCATCTGGCGATGTTTCTGGGAAATATCCCGCGCGAAGAATTGATTTTCACTCGTGGCACGACGGAAAGTTTCAATCTTCTTGCCTATACCTGGGGGGAGCAGGAGCTGAAAGCCGGAGATGAAATTCTGGTCAGTGAAATGGAACATCACGCCAATTTTGTTCCGTGGATTATGCTTGCCCAGCGCAAGAAAGCAATCGTTCGAAAATTGCCGATCACTATCTGCGGTCATCTTGATTTATCTGATATCGATACCCTGATCAACGAAAAGACCCGCATGATCGCGATCACTCAGCAATCAAATGTGCTCGGAACATTCAATCCAATCTCGGAGATTGCTGCCAAAGCTAAAAAAGTCGGTGCCCTCATGGTAGTTGACGGCGCTCAGGCAGCGCCGCACATGAGCGTTGATCTGAAATCTCTTGGCGCGGATGTCTATGCCTTCTCTGCTCACAAGATGCTCGGTCCGACCGGAGTAGGTGTCTTCTGGGCAAAACGGCAGTTGCTCGAATCGATGCCCCCTTTTCTGTATGGCGGCGAGATGATTCGTGAAGTCCGCTATGAGAAAATCAGCTTCAATGAACTTCCCAATCGTTTCGAGGCGGGCACGCCGAATATCGCTGATGTCATCGCCTTTGATGCCTCGTTGACCTATCTCGAAGAACTCGGAATGGCTCGGGTGGCGCAGCATCAGCAGACTCTTACCGCCTATGCCCTGGAACGACTCGCGAGCATTCCCGGACTCGAAATTCAGGGACCACTTGATCCGACTCAACGTGGCGGAGCGATCTCCTTCACCGACCCCAATATCCATCCGCATGATATCTCGACCTTTCTTGATAGCCGCGGGATTGCAATTCGTGCCGGACATCATTGTGCCCAGCCACTGATGCGTACTCTCGGAAAAGTTGCCACTGCGCGTGCATCATTCTCGATCTACAATGACGAACAGGATATTGATGCGCTGGTGACAGCCCTTCACGAAATGCGCAGCTACTTCGGGGTGGATGCAAATCCACTGAACCGATGAGCGATCCACTCGACACCCTTTATCGGGATGTCATCCTCGATCATTACCGCTCCCCACGAGGTAAAAAGAAACTCGATACCCCTTCAGTTCATGCCGAAGGGATGAATCCCAGCTGCGGCGATGAACTCACCCTTGATCTGCAGGTCGATGAGAATTTGATCCGAGATGTTCATGTCAGTTGCAGGGGGTGTGCGATTTCGGTCGCATCCGCGTCTATGCTCGCCGAAACAATCAAAGGAAAGTCACTCAGCGAAGTGCAGACACTGCTTACTGAAGTGACCAAGATGCTCAAAGGGGAGCAGTCCGCGCTTCCTGATGATCACGGAGATCTGGATGTCCTCTCTGGTGTCCAGAAATTTCCCGTTCGAATAAAATGTGCCCTGCTCTCCTGGATGACACTTGCTGAGGCACTTCGTGATCACGCCAACGGCCGTCCGGTGGGTCGGGCTATCAGTACAGAAGAGGAATCAGCATGAGAATAGTGACCGCCGCCGAAGTAATTGAAGCGATTCGCCCGATTCAGGATCCTGAAATTCGGATCGGCATCGTTGATCTCGGACTAGTCTATGATGTCAGCGTTTCCGAAGAAAATGTGGTGCAGGTGAAGATGACCCTCACCACTCCCGCCTGCCCGTACGGCGATATGCTCATGGCGATGGTTCGCCGCGCTGCCGAAGAGATCGATGATGTTAAGTCAGTCGACCTCGTCCTTGTCTGGGAGCCAGTCTGGGACCCAAAAGAGATGGCCTCCGATCTTGCCAAAGACCAACTCGGAATTTGGTAGACTCTCTAACCTATTCATCTACATAAGAATACAGCAGATTATAGACCATCTGGTCTAGCTGTTCTCTTTAAAGATGAGATTTTTTCATTTCCTGTAAATTTAATGTTAACAGTGGAAACATTATCTTGGCCTTAGCGTTCTAATCCCCAGTTAGAAAAAACTCATTCATCAATTTTGGAGTATTTGTGGCTCGTCGATCTCTCGCGGTTAGTAATCAGTATGTCTCTCCACTGTTTCCATCTCTTTTCACTTCATTGATCATCGGTCTCTTCACACTCATCTTTTCTCCGGTAGTCATCCATGCACAATCAACTGCAAGTGTGACAAGCAGCTCCGGACGGATCGAGGGACGAGTCCTGGATGCCACCACCAAGTCCCCTCTGATTGGCGCGACGGTTCGTGTAATTGGCAGTGATCTCGGTGCTCTGACGGATGAAGAGGGGAAATTCCGAATCGCAAATCTTAAAGAAAATGTCTACAAATTATCGATCAGCTTCATCGGCTATGAAACCCATCTTGAGAATGATGTCCGCGTTGTTCGTGGAAAAAGTGAATACGTCGCAACTGAACTTATCGAATCGATCCGCGATATTGGCGAGGTATCAGTCTCGGCTCAATCGGGGAGTGATGACCGTGCTACGGGGGCTTCCAGCTATACCTATAATCGGGAAGAGATCAATCGAAGCCCGGGAGCAACCGGCGATATCTTTCGCGCAATCGAAACTCTTCCGGGAGTTGCCAGCACCGGGGGAGAATTCTCGGCCTTCTCAGTTCGCGGCGGCACGCCCAAAGACAATATCATCCTCGTCGACAATATTCCACTCGATCGAGTCAACCACTTTACCGGCGGGAGTGAAGATCAGGAAGCGCAAGGGGGACGATTCAGCATTTTTGCGCCGAATGTCATTCGTGAGGCACGTTTCTCCGGCGGTGGGTTTGGCGCACGTTTCGGCGGAAAGAATGCATCACTCGTCGATCTGTCGATTCGTGAGGGAAATCCGGTGACCATCACCGCTGATGGCTCCTATGGTCTGCTTGGCTGGGAACTTAATTACAATGGCCCCGGATATCTGACACCGGGATCAGGGCTTGTCGTGTCAGCGCGCTATCAGGATTTTCGTGAAGTGTTCAAACTGATCGGTACTGAAGAAGTTGGCGAACCGAATTTCAGCGACTACATTGTCAAATACACCGCACCAATCAGCGCGAAACATCGTCTTGAGCTGCTTGGCATCTATTCTCCAGAAAAATTCATACGTGACGCCAGTCATGTTGCCAAGATCGAGGACGAGGAAATTTCCACCGAATTGTACTATGTGGATGAAACGAAGTTTGTCAGTGGATTGAACTGGAGATGGCTCACCTCCCCCCGCAGCTATCTGCAAACCACTTTCTATGCCAAGGGACTCTCGACCAGCAATAGTTTCGGGCGGGCCTATCCGTCACTGACTCCGGACCGACTCATCGACAGGAACGCTGCGATCCCCTCCCGTGACACCATCAATACCTTCAACAATGACGAAACCGAAACCGGAATTCGCTGGCAGTTCACCTATGATGACCCGTCCCATGTGACGATCAACACCGGCGCGGAGATCAATCGTCTGGACATTACATTTGAGCAGACGCAGACCGGAACCGATACGCTCTACTCCTTTGACCAGAATGATAAGCGCGACAATCCGTCGCAGAAATACATCATTCGTGAACCGGAGGATGGAAACGGAAGATTCAAGACCGATGCATTGCAGGGGGCAGCGTATCTCGAGTCCGTTTTGCCGCTTTCGGCAGCGAAATTGACCCCCGGACTACGTGCGGAGTATAGTGAACTAAACGAACGTCTGCAGGTAAGCCCTCGACTGAGCTTCAGCTATGATCTGGGTACGAATACCAAGTTAAATCTCGCCGGTGGCTGGTATTACCAGATGCCGGAACTTCGTATCGTGGTGCTCAATGACGAGAATCGCTACCTCAAAGCGGAACGCTCAACTCATGCCATCGCCGGAGTCACTCAGTTTCTGAGTGACAAGTATCGCCTGACGGTCGAGACCTATTACAAGACCTTCGACGATCTGATCACACGCCCGGATCGAACCACACAGCAATATGTAAATGCCGGTGACGGCTACGCCTACGGGGTTGATGTCAGCCTGCTGCGTCGCTTTGTCGATCGTTTCTACGGCCAAATAAACTATTCGTACAGTTATGCACGTCGAGACGACCATGATGGATTCGGTGCTTATGCCCCGGATTTCAATCAACCACACATCTTCAATGTTCTGGCAGGGTATCAATTCAACAAATCATGGTCAGCTTCGGCGAAGTGGAAATATTCGACCGGCAAGCCGGCTGATAATTTTGTAGTGAATGCAGATGTCTTCGGCGACCCTGGGAACCTTCACTATTCAAAGGAGATTATTGATAACAATGGTCGACGGGTGACAGATTTCCATACCTTGAACGTGCGTGTCGACTATCGTGCGCAGATCGGTCGAATCGCGGTGGTCAGCTTTCTCGATATGCTGAATGTGTATGGGCGAAAGAATGTCACCCGCGAGACCTTTGTTGATCTAACCGGCAAATCAGAGGATGAAGGATTCGAGTTCATTCCGACCATCGGTGTGAAGTTCGAGATATAGGAAGCGATAGTTTGTGCCTTTTTTCACTTGCCTGACAGGAGGAAAGAGAGAAAATTGGAACGATCAGATTACTCTATGAAAGTGGCAATTTTCTCTCATGACTGAAATGGATACTCCCGCTCCAAAGCCGGATTTATCGGCATTGCGCCTGAATAAGGAACGTGACGGACGCCGTCAATTTTCAGACCGACCGAAAACCCCCTGGCTTCGCTGGGTGGTCGCAGTCTGTATTCTCGCTGCTTTAGTTCTCGGTTATCTCCTCCTGAATGAAAGAGTGACACCAGCGACACAGGTCGAACTTGCGACCGTTGTTCAGCTCGGTGGCTCGGATGCCTCTGCCCAGCTTGTCGCCA
Source organism: uncultured Ignavibacteriales bacterium (assembly GCA_964518635.1). Taxonomy (GTDB): domain Bacteria; phylum Zixibacteria; class MSB-5A5; order GN15; family FEB-12; genus CAZFGK01. The sequence continues at coordinate 9,752 of CAZFGK010000002.1, forward strand.
CCGGCTACGTTGTCGCGCAACGTTCTGCTGAAGTTGCTTCGAAAGGAACGGGGCGACTTGCCTTTCTTGGATTTGAAGAAGGGGATGTCGTCAAATCAGGCCAGGTCATCGGATCACTTGAAAATGATGATCTTGTTGCAGCAGTTGATGTCGCAAAGGCACTGCTCAAGCAGGCCGAAGTCGATTCACTCAATGCCGGACGCGATTATCGTCGGCGTCTTGATCTCAAAAAATCAGGTTCGATCACACAGACCGAATTGGAAAACGCTGAATCCCGCTTCCTCGGATCTCTTGCTGCAGTTGAAGGTGCAAGAGCTGGATTGAAATCAGCACAGGTCGGTTTAGAAAACACCTATATACGAGCACCCTTCTCCGGCACGATCCTGACCAAGAATGCCGATGTCGGCGAAATTGTCGCTCCCTTTGCGTCATCGGCTTCCTCGAAGGGCTCTGTCGTGACGCTTGCTGATATGAATTCACTTGAGGTTGAAGCAGATGTTGCTGAATCAAATATCGAGCGTGTGAAACTTGGCGGGATGACTGAAATTGTCCTCGATGCCTACCCTACCGCTCGTTATCCGGGTCGTGTGAAGAAGATTGTGCCGACTGCGGATCGTTCACGCGCGACAGTGCAAGTAAAGGTCGCCTTCGACTCACTTGATAGTCGGGTATTGCCAGAGATGTCTGCCCGAGTGAATTTCTTCGGCGAAGCGAACCCCAGCAGCAGCGCAACTTTGCTAGCCGTTGACAAAAATGTGATAACCACTCGGGACGATATCAAAGTAGTTTTTCGTCTCACTGGTGACCGCGCCGAAATGGTGGCAGTGACCCTGGGAAGAGAACTTGGGGAGAAAACTGAAATTCTAAGCGGGCTTCGCGCAGGTGATCAGGTCATCCTGACCCCCGCCGGAAAGCTCGCGACGGGTCAGAAAATTGAGGTGAAGAACTAATGTCGATGGTATCTGTTCGAAGTGTCTTTAAGTCCTACTATCGCGACAAACTGGAGATTCCAGTATTGAACAACATCTCCCTTGATATCCCCGAAGGGGACTTTGTCGCACTGATGGGGCCATCCGGTTCCGGAAAGACGACTCTGCTCAATCTTATTGCCGGAATTGATCGTGTCTCGGATGGTCAGGTATTGGTCGGTGGTGAGGATATCTCAAAGCTGAATGATGCCAACCTCGCCGTCTGGCGGTCGCGTCATATTGGTTTTGTTTTTCAGTTCTACAATCTGATTCCGGTTTTGAATGCCTTTGAAAATGTTGAACTCCCGCTCCTTCTCTTCAAGATGACCAAGCAGGAGCGCAGAAAACAGGTCGAAACCGCCTTGAGTGTGGTCGGTCTTGGGGATCGCATGACCCACCGACCGAATCAATTGTCCGGAGGTCAGGAACAGCGTGTCGCGATTGCTCGCGCGCTGGTGACAGATCCTGATCTTATTCTCGCGGATGAACCGACCGGTGATCTCGATAAGAAATCGGCTGATGATATTATGGCGCTCTTGTCTGAACTGAATAAGCAGTACAAGAAGACCATCATTATGGTCACCCACGATCCACACGCCGCAGAAGCCGCTCGTCACATTCAGCGTCTGAACAAGGGTGAGTTGGTCAGCTAAGCCATCATGAATTCCCTGTTTCTGATTCTTCGCAATTCAATGCGCCATCCACTGCGTACGGGGTTGACCATTCTCGGAATCGCGATTGCTGTCATGGCATTCGCCGTGATTCGCACTTCGATCAATGCCTGGTATGCAAATGCCGAAGCAGCAGCCCCGAATCGTTTGATCACTCGCAATGCGGTCTCTCTCGTCTTCCCCTTGCCGATTTCATATGTCGAGAAAGCGAAGAAGATCGCTGGAGTCACTGCCGTTTCTCATTCCAGCTGGTTCGGCGGTGTCTATGTCGATCCGCAGAATTTCTTCCCTAAATTCGCTATCGATCACGAGAACTATCTTAATCTCTATCCTGAGTTTCTGGTTCCTGCCGATCAACTTGAGGCATTCAGGTCGGAACGAAATGCCGTGATCGTCGGACGTAAACTCGCCGACCGTTTCGGCTGGAAGATCGGCGACCGTGTCCAGATTGTCGGTGATATCTATCCCGGTGACTGGGATTTTGTCATTCGTGGTATCTATGCTGGTCGTGATGCCAACACCGATGAAGCAACCTGGGTCTTTCGCTACGACTTTCTGGATGAAAGAATGAAACAGGATATGCCTTCACGTGCTGGATATATCGGCACGCTCGTCCTGCAAATCTCGAATCCGGATGATGCCGCAAAAATTTCAGAGCAGGTAGATGCCCTCTTTATCAATTCCTCAGCCGAGACAAAGACCGAAACTGAAGAAGCATTTACACTCAGCTTTATCTCCATGTCTGGTCAGATCATCACAGGATTACGGATCATATCATTCATGGTGATCGGAATTATCCTGCTGGTTCTCGCCAATACGATGGCAATGACCGCACGTGAGCGACTCTCAGAATACGCAGTCCTTAAGACTCTCGGATTTCGCTCGTATCACATCATGACCCACATCTTTGGTGAATCGATGTACATCGCCATCTTGGGAGGTCTTCTGGGAATCGGGCTTACTTTCCTCGTGGTTCCTATTCTCGGCAAAGCACTCTCGAATTTCCTCCCGACCATAGTGCTTGCTCAAACGACGCTGATGTACGGAATGATTTCGGCTCTTGTTGTTGGACTTATTGCGGCGATCTTCCCGACCGCAAAAGCACTCAGCACAACCATCGTTGATGGCCTCAGGCGGCTGGAGTAGCATATGTCACTGATGATGAGCTATTCCATCAAGAATGCATTCGCCCGAAAGCTGACTTCGACATTGACCATTCTCGGCATTGCATTGGTGGTCTTCGTTTTCTGCGCCGTGTTGATGCTCTCCAAAGGGCTTGAGAAGACACTGGTCGATACCGGCTCCGACAAGAATGCGATTGCCGTTCGGAAGGCCGCAGCGACGGAAATTGTCTCTATTGTAGAGCGGCCGATGGCTGATGTAGTCAAGGCAGATGGCGGCATCGCGCGAAATGCCGATGGCTCTCCTCGCTACACCGGTGAAGTTCTGGTGCTGATTAATCTCCTGAAACGATCCAACAATGAGCCGAGCAATGTGCCGGTCCGTGGCGTGGATGCCATGTCGAAATCACTCCGTCCACAGTTCAAGATTACCGAAGGACGAGTGTGGAACCCGGGGACATCAGAAATCATCGCAGGGAAAAAAGTCGCACGGAATTTCAAGGGGTGCGGCATTGGCGAGACGGTTCGATTCGGCGGACGTGAATGGACTATCGTCGGCATCTTTGAATCCGGCAACAATGGCTTCGAATCAGAAGTCTGGGGGGATATCAACCAACTCATGGACGCCTTCAAGCGACCAGTCTTCTCTTCCCTGACATTTGAATTGGCAGCGGGAACAACAATTGAAGAAGTGAAGAAGCGTATGGAGGCGGATGCCCGTCTTGCGATCGATGTCTACCCTGAAAAAGAATATTATCGAAAACAATCATCGGCCTTCACGACGTTTATCAACGTTCTGGGGATCATGATATCAATCGTTTTCTCAATGGGTGCGGTGGTTGGTGCGATGATTACGATGTATGCCTCGGTCGCCAATCGCACTCGTGAAATCGGCACTTTACGTGCGCTCGGATTCAGCCGCGGCTCTGTATTAGGAGCATTTCTGGTGGAATCGCTGACTATTTCTCTGGCGGGAGGACTGATCGGGATTCTGGCTGCGAATTCTCTGCAGCTGGTCGAAGTCTCAACCACTAATTTTGATACCTTTGCCGAGATCGCTTTTTCATTCGTGATGACACCGCCTATCGCACTGAGTGCCTTGACATTCGCACTGGTCATGGGAGTCGTGGGTGGATTCCTGCCGGCCGTGTCCGCCTCGCGTCTGAAGATTCTCGCTGCGCTGCGCGCGAGGTAGACGTCTCAGCCGAACGGGCAACACTTTACTTCAACATTATTTGTAATCGAAAATCTGTACAATCAGCTTGGTGCTGATTGTACCAACTCCACTTCCGTCTCCACTCCAATTCGAAACTGATGCCCGCGCCATGCCACCTTTCCTTGAAAAAGCGGCACGAACCAGATCCCCAGCATGAGAACATCCTTGAATGGGACGAGAAGTAAAGCGTAGAGTGGAGTGGGAGCGCGGTGCGCTTTCAAGAGCGACCAGTCGATCGTCATCTTGATGAACGAGGTCATCAGAAAGACCGCGAGACCGAAATAAAATGGCGCGACGAGAAAACAGAAGAATGACATCAGAATCGGATTCGCAAATGGCTCGGCAAGATAATGCTCAAGGGTCGTGTAGCGACGCATCATCGCCCATCTCACCTGACGATGCACAAATTTCATGAACGGCCAGCTGATATTGACATTATCGACCGCATGGAGTGAGCGTGCGACAGTAAATTCAAGTCGCTGCACAGCTTTCCCCAGTTGATCATCCTCTGCCAGATAGATCGAAAGTGGTGCAAAGCCGCCGACTCGTTCCAGTGTCTCTCGGCGAACAGCCATCGACTTTCCAATAGTAATCGGAATACCAAAGAGATCTTGCAGTATAGGAATACTTCCTGCAACGAATGAGTTGACCTGAAGATTTTCCAGATGTGCGCCAAGACCGACCTCACCTATTCCGCGTATCGGAGAGGTCACCAGCCCCACTCCCGGCTGATAGAGCGCGCTGATCAGCGTATGGAGGTAGTTGGGGATGACACGAGTATTACTGTCGTTGATGACAATTATCTCGTTGTGCGACTGCGGATAGAGATTGGCGAGGTTGTTTACTTTCGGATTCGGACCAACACGATTCGAGTCGACGATCAAGCGGGCTGACACTTTCGGATATTCGCCTATCAGTTTCCGAACCAGCTCAATCGCAGGATCATCCACATCATTGACGCCGAACAGGATTTCGAACTTTGGATAGGACAGCTCAAAGAAGCTGCGAAGATTCAATTCTAGTTCATCATCCAGCCCCTTCAGAGGTTTCAGAATACTCACCGACGGAAGCAGAGCAGGAACCGGGTGTGGAGCTTTGCGCCGTTCCTTCCAGCGATAAATCAGCGCGAGAAGCCAGAAGGCAAGGCCGAGTGCAGAGATGAGGGCAAAGATGATTCCCAGAATCATGTGTAGACTATCATCAGCAGTTGTATGCGTCTTAGCAACAATGACTTGAATCTGATCTTTTCTGCTCTCGTTTGTTAGATTTTCGTGAGCGCTTTCATATCGATCAACATGAGTCTATTTTGCATCATGCTCCATACCTATTCACACAAAGATCGCCCTGATTTATCCAATGCTGCTGCGGAGACCTCAAATCTCATCTGGCCAGAGTTCATGCTTCATGACCCGGTCGGGAATAAGAATTGGGTTCAGATGTACGAGCTTTTCCCTGACTATCAGTTTTCCATTGTCGAAGAGAGTACCCAGCAGGTAGTCGGACTGATCAACAGCATCCCCCTGTTCTGGGAAGAGCCACTCGAACAACTCCCACCTCGTGGCTGGGACTGGGCAATCGAAACCGCCGTAGCGCAAGGGATCAAAGGGGTGAAGCCCAACATTCAGTCTGCCATTCAAGTCGCGATCCTTCCCCAATTTCAGGGGCAGGGATCGAGTTCACAGATGCTCAAGGTGATGAAATCGGTCGGCCAGCAGCGTGGGCTGCAAGCCCTTGTCGCGCCGGTGCGCCCCTCACTGAAGCATCGCTACCCATTGACTCACATGGAAAAGTACGCCCAGTGGCGCAGGGAAGATGGATTCCCATTCGATCCCTGGCTGCGGGTCCATGAGCGATTGGGCGCACGAATTTCCCACGTCGCCTCTCATTCAATGGAGATCAAAGCAACCATCGCCGAGTGGGAAAGCTGGACTAAGATGAAATTCCCTGAATCAGGTGACTATATCATCCCCGGAGCTTTGGTAAAAATTACCGTCGACCGAGAATCGAACAGAGCGACCTACATCGAGCCAAATGTCTGGATGATCCACCCGATGGATTCCTGACGATTGACTTGGTTGACACAACACATTGATTTTGATATTGTACTACCCCCTAACAGCACTCGCTGTTCTTTGCAATCTTGAGCTCGATTCCAGAACGATAAGAATATCGTCGCGGTGTAACTTGCCCCATTGATTCCCCTACTCATTGTACCTCTGAGCAAGTTCGTGCCATTGAATTGCGATATTCACTCATAGAATACGACGAAACCAGAAATCCACAGATACGTTCACCACTCACAAAGGGACAAGGACATGAGAAAAATTCTGTTCACGGTGCTCATTTGCCTGACTGCCTCTCTTGCCTTCGCGCAGAGCAAACAGGCGAACCCGAACCCGGATGTCGACGCCGGAGGTGGTTCTCAACCAGAACCTGCAATTCATTGGTGCGGGACAATGGAGGCCTGGGAAGCCAGCAGCCACTTCGACCCTCGTCAGCGTGACCTGCTCAGCTCGGCTGCATGCCCAAGTATGGGTGTCTGCGATGCCCCGGCGACACGTGATGCGGCCTCGACTGCGTCTAAGACAATTCGTGTCCTCAGCCATGTGATCCGTCGCGGAGATGGTACCGGCGGTGTCTCGCAGGCAACGGTTGATGCAACGATCGCTCAAATGAACGCCGATTTCGCTGCTAATGGTTCAGGCATCTCCTTCGTGTCACAGGGGACCCGCTTTCACAACAATGAAGCCCTGTCAAGTATCGCGTCTTATTGCTCTGGTGCTTACACGACCGATATCAATTCGATGAAGGATTTGTACAACGAATCTCCGGCAACCCAGTGCAATATCTACTTCTCCGGACAGGATAACTGCGCACTCGGTATTCTCCTTGGTATAGGTACATTTCCGTGGGATGCAAATGCCCTCGCTGCACGGGGTGGTCTATGGGTGAACAACTTGTATGCGGGAACCGGACAGAAGACTGCGACCCACGAGATAGGTCACAATCTTGGACTCTGGCACACCCATCACGGTGTGAGCGAAGTGACCTCCTGTGGTACCTGTTACGAGTATGCTAGTGGCTTTGAAGGAAGCGTTCGCGGCGATTTTGCAGAAGACACGCCGCCTACGCCTACGAACTACAATTGCTCAGGCCCCGGTGGCAGCGATTGTCAAGGAACAGCTTGGGGTGCTACTCAGCCGCAGAACTACATGGGGTACGCTCCGGATGCCTGCTACTCCCTCTTTACCACTAAGCAGGAACTCCGCATGCACTGCTGGTCTGCCGACCGTCTGAGTGGATGGTTTGTACCGACCGGTCCGGTTCCACCGACTGCGAATTTCAGCGGCACGCCGACTTCTGGCCCCTTCCCGCTCAATGTAACGTTTACCGATTTATCGACCGGTGCCCCGACCTCATGGGCATGGGATTTCGGTGATGGCGGTACATCCACGTCACAGAATCCGTCACACAGCTACACCACTGCCGGAAGCTTCACCGTCACCCTTACTGCTACCAATGCCCAGGGATCGGATGCAGAAGTGAAGACCAATTATGTGACCGTGACCGATCCAAGTGCAGCTGAATGTGATGACTTCAATGACAACAACATCACCAACTGGGTTAATTCATCTGGTACCTGGACTGCGTCATCCGGTTTTGTCACAGGTAACTCCAATACGCAGAATAGCCGTCGCACCTCGCCGTTCGGTTCTGGCGCCGCAGTCAGCATTACTTGTGATGTTCAAATGAATACTGGTCGTTCACAGCGAAATGCTCGTCTTCTTCTTGGCTGGGTGAGCACGAGCCAGTATCGCTATCTCGAAGCAGATGATCTGAACAATCAGCTTCGAATTGTCGAACGAACTGGTGGATCGAATACAACTCGCGCTCAGGTGAGCTACACTTTCGCCAGCGCGACTACCTACAGTCTGAAGTTCGAACAGAAAGCGGATGGCTGGACCATCGGTCGCGTTGGCACTGATTCAGTGGTCGCCTTTAAATTTGCTTCCGCTCAGTCGGGGCCTGTTGGAATCGGCTACAGCCGTGCCAATTCCCGATTCGACAACTTCTGCGTTAGTGGCGCGACTTCGCCGCTTATTGCCGAAGGGGAAGTTCGCAATGATGAAGGAACCGACTGGACCTCATCAGTCGTCCCGGTGAGCATGGAGCTTGATCAGAACTACCCGAATCCATTCAACCCGAAGACCAACATCCGATTCACTCTTCCGAATGCATCAGCGGTGTCGCTGGAAGTTCGTAACGTGCTCGGACAGTTGGTGACAACGGTCTACGCCGGAGAACTTCCTGCTGGATCGCATCAGTTTGAATGGGACAGCAATTCATCTGGTCGTCCGGTCGCCAGTGGTGTCTATTTCTACACCCTGCGGACGAACAGTGAAGTGATAACGAAGAAGATGATGCTGCTCAAGTAGCAGACTATCTCAGTATTATCTGAAACACATCGGGCGGGTCGCAAGACCCGCCCGATGTTGGTTTTGCATCTCACTCTTTAGTGGCTACAGGAAACACTGTAAACTGCTATACGAATCTCTACCGAAACTCCAGCGCGAACTGTACGGCGTAATGGTCAAAATCAAACGCCGGTTTATCTGCAAAGCGATTCAGTTGTGAGACCGCTTTCACCGTCAGATTCCGATTCGGCTTGTAGCCAAGCCCATACTCATAGCGTTTCAGCGGAAAGTCCCAGTTCAAATCCTGATTATTTACCGTTATCTTTCCCGGTTCAAAAATGTCGAAACGCCCGGCTGCATACCAACCGGTCGTGAATTTGTATTTCGCTTCGGCATATCCAGAAACGGCCGTCAGGAGAGGAAGATTCGGATATTCCCACGACGCATAGTAGGCTTCCGAGAATATTTCGAAGGGGCCGTGAGCAAGATAGAGATCCCCCCCGCCGCCGATGTTCATATAGTCTTTCGAAGTAGACCCATCATCGAAAATCTGATTCGCAGGGAAATTTCCTTCATGCAGATATGGCCCGTAGAAGCCAGACGCTCCTATGATGAAACCCGGAGAGAGAGCCAACGATAGTTTCGCAGTCCCTTGAGGCAATTCTTTCGCCTGTTCGACCAGCGGTTTCGTCACAGAACCCGACAGAGCGGCAATCGAGAAATCAAACTTACCGAATGAACCATAGATTTCGACTCCACCATTCCAGCAAAAATCATAGAGTATCGGCATTCCACCCTGAGGGCGACTGTCACGCAGCGCGAGGAGAGTCTGGAGTGACGGACTGCTCCCCAGATTTGCTGGATCGAGTGTGGTATGATGATTCCAGACCAACGGCACGCCGATCAGCGGATTGACCGGAGAGTACGTTCTCGCCCCCCAGGTTCCGATAGTGTTGGGAATTCGGCCAACCTGCAGATTGAGCGAAGTGCCAAGGAGCTTTTCAAGGCGCAGGTACGCACCGTGCAGATCAATGTAGCCATAAGCCGTTGAATAGATCTGCACAAAGACCGATGTATTCTCACTCACGCGGGCATCGAAGAAGAGACGACTGTGCACAGCCGAGAAATTATTCTGTCCGGCAAAAGTTCGATTTGTATAGTCAGTCTCTTTTTGATATTTCTTCCCGACGAGGTCGAGATGTCCGCTGACTTCGACCTGTGCCTTCAACGAATCACTGGCTAGAGTGATTGTGAGAACAATGACGATGCTTGAAGCAACCTTGCGAGAAAGTGACATGAACTACCTCCGTGTAGTCATCAGGTAGGTGTGAACTGCTGTAGGTGTTGCCACCGGGAGAGATAGTAGAAAAGTGGTGCCAACGCCTGAAATCGATGCAACGGTGATTTCGCCACCATGATCATTCACAATCTTCTTTGCGATGGCGAGTCCGAGCCCGGTGCCGTTCGCTTTGCCACTGGTCACAAAGGGATCGAACAAGGTCGCCGCAATCTCAGGGGGGATCCCCGGGCCATTATCTTCGATCTCGATGACCACCCCGTCGTCATGCTGATGCCAGCGCATTTCAACCCGCGAACCAGCCGAACAGGCCTCGCGTGCGTTGGTCAGAATATTATCGAGCACTCGTTTCAGTCTTGCTGCATCCAGTGGGACGGACACATCAGTAGCTTCTACCAGACGCAACCCCACTTCAGCTTCCTGAAATTGATGTGCGTGGAATGAAACAACGTCCGAAAGATACGACGCGAGTGAGACGGGAGCGAGGTCGAGACGAGCATTCCCACTGCTGTATTCGAGCACGTCGCGAGTCAGCTCGACCATCAGATCGACCTGTTGCGAGATTCTCTTTCCATACGCTACAACTTTGGCAGAGTCATTGGAACGGGATTCAATCAGTTCAGCCGATCCCTTTATCACCGCCATCGGATTCTTGAAGTCATGAATGATTCCGGCGGCGAGCTTTCCTATTGTGGCGTGACGCTCTGAAGAGAGATTGGCCTGATGCGCCTTTTCCAGTTCTTCCCGACCCTCAAGCAGACTGGTGCGCATTCGTTCGACACTTGCAGCAAGCTGCCCGAGTTCATCCTGCGATTGCGGCTGAAGAGCCGTCTGAAGGTCACCCGTTGAAATGCGTGACGTGGCAGCGACAAGCTGATTGATCTGACTGCCAATGTATCGCTGGGTGTACCAGCTGATTGCTGCCATAGCGACGAGCCCACTCAGTACCGCCAATACAATCAACCAGACTCGAATGCTGCTGACAATGGGTGTCAGACGCTCATCCACAGATGCCACAAACGTGATGGTCGTGCCTGAGTACCGAGTCGGGATTGACACCACCATGATCTCTTCCCGGTCAAATTCTATCATTGAAGGTGTGTCATGAGTAAACACTGAACTTGTCGCCCAGGAGGCTGCAACGACACGGGTTACAATATCGGATCTGCTCATGCCGATCGGGAGGCCGTTCTGACAGAGGATCACATCAAAATCAGTAACGCGACGGAGTTCTTCGACAAATCGATCGGAAAATCTGCTCCCGACGGTGATCGACCCCAGGAGAACATTGTCGCTGGTGACGATGTCACTCGATATGATTTCGTCAACTCCGCCGCCTTGCGCGATATAACTAACTCGTAAACGGGAGCCTGTACTGTCGGATCCAGAAGTGTATGTATCCAAACGTAAGAGCGAATCTGATTGATAAAGAATCCTTCCATCAGGGTCACGGATGACGAGGTAGGAAGAAGCAGTCTGAGCAAGAATCGCCGGAGTTTGCTCGGCGATGGTCGCCGAGTCCGCCGTTGCGACAGTGGCTATGAACCTTGGTGATGAGGTCAACGCTTCCAGTTTCTGAGTCTGGCTGAAATAGTGAACTTCTGCATACTGATCAAGAACCGTCTGAGATCGTTCGAGTCGACTCCGAAGCTCGGCGGTAAGCTGTGTCCGAATAACGGATGATGTAATGACAAGAGAGCCAACAAACAGCAGAGCAATAGTCACCGCGACAAAGAGAAGATAGCGCTGGGTCAGCGAAAGACGAAATCGCATTACTCGACCTCAATGAATGTCGAATCCGACGTGACGTTCACAGAAACAATGATTTCCGGAAGCTTCTCCTGCCAGACGCGCAACTGATAGCTCCCCGGTCTTACATTCGGAATAGAAAACTCTCCACGCTCATTTGAAACAGCAGCGTACGGAGTAGTCACCACGTGTACATAGGCCCGCATTGAATAATGAATCTCGCAAAAAATCTGAACGACTCCCGGTTTGTCAAAAGTCACATCCTGCGATTCCCCTTTGGGATATCGACCCAGGTCGAACTTTTTTGTTTTTGAGTACGAGAAGACATTGTGAAAGAAGGGATCGAGATTCGGAAACTCGACGGTGGTGCCAACCGGTACGGCAAGAACTGATGGCTCAAACATTGCGTCCTTTTGAGACATCTTTGGTCGTTCTTCCGGAACTCGCAATGGTGGGAGTGAATCGCCGTGAAGCGTAATGACTGAATACAGCCCAGGCGTACAATTACAGCTGATTTTCTTGGATGTCGGATCACTGCTGGCTCGACTGCGATAGCGATCAACTTTTGAAGCTGCTTCGGTCTCTGCGGGTGGTCGAAGTACTTTCCCGAAAAGCCCTGATTCCGCGCGCGCAAAACCGCTTGCCAGTATGAACGCGAAGCAGCAGATGACGATGTTGAGATACCCGGAATTCACATCTGGAGTATCGGCAAATGTGCAAATCTTGCTTAGTAAAGTGCGAAGCGGAATAGCTAGCTAACAGCGCGTTTTCGGTCTAAATGAATCCGCTTCTGAATGAATCGGTCTCTTAAATTCTAGTCAAATCTTGAAAAATGGCGGAGTGACGCCACAGATGATGAGTTCTGGCGTTCGATCCTCGGAACCCTTACTGCCCCTTTTTGTATCTCCCCAGCGGACCATCAGGGCGTATGAAGGGCTGTAAGATTGAATAAGGGAAATCCACGTTTACACCTTGCGGACGGTATGATGACACCTCATACGGGCTAAATTTGAATCGAAGCGCGACGCTATCAACCGTAAACTTGCTTGATGTAGAGAATTCGTGATCGTCGTAAGACCTACGTTCAATTGGTCGGGTGACGTGAAAGATTGAGTCCAGCTTTGAAGTCCCAACCGAGTCCAGAAATGTTGCATATCCTTCTGTAAACATGTCTTTCAGGTAAACTCGCTTTCCACTCCGTGAGTCGAGCATCATGAAGTAATTCACCGAGTTCGGATGCACCCCTCCAGTCATGCCAGACCAGCCTCCGCGTACAGTTACGAGACTTGTGGTGCTGTCGAATTCCACATTGACACTCACCTCCTGACCACGACCTAAGTCAGGACCAAACCCGATATATCCATCTTTGCCTGTAGAGAATTTATGATGATACTCCCACATCATTCGATCATCCATGGCGCGAAACGCCATGTAGACATCTCTGCTATTGAGAAGTGATGAATCAAACGGTCCTATTGAATTCAAAATACTGATCGTAAAGGAATCGATGATAGGTTGCAGAAATTTCAGAGAGTCCGCTACGAACCACGGGTAGGTCAAAGTTGAAGTGGAACCAGTACCCCCCTTACCAAGACTGGACTCCAATTTTACCTTGAACTCGCGATAGACAAAGTCCTTTCCAGCGATGCCGATCATCTCCTGAAGTGTTGAATCATCCTCAAACCCCTGCGATGAAGCAGTGATTGCGGCAAACAAGTAGAAGCTCGATAACAGAAAGGAGTGAATAAGAACAAGTAGGTGAGGTCTAATAAACTGGGAGACAGGGACTCGAACCCCGATACTGTGCTCCAGAGGCACATGTCCTACCATTGAACGATCTCCCAAGATCAGTCGAATTTGAAGATTCCGACGAATGTCGCGTCGAACTCTGCGTCGAACTCAGATAGTATCGACCACGACGACGCCGAATATACCCCCCCGTTCTCCCCTGTCAACCGGTCAAGTCTAGTCGACGACCGAAGTGCTTGTATTACCTTTTCTGCCTCACAGGAGCGACATCCCGGTGAATGACCATCGCTTCCCCCTGAATCTTGAGAACTGCCCGCGATCCGGTCAGCAGATTGCGCATCCCACGCCCCTCACCACGCTCCACAAGCTGATTGGTGACATCGTAGGCAGTCCCTTTCCAGCTCAGTTGCACACTGGCAGAGAGTGGGACTACCGAGACCAAGTCCCCTTTTGCACCGGTGATCACGCATTCCCCCTTACGAAGTAGCGTGATCCGCTCGGTCGGGGTCCAGATTGTCATCTGCACTTTCTTCGGGCGAAGTTTGAGTGACGTCACCATGAGAAGGATTCCTAGAAACTGATCTGATTCACCTATCTCAGGTGTCGCGACATGAATTTCCTGTACTCCGGATTTCAGGGCATACTCCACCGCGAGTTCGGTATCAGTTTTCGATTTGTTGCGGGGAAAGGGAAGCACCAAAGTCTGTGATGGAAGTTTTACAGGAAATGGGACGAGGGAATCGAAATCTCCGATCAGAAGATCTGCGACTTGCCGACTTTTTCTGAAAAATTCATAGCCACCATCCACTGCAATGAGCATGGTCGGAGTCGTTATTTTTTTCGCTGCATTTTCACGAAGCAACTTCGTGAATCTAATCACCGCTTCCTTTGAATAGGTATGTGGCAGGAAAAGCCACGCTATGTCCGGTGTTGTGCTACTCATGAAAGAGATTTCGCGACGCTTGCTGCGCCGATGAGAGTAAGACGTTCTTCAATGACAATTCGTGCCGGAATTGAACTCAGCAGCCCTTCCATCTTCCCTTTCTTCGCAAATCGGGCATGGAATCGGGATGCATCAAAGGCAGTGAGAATCTGCGGTGCGATGACTCCCGCGAGAAATACCCCGCCGAGTGTCATTCCCTTGAGCGCAAGATTTGCCGCTTCACTGGCATAACAGTCTGTGAATACATCAAGGGTACGAACTGCGCGGTCATCTTTCCCGGCTATTCCTTTTTCGATGACCGCCGTTGCCTTGTCCTCTGCTTCAGAAAACCACTTTGGCACTGAACGCCCATCCGATTCCAGCAAGAATTGAAAGATAGAAACCAGCCCTTGATAACTGAGCACATCTTCGACTTCGACTATTTCCTTTTCGGCGTAGAGATACTCCCACAACTCCTGTTCGAGTTGATTCCCCGGAGCAAAATCAGCGTGCCCTCCTTCCGAGGCGTACGGATGCACGCGACCGTCTTCACGATAGACCAATGCCTGTCCAAGTCCGGCACCGGCGGCAATTAGCCCAAAGTTTCCGTTGTGCACAGGGGTTCCGGCATTGAGTTCTATGAATTTTTCCGGCTGGAGATTTTCAAGGCCATACGCTTTGGCGACAATATCATTCATCAGGATCACACGGTTGATACCAAACTGTTCCATGATACCGGTAGCGGCGATGCGCCAGGGCAGGTTCGTAGTCTTCACTTCGTTATTGATCACAGGACCGGCGATTCCGAAACAGGCAATATCTACCTTCTTCTTCTGCCGTTTCAGAAAGAGTCGAAGGATGACATCCAGACTAGAGTATTCAAGTGGATTGTAGCTCACCGCACCGACGAGCGGGTCCTTGTCACGGGATGGATCAATCAGCGTAAGATCGACCGATGAGGCGGAAATAGCTCCAGCAAGTCGCATACTCATGAATGTTCACCTGTGATGATTCGCTTGTCACCGGGATCAAGTTCACCTGCTGCGGACTGATCAATGTACCAGAGTGTGCGATCAGCACGAACCATTCCGGCCGGAAGTTCCGGTTCGCCGGGAAAGGGCTGAAGCACACGTCTGAGAGTCATTGCTTTTTCAATTCCAGTCACAAGAAACAGAACAGTAGCGGAGTGGCTCAGATAGTCAAGTGACATTGAGAATCGACGAGAGATTTTTTGAGAGGTGGTCACGGCGATGACCGGAAGGGATGTCTGCATCGCATCGGCATCATCGGGGAAAACAGAGGCCGTGTGCCCATCACTCCCCATGCCAAGTATGGCAAGATCAAGGGGGCGAATCTGACTGTGGCCGAGACGATTCTGGTCGGCTACTTTGAGAAGTTCGCTGTAGCGCAAAACTTCCTCTTCTGGGTCAATTGCTTCACCGATTAGTCGCTCAATATGCTCTTCAGGAATATAAGCAGGAGCAAACAATTCGTCGTAGGCAAGATGGTAGTTTGAGTCTGCATTATCTGACGGAACTGCACGCTCATCTGAGAAAAAGAATCTCGCAGAGCTTCGCAGGTATCCGAGATCATTCGTACGTGCACGCAATGCCCGATACATGAGCCGAGGTGTGCTCCCGCCAGAGAGCGCAATCCAGGCCGAATTGCGTGTTCCTGCATCCCGTGCGGTCCTGATCACGAGATCGGCGGCATGCTCAGCGACCGCTTCCGGATCGGAGAAGAGATGAATCTGAACACTCATCTCCTCATGCCTGAGAAGTCACGACGGCGGTGCCGCAGGCGGTGACCATGAGCATATTGCCGCCCCCCATATCGATTGATTCGTAGTCGATATCAACCGCGACAATGTCGGTGGCACCCTGTTCGAACGCTCTCTGCTTCATTTCTGCGACGGCGATGTCGCGTGCCTTGTTAAGTTCTTTTTCGTACGCATTGGATCGCCCGCCGACGATATCACGAATTCCGGCGAACAGATCCTTGAAGATATTCGCGCCGAGTATCGCCTCGCCGGTGACTAGCCCGATCATTTTTTCGATCTTCTTTCCGGATATCTCCGGAGTGGTGACTACAAGCATGTTTCTCTCCTATAAATGCCTGAATATTCTTTTTGCGCAGATGAGTCTCACACACGTCTACGCTTGCAGCTGGTAGCGCTTCAACGCGGCCTGACTCATCTGAAAATCACGAAATTCTTCATAATTCTTTGTCGCTCTGATCAGATAGTGTCCCAGATCTAGACCGCGAAAGCTCCGAGAATGTTGCATATCGGTCATGATTGTTGCTGTTGCGTGTGGCCCGTGAAACTGACCGTTTTGACCGGAAACGCGGCTATCATGCCAGAGCGATGCCGTAAAATTTGCTGCGGTCAGCTTAATGAGTGGCTCATCCGAGAGTCGTGCCGCATATCGAATCACTTCAATTGGACGATCAAAGAGACGCACCGTCACCGATGACCCATGCGAAGTGATGGCTCCACTCGACTGCTCTCCACGAGAGACTATCCAACCCATCAACAGCTGCCCGGCTTCGGCGAGTGATTCGTGATCTGAGATTTCAATCTGACGTAGCCCCTGTGTAGTGAGCGACCATTCTGAGAACAGCTTGCTCAATAACTCGCGAACCGCATGAGTCAGATACCAGTCAAAAGTTAAATACGATACTGCTTTTGGCATGGCCGGAACCACTCGCGCCTTAATCAGATAAAAATTTGACTCTTCCTGAAGAACACGCTCTAGCTCTGGCAGACCCTGATACTCGCGCAGATCGATCGTGATTACGGGCACGGAGGATGGAATCAGTGAACGAACCGCACCGGGGAGGAGTTTTACATGTGGCGGAGAAGCGAGAATATCGATCAACTCCCAGCAAATGATCGTTCCGTCATCCTGCCTGCGCGAGCAGGCCGTTCGTACGGTCGCGCAGTAATCACTACCGACATCATCAATGAATATTGAAATCAGTCGCGACGGCTCTATACTGGCAAGCTCACCTGCGAGCTGTTCCGCCTCTTCACGCGCGTGCGCATCGGCAATGATGAGAATTGTCGCGAGTGTGAGCTTGACCGGAACAGTGTCGGCATGTTTTGCGGCGATAGTCTGATCCCAGAGCTTATTCAGGGCCAGTTCAATGATCTCAGCATTGACAGGAAGTTGGCCATCAAGAGGAACCGAAAGATCAGAAGCCGAACTACTCATTGCTATAATCTCAACCAGCGACGCTGACTTTGCGCAAGGAGTTCATCGGCGGCCTGCGGCCCCCATTCACCGGCGGCATAAGGATGCAGCGGAAGTGGTTCCCAGTGCTTCGTAATTGAATCAATCAACTGCCATGACAGTTCCACTTCATCTTCACGTGCAAAAAGTGTCGAATCACCAGTGATTGCATCAAGAATAAGGCGTTCGTACGCCTCTGGGGAGGGCATCCCGAACGCATTTGAATACGTGAAATCCATTCGTACCGGCGATACATTCAGACTCTGTCCCGGAACCTTTGCACCGAGAGAGAGAGAGATTCCCTCCTGCGGCTGAATACGAAGGCGCAGCACATTAGGAGATTGCATCGTCATATCAGTCTGGTCAAAGAGTTGTGTCGGCGCTGACTTGAAGACAATAGAAACTTCAGAGACTCGCTTGGGAAGTCGCTTGCCGGTTCTGATATAAAAAGGAACTCCAGCCCATCGCCAATTATCGATATGAAGTTGCAGCGCGCAGTACGTTTCGGTCATCGAACTTTCCGCGACTCCGTTTTCTTCACGATAACCACGCACCTGCTCTCCACCAACTGAACCGGGCTGATACTGCCCGCGGACAATATGCTGCGGCAGTTGATTCGGCTTAATCGGAATCAGGCTCTTGAGTACTTTCGCCTTTTCATCTCGAATCGCATTCGTCTGAAATGATGTCGGTGGCTCCATGGCGATCAAGGTGAAGACCTGGAGAATATGCGATTGCACCATATCACGAATCATTCCGGCCTGCTCAAAATATCCGGAACGAGAGCCGATCCCAATCGACTCTGCGACTGAGATTTGTACGTGATCGATATACTGACGATTCCAGAGTGGTTCAAAAATTGCATTCCCCAGCCGGAAGACGAGAATATTCTGGACGGTCTCTTTCCCCAGATAGTGATCAATGCGATAGATCTGATTTTCAGAAAAAGCTCGATGCAGCGCACCGTTGAGCTGCCACGCACTGGTGGTGTCGTGACCAAAGGGTTTCTCAATGATCAACCGCGACCAATTGTCCCCTTCAATGATGTTTGAGACAATACCAGTCCGGTGCACATTGCGAGTGATCGCTTCAAACACATCAGGCGGGGTCGCCATATAGAGCAGAATATTCTGCGGAATACTCAAATCCAGAGAACGTGCACGAAGACGCTCTCGCAATCCACGATAGCCGTTTTCGTCATCAAGATCACCAGTCACATACTCGAGTCGATCCAGAAACTGTTGCAGTTGTTCATCAGAGTCGGGCTGACGGCGCGAAAACTGACGAATCCCTTCCGACATCTCTTCACGAAACTGCTGATCAGTCTTTTCACGACGCGCGTACCCGAAAATGCCGAATCGCTCCGGTAGATAGCCATCACGAAAAAGATTGAATAGTGCGGGGATTAACTTTCGCTTCGTTAGATCGCCACTTGCGCCAAAGATGACGATGAAAAACGGTCCCGCCTGACGAGAGCGCATGAAGCGGCTCAGGAAAGGATTTTCGAGCGTCGCCATCGTCACGACGCGCGTTCTTTCACAGCGTGTCCGCCAAATTGATTCCGTAATGCTGCGAGCACCTTTGCCGCAAAGGAATCTTCCTGTCGAGACTGAAAGCGATGCATGAGGGCATAGGTAAGAGTCAGTGCCGGAACATCACGATCGATTGCTTCAATTACTGTCCATCGTCCCTCACCCGAATCAGCGACATACCCTTTGATCTTATCAAGTGATGGGTCCTCTTTGAATGCCAACACGGCAAGCTCAAGCAACCATGAACGAACGACTGAGCCCTGATTCCACAACTGAGAGACCTCGGCGAGATTCGGTGAATATTCCGATGCCTTCAGGATTTCGAACCCTTCGGCGTAGGCCTGCATCATACCGTACTCGATTCCGTTGTGAATCATTTTCACATAGTGCCCTGCGCCGTGCGTGCCGAAGTAGCGAAAACCATCCGGCGGTGCAAGCGTTGTCAAGACAGGGGTGATTTCATCGAATGCGCTCTTATCGCCGCCCAGCATCATGCAATAGCCATTGGCGAGCCCCCAGATACCTCCCGAGGTTCCGGAGTCGATGTAGCGTATCCCTTTTGCGGCCAGCATAACACCGCGTGCTTTTGTATCGTGGAAATTAGAGTTCCCACCGTCGATCAGGATATCCCCCTTGCCAATCAGAGAGGCGAGTTCATTCAGCACGGTGGTCGTCGCCTCACCTGCTGTTACCATCACCCAAATCACTTTTCTTTGCGGGAGTTTGCTGACCAGATCGGCAAGTGATGATGCACCAATGGCACCGACTGCGACCGCCTTATCGACGGTCTCTTTCGTTCGGGCATACGCAACGACAGAGTGCCCACCTCGGATGAGACGAGTCACCATATTCATTCCCATTTTTCCCAGACCAATAAAGCCAATCGTCATGCCATCACCTTTGCTTCTGAATATTTGCTCGCCACTATCTTCGCGACTGCGGATGCGTCGATACCTAACATACGGTAGAGATCATCCGGCACACCGGATGATGCGTACTTCGTGACTCCCATTTTGGTAATCGGCACACTCAAACGATGTTCATTCAACGCCGAGGCAAGTGAAGTTCCTAAACCGGTTTTCACGTTATGGTCTTCGAGTGTGATTATCTGCTTACTGCGAGCGAGCTGCTTGAGATCATCAGCGTGGAAGGATGACCAGTCAGAAACAGAGACCAGCGAGGGGCGCAGCCCTTCACTGGCAAGCTGTGTCCACGCCGCCATCGCGGTCGGAAGCATATTCCCCGCTGCAACGAGGGCGACCTCTTCCCCTTTGCGAATCCATTCCATTCGACCATAGCGATAGAGATAGTCTTCGCCGAAGTAGAGGCTGCCATCCTCTTTGAGAATGGTGGAGATCACACTTCTTCCCATGATCACCGCAAAATTCCCGGGTGTGCATAAAACATAGCGAACAATACGATCAGTCTGATTCGGATCAGCAGGGGTGATTACCTGCCAGCCGAATGTCGAATTCAGGAGCGCAAAGTAGTCAATGCACTGATGGGTTTTGCCATCTTCGCCAACGTTTACACCAGAGTGGGTGCAGATCAGTTTCAGATTGCTGTGATTGATATCATTCAATCTTGCCTGATTGTAGGTTTCATCGACGCCGAAGACCCCGAAGTCTGCCCAGACTGCTATCGCACTTTCGCTGGAGAGTGCTCCGGCGGTGGCGGCGGTGCTGTGCTCTGATATTCCGCACTGGATAAACTGATTCGGGTATTTTTTCGCAAAACCGTCGGTCTTGACTGATTTCGCCAGATCGCAATCAAAGACCGTGATCAATTTACCGGATCCCGATTGATTGGCATCGGTCACACTCACCAGAGCTTTCCCGAATGCGGAACGATTGTCGGTCTTCTCAGTTGTCGAATAGACTATCGGGCTTCCCTGTTCCAGCTTCGGATAGGGAGAATGAACCATCTTATAGCTCGGTGGTGGTCCCTGTTTCCGTTTTGCAAGAAGGGCATCCAGGTCAACGGGCGTTGCGCCGAGTTCAGCAAGAGCACCTGCAAGCTGCTCCTTCTTGATTGCTGCACCGTGGTAGGATTCGTCATTCTCCATGAATGACACGCCCTTCCCCATAATCGTGCGCGCAAGAATCATCGTCGGCTTCGTTGCGTTCTGCGCTGCATGGAGTGCTTTGTAGAGGGCATCAAGATCATGACCGTCGACATCAATTACATTCCAGCCGTCCGATTTCCAGTTCTCGGCGATCTGCTGCGGCATGATGTCGGTAATCTTTCCGGAGATTTGCAGACCGTTGAAATCAATCAATGCGATGAGTGAGGTGAGTCCGAGTTTCACCGCAGTGCGACGCGCTTCTGCTATCTGCCCTTTTTGCTGTTCACCATCCCCCATGATTACATACGTACGAAACTGCTGACCAGAGATGCGGGCATAGAGTGCTTTTCCAACTCCGACCGAAAGCCCCTGACCAAGATTCCCTGTGTCCCACTCGACTCCCGGCACGGTCCGTTCAACATGCCCTTCAAAAGGTGACCCTGCCTGACGAAATCCAAGCAGCGCGGGTTGAATATCAAAAAATCCTGCGGAGGCAAGTGACGCATATGCTCCCGGTGATGCGTGTCCGTGTGAGATGATAATGCGATCACGGTCATCACGATGTGGCTGCTTCGGATCGACATTCGAAAGATGATAGAGCAGCAGATACATTTCGAGACTCGACATCGAACCACCCGGATGTCCGGAATTCGCAACGGTGGTCATGGTCAAAATCTGACCGCGACATTGTTTCGCGGTTTCAATCAGTTTGGCTTTCACCACCGGATCGAGTGTGGGGGATTGAAATCCGCGCGTCGCGGTGAAATTCATAATTCTCTCCTTGTCAGTATCGTGCTGCAACAAGTTGAATAGTCAACTATCGCTTTTTCTTTGTCGTAGATTTTTTGGTGGTTCGCTTTGGAGCCGAAGTTTTCGCAGATGATTTTGCGATCTTCTTCTTCGTTCCAGATTTCATTCTAGTCGTAGCGCTTGAAGCAGATGAAAGAACTGCTTTGGTCAGTTCTTTCAAAAGAAGCTCTGGAGTTGCAGTCGCGATAACCAGTACCGGACGTTTCCGTTTCATCAGAGCGCGCGAATCCCCAATCGCCTGGGCAGATATCAAAGTACCGAAATCGAATCTCTTTCCGGGAATTTCCAGTTTCCCATACTCATTGCGCATGATCACCAGAAATCTACCAATCTGTGAACCCCCTTTGTAGAGCTGTCCAATCGAATGCAAGAATCTTGGCCCGGTCCCGGCGAGCACGGCACAGCCGCTTTTTTTACGAATCGCTGCTCGAAGCTTGGCAAGTTCACGTTTGTAGGAGGCCGTCTGATCGGCGTAGGAGAGAATAGAAAAATAGGTGGGGGATTTTGCACCACTCACTAGTGCGCGCAGGGCATCAGGTACTGGCATCGCCGCAATCTGTTTCTCTGTCGCAGACAACACCACCGACTTTGCGCTCGCATCGTCTGAGCGCCAGGGGAGTGAACCGGACTTCTCGTATTCGGTCAACAATGCCTGTGTGTTTGCTTTACTCTCAGCCACATTTGGTTCGTCGAATGGATTGATCTGCATCGCAAACCCGGCAAGCGCAATCGCCGCTTCCCAGAGAAGAAACTGTGCGGCGACATCATAGCTGTCACTCAGCACCACTTCCCCCCAGGCAAGTTTGCGACGGTTGACTCCCTGCTGAAGTGATTTTCCATGCGCCGATTCACGCTTGTCACGCATGAACATCAGGAGTCGATCATTTCCATAGTCACTAGCATTGCCAATAGGCTCGGCTTCTACAGGAACAATCCCGATCCCCTTCTTACCAGTCGATTCTGCAACTAGCTGTTCGATCCAGGGGACAATCGCTTCTGTCTTTTTTGATGCGATAAATGTCAGTTTTTCCTGCTTGCCGAAATAACCTGCAACAAGAAGTGCCGCCAATGCATTCGCCGGATTCGCTTCATCTTCGCGAGTGGCGATCACTTCCTGCATTTCAACCGCGCGACTAAGCCAGCGACGCAGATCGAGTTGTAAGAATAAAGCAGGGACAAGCCCAAAATACGAAAGTGATGAAAATCTACCGCCTATATCAGAAGGATTCAGAAAGACTCGTCGATACTTAGCCGCACGAGCCGCCTGTTCGAGTGCAGAGCCCTCATCGGTGATTGCAATAAACTGCGCTCCCCAGTTGCGAATATTAGCCTGTTGCAACTGCTGCGCAAAAAAATCTGCCTGCGATCTTGTTTCGAGTGTCCCACCAGATTTCGAGGCAACGATGAAAAGTGTACGAGGGAGATCAATCGATTTGAACACTCTCAGCAACGCAGATGGATCGGTACTATCAAGCACATGCAACGTGCGAAATGGTTTTCGCATCGGGAAAAGACGTGATTGAGTCTCGGGACAAAGTGAGGATCCACCCATGCCGAGAAGAACAACATCGATGAATCCGCCCTGGATACATTCGTCACGGACTGCTTCAAGTAGCGGAATCTCTCGCTGCATTCGCGCAGCAACATTGACCCAGCCAAGACGGTTCATGATCAGGGCATGAAGTGGACGAGAGGAGGTGTAGACTTTTGCGTCTCGCTGCATGATTCGCGCGATCGCATTTTTCTTCTCAAACAACGCAAGACATGACTTGTATGATTTCGCCTGGCGTCCTGCCGAAGTAATGAGCATTAGTGCGCCCCTCCGATTGAGACTTTTGATCCCGGGTGATAGTGCTCAAGTTCACGAATAAGCTCACGTCGACGTGTCGATGAATAGAAAGCAGTCCCCATAACTAGGATATCGGCTCCGGCATCGATCACTTGACGTGCGTTCGAAGAATCGATCCCACCATCGACTTCGATTCTGGTCGCAATCCCCTCTTTCGAGATAAACTCCCGCGCTCTTTCGATCTTGGTGAGTGTATCAGGCATGAATTTCTGTCCACCAAAACCGGGATGAACCGACATGATCAGCAGGTAGTTCA
Organism: uncultured Ignavibacteriales bacterium; assembly: GCA_964518635.1. Lineage (GTDB taxonomy): Bacteria > Zixibacteria > MSB-5A5 > GN15 > FEB-12 > CAZFGK01. The sequence goes on from CAZFGK010000002.1 coordinate 33,605, forward strand.
TTTCAGAAAGAAATGGCAACACGGATTCAACTGTTGTATCCGGATTGATAACGATACCAACTTCGACGCCCCGCTGACGAATCTGTGCTGCCAACGGACGAGGATCTGGATGAACTTCCAGATGAAACGAAATATTGTCTGCCCCGGCAGTGATAAACGGCTCCAGATATCGCTCCGGCTGTGAGAGCATGAGGTGGACATCGAGGAAGGCATCTGTCAGACGGTCAATGGTTGCCACCACCGCCGGACCGAATGAGATATTCGGGACAAAATGTCCATCCATGATATCAAGATGCAGGATGCGAGCCCCTGCATCGGTACTGCTCTGAATTTCGGTCTCAAGTCGGGAAAAGTCGGCGGCGAGGACAGAGGGGGCAATTGTTGTCATAGGGAAATCTTATACGAACATCGGGGGCACACAATGTTTTTGTCAGAGGGAAATTTTGACGATTTTTGGGAGAAATCCGTTAGGATGTTGGTCGTTTCCCGCGTGTCAGATTTCGCCGCACGATCACCCCGTTTCGCTTCAATCCGGCAAGACGGGTGCGAAGGATCGGCGAAGAGGCAAATTGCGACTTGAAATCTTCGTCAGAACTCAATTGATCAATGTCATTGAGTGAAATCCACTCTCCGGCTCCGTGATTTGGGGAAAATGCCGCGTGGCTGCTGATGATTGCTCGTCCGTTGTGTGGGCAGACCTCCTGACAGATATCGCAGCCAAAGAGATGCTCCCCCATTCTCTCTGCCAGATCATTCGGAATTTCAGTTGGACGCTCAATGGTGAGATAGGAGATGCAGCGACGGGCATCAACGACTCCATCCTCGACAATCGCATCCGTAGGGCAGGCATCAATGCACTTTCGACACTCTCCGCATCTCCCATGATTGACCTCTGTTGTGTCAACTTCGAGTGCACAGGTGGTGATAATCGCCGAGAGGAAGAAATAAGAGCCGAATGAACGATTGATCAGCATACTGTTCTTCCCGATATAGCCAAGACCTGCTTTCACTGCGTAGGAGCGCTCGAGCACCGGTCCGTAGTCGACGTATCCGCGGAAGTGTGACTTAATTTCTGCCGCAGGAATCGCTGACTTTTGGCCAATTCGCTTGATGAGAAGTGCCTGTTTTTTCTCGATCACTTCATGGTAGTCTTCCCCTCTGGCGTACCGAGAGACACGACCAAATGATTGCCCAGGAGTATCTGGTGCGGATGAACTCGCCTGAAAGTAATTCAGCCCGAGCATGATGATCGACTTCGCATCTGAGAGTACTTCCGTCGGTCGAGATCTTCGCAGCGGGTCACGCTGCATGTAGCTCATCTCTCCTTGCATGCCGGCGGCAAGCCAGTCTGTCAGACGTTGTTCTGCCTCCTGAATAGGTTGCGCATCGGTGATGCCGCAAAGATCGAATCCGACCTCATTGGCTACGGCTTTTACGAATTTTGCATCAAGTGCCACTCCCCAAGATAGCCCGACTGATCGTTGAGTTCACTGAAATTGAGAGCTGGGTTCTGTATTCCTTTTGCCCTCTACGAAACCGATTCGGCGAATGTGCTATCCTGTCCCCAAGGGAGGATGCAAACGCCGAAGGTTATTCGTTGAACAGCAACGATTTAGCTTGAAGAGGTGAATAATATAAGCTAAACTACCGATGTTCATGAAGAAGCTTCGGACATGGTCTTAAGACCTGTTTCGCCAAGCTATGAAAGTCGAAAATTGAGTTTTCCGATAAAAGGAGTCCGCCATGACAATGACCGCGACTAAAATGCCACAGGATCAGATGCACAACCACCGCGCATTGTCCCAGGTCTCTGATCAGGAGATTTTTGACTTCGAAGAGGCGTACGGTGCGAACCACTATGGCCGACTCAAACTCTGTGTTCGCAGTGCGGACGGAGTCTGGCTCACCAACATGGCCGGTGAAAAATATCTCGACTGCCTTGCTGCCTATTCTGCCGCGAATCAGGGGCATCATCATCCGCGAATCGTTGCGGCACTCATCGACGCTCTCAATGGGAAATACAGCTCGGTTATTTCAAATGTCGTCTATACCGATGCCCTCGGTATCTTCCTGAAGAAGCTCGCCACTCTCGTTCCTCAGCTCGGTCCCCGTTTCGGCGCGAATGGAAACAAAGTCTTGCCGAAAAATGGTGGCGTAGAATCGTGCGAAACAGCTATCAAGGCAGCTCGCTATTACGGCTGGAAAGCAAAGGGGATTCAGGACGGAAAACAGGAAATCATCGTATTTGAGAACAACTTCCATGGACGTATGATCACGACTGTTTCCTATTCATCTTCTGAAAAATACAAACAGGGCTTCGGTCCACTGACACCGGGATTTGTGACTGTTCCCTTTGGTGATCTTGCTGCCGTCGAAAAAGCGATTACCCCGAACACCTGCTCCATCTGGATCGAAACGATGCAGGGGGAAGGTGGCATGTATCAGCCACCGACCGGATTCTTAGCCGGACTTCGTGCACTATGTGATAAACACGACATGCTTCTTCTCTTTGATGAAATTCAGGTCGGACTCGGACGTACCGGTAAGATGTTCTGCTTTGAACATGAGAATGTTGTCCCTGATGGGATCACCCTCGGCAAAGCACTTTCCGGCGGACTCATTCCTGTGTCGGCATTCGTGACGAACACAAAGATCATGGACATGGTCTTCACCCCGGGGCGTGATGGCTCCACATACGGCGGCTATCCGCTTGCCTGCGTGGCTGGAATCGCTGCGCTTGATGTCCTCGTCGATGAAAATCTCCCGGCTCGCGCCGAGAAGATGGGGAACATACTCCGTAAAAAGATCGAAGAGATCGCCAGTCGTTCAATACAGGTGAAAGAGGTTCGCGGACGTGGACTGTTTATCGGTATTGAAGTGAAAAACGGTGACGCGATGGTCTACTGCCGGAAGCTTCTTGATCTGGGGCTGCTTGCCAATGACAGCCATGGTCACACGATTCGCATCTCCCCACCGCTGATTATCGATGAATCGCATATCGATTATATCTGTGAGCGTCTTGAAAAAGTGCTCGTCAGCTAAGATTCATTACATGTGACATTTCAAAACGACGGCTTCGGCCGTCGTTTTTTTTGTGCAGTAAAAGGTGAATCGTCTTATTTGCGTGAACCGAAGTAGATCGAGGCAAGAGTGAGCACTGCCCCGGCGATCTGCATGCTGTCCAGCATTTCAGCAAAGAAGAAGGAACCCATCACCACCGCTGCGGTCGGTTGAAGAAGCAGAAGCAATGACGCGCGATTGGTACTTACCCGCGGCAAAGAATTCGTAATCAGCCACCAGCCCAACACCTGAACAATCACTCCAAGCGCAAGCAGGAATCCCCATTCGACGAGCGTCGGAGGCTTCATCACTTCCCCGCCCAGCAAGGCAAGCACTGCAAGAATGATCGAGGTCACGATTGATGAATAGAAAATTATAGGGAGTGAGCCAGCTTTCGAACCGGGGGGCATGGTGCGAGCAGCGAGTTTGAGTCCGGTAATGTAAACGGCGTAGGCGATACCGGTGAGCAAGCCCAGAGTGACACCCCACAAATAGCTGGCAGTCAAATTGATTCCGTCACTGAATGCACCGGTCAACAGTGCCACTCCAGCAAGCCCCGCGAGTGCGGCGAGGAAGAAACGGAGGGTGAGTTTCTCCCTAAAAACAAAAAAGCTGATTACCGCTGACGCAAAGACTTGTGTATTCCCCAGTATAGTTGCCATTCCAGCACCAGTGATCAGAATGGACTTATGCCAACAATAGAGATCAGCAGCGAATGCACACCCTGCAAATACTGACCATCCCAACCCTGCTCTGGTAATCTTGAAAATCCCTGACATCCAGAAACCGACAAGAAGCAAGACCACCGCGCCGATACTCGTTCGCCAGAAGCCGATAGCCGTCGGACCGACACCAGTAAGAGATACTGCTTTGACAAATATCGGAGACAACGAGATCAGCAACGCGCCGGTCGCTAGAGGAAAATCGGCATGTGAATCAGAGAGTTTGGTAGTCATCTGAGAATCTGGAATTGTGACAAGTACGAAAGGTCAATTCGGATGTCGATTCGACTATCCACGAAGTCGCGCCAGACGGCTCTTCGCTTCTTTGATCGCGGGATGCGTACGATCGGCATTTCCCCAATAGTGGAGAACCTCTTCGTACCGACCTTTGGCGATCTCAGTTTTGCCAAGTGATTCCTCGGCAATTCCGACCGCAAGCAGAGTCGTAATGTACGTCATCCCTCGCGCCGTTTCTCGCGGACCACTGATGAATTCGATCCCTCGCTTGATCGCATCGGCATGATTTCCTGCACGCGCTGCATAGCCAACATAAGTGATCACGTTTTGCCCCTCATCTCCCGTACCGCCGGAACGAGCAAGTAACGAATCAAAGGCATTCAGAATAACACTGGTATCACGATGCAGCATTCCGTCATACATCACTTCGATGGCACGCAATTGCCCCCATAGTGAGGCAGGAAGGCGCTTTCTCAGGTCTTCAAGCACTACTTTGATCTCTTTACGTCCCTTGAGGGAATCCGCAGGTCGATATTTGGCAATCATCATCGGCTTTTGGAGCGCTTGAAATGAGCTCTCGTACTTCCTCGCACTATCAGAGTAGACAAAGACCGAATCTGCCTCCTCAAACTGGTCATGAAAAGAAACAAGCTCAGTGAAGGCAGCGAGCAACTGGGCAGTATCGCCGAGCTTCCGTGCCAGAACCACCGCGCGTTGGAGATTTTTCTGAGCATCACCAAAACGCCCCTCCCAGACTGAAAGATTCAGCTCACTCGAGAGAAAAACGAGTTCAGTAATCTTGTTGGGAGTTACTTTCTGCCGTGCCTGAGCAAGTGTTTCACGCGCATTGGCAAACTCTCGCCTGCGAATCTGCATGTTAAGAAGATTATCGTAGGCATCGAGCGTGGTTGGAAAATTTTCGACGTATTCTCGAGCGGTCTCGTACGCCTCTTCACGCTTTTCCAGTCGACGATAGACACGAATAATCTCTCGATATGATGCCGGGGCATCCGGATGTGCTTTGAGCTGTTCTTCTAGAATCTTCGCTGATCGCTCATAGAGAGAAAAACGCTCCAGTGTCGAAGCATACTGGCTCATCGCAAACTGGTAGTTCGGGTCAATCGAAAGTGCGGTGTCAAACTGCGCAAATGCCGCCGTCGAATCACGATCGAAAGCAGCGAGCAACAAACCGTTAATGGTCCGCAGTTCTTTATCTTCGGGATACATGTTGACAAGAGAAGCAATCTTGGTCTTCCCGTCGCTGAACTGATTACGTAGCCAGAGATCAAGATAGGCCTCGACCAACAGCTTCTCTTTCGCTGGTAACATTCCCTCATGTCGCTTCGCCGCTTCAAGTGAACGATTCGCATCGGATTGTCTTCCTGCCTGCGCAAGAGCCAGGCCAAGTCGAAGATGCGCAAGCGCAAAAGTCGAATCAAGCTCCACTGCTTCCTGCAGTTTTGCGACCGCTTCGTCAGTACGCTCACTATAATAGAGGTCGATCCCTTCGCGATAGGGTCGATACGCTTTCGGCGAGAGGGATGCGAGTGCGTCACTTGCTGAGCTGTCCTGAGATTTAAAATTGAGATTCAGCGCGGCCGCGACTTTGTTCGTGAGAGAATCTATGAGCACAAAAGGGTCGGTACCGACCACACTCTCCGACATGATGACCCGACTCTCATCCAGATTCTGTACTCGCGCATCTATCCGAATCCGATCCCCGAGTCGATAGTATGAACCCGACAAGAGTCCATCAGCGCGAAGGCGTTTTGCCACAGAAGTGAGTTTTTCACGAGTCGGTTCATCCTTGTCTCGTGCGGCCCGTTCTTTGAGCTGCTCAGTGCTGATTACTTTTACTGAGCACTTCTGCATGAGGTCGGTGGAGAGAATCTCCTGAAGCCCGGTCTGCAGCCACGCCATAGCGGTATCATTTGTCTTGTTTTCAAAACCGAGAATGGCAAGGGTCTGCGTCGGTTCCGTCTGACCAGTGTTAATACTGACCATCGGTCCCTCGATTTCGTCACGCATGAAAAATGAAAAAATAAGTGCTGCTATGACGATAACAGTAAGAAAAGCAAAGGGACCGACCACCACGCCAATAATGACATGTTTCCACGTCAGCGGTTTCTTCTCTTTCTTTTCTTTGCTCCCCTTCTTGTTGGCTTTGAGCATTGCCGCAGTCCGGTCAGTCATGGTCTGCGTCATTCCCGCTTCATATTGCCGCCGCAGATTTCTCAGATCGACCTGCAAGTCACGCGTATCCTGATAACGATCAGAGGGATTCTTCTGCAGACATTTTTCAATAATCCGCTCAAGCTCAAAAGGAATCTTATCATTCTTGACATGTGGCGGCTCAGGGACGGTTTCAAGAATCTTGGCGAGTGTACTCACCTGAGTTGTGCCAGCAAAAGGGAGATCGCCGGTAACCATGCGGTAGAGGAGAATGCCAAAGGCAAACACATCCGAACGAGAGTCAACCGGCTCACCCCGCACTTGTTCCGGTGACATGTATGTGACCGTTCCAAGAATCTTGCCGACTCGGGTCATCTCCTGCGAGACAGTATTCCCCGTATCTGGCTTTTCAAAATCAACGACTGCCGATGGCTTGGCGAGTCCGAAATCAAGAATCTTCGGCTCACCATGATCGTCGAGCATGATATTGTCCGGCTTGATATCTCGGTGGACGATACTCAGCTTATGTGCGGCCGCGAGTCCACTGACGATTTTTTCAGCAAGTGCAACTACTTTGCTCAGGTCGATTCCGGATTTTGAGAGATATGATGTGAGCGTCTCGCCGTTTATGTACTCCATAACGATGTATGTCGTCGCGCGACCGTCGGCAGCGGTCGATTCACCAAGATCATAGATCGCCATGACATTTCCATGGGAGATCTGCGCAGCCATGCGGGCTTCCCGAATGAAACGATCCCGCTGCTCTTTTTTGTCAAACATCTCTCCGCTAAGTGTCTTGAGCGCAACCTGACGACCGAGTTTGGTATCTTCCGCAAGATAGACTTCACCCATGCCGCCAGCACCGAGTTTGCGGATTATTTTGAACTGTGCGAAAGTCGCGCCTGCTTCAAACATCAGGATTACATCTCGCGTTTGAGAACCAGGAGGGTGACATCGTCGGATCGAGGGGAATCCCCTACAAATTCAGCTAATTCCTTGCACAGAATTTCGACGATCTGCTCGGCGGTCTGTAATTGTGTTCGCGCCAGAAGATCAAGCAGGCGAACTTCCCCGTACAGCTCATCACCATGCATCGCTTCAGTCACTCCGTCTGAATAGACAATGAGCTTATCGCCGGGCTGAAACTGCATCGTGTCAACTCGCCACATCCCACCGGGCATCAACCCGATCATCGTTCCGCCGGCATCCAATTGTCTGACTTTTCCGTCGGCGGCAAAATAATAGGGCGGGTTGTGACCGGCGTTCACAAATGTCAGCGTGTGGGTCTTGGGATCAAGTAACCCGATAAACATTGTTGCAAAATCAGCGGGATCAGAAAATGAGTAGAGCTGATTCGAAGTCTGCTGCAGAGCGTGGTGCAGATCGTAATTCGGCATACCATAAAGTGTCCGAAGCGAAGCAAGAATGTTCGACATCAGCAATGCCGCGCCCAGCCCTTTTCCCGAGACATCACCAAGCACCAGCACGACTCTCCCATCAGGCAACGTGGCGACATCGTAGAGATCACCACCGACGGTCAGGCATTGCTGCTGAAAGGGAACTGCCTGATAGCCCGAAATTGCCGGGGCCTTAGAAATCAACAGACGTTTCTGAATTCCGGAGGCGCGACGCATCTCCGATTCGATCACGCGTCGCTGTTCTCGTTCATCAATCAATGCATAGTTTAACAACCGTGAGGCGAGGACATTGCCGAAAGTGGCAACGAGACGAAGAAAATCCTCGTTGTAGTGATGCATAGGATTGGTGGTGTCTGCATACAAGATTCCGAGCACTCGCTCCTGCTCAAACAACGGCACCGCCATCGCAGAACGAAGCGAGAGAGCGACGATCGACTCCTGTGCTGCAAAACGAGCATCCGAACGGGGATCAGCAATCAGGACGGCACTTCGATTGGTCAGAATTTCTTTCACAATCGTACGGGAAAGCTGAAACTCCTGCCCACTTTCTCCAGAGCGAAGATAGATGGCTGCTGGTTCGACCTCATCTTTTCCCGGAACGGTCAATAACACCGCTAGTCGATCGGCCGGAATTACTCGTGCGATCAAACCCAATGCGGTAGTGAGCATTTCGTCGCGAGGTTCGCTCGCGACAAGCAATCGTGCCATCTCTGACATGACCGGATAGAGTTCCGGAATATCAGTGACTTTTGAAGGGAGCGGTTTGAGTGCTTCGGCAAGAGAAAGTACAACTGACTTTTCCAGATCTCGCTCGGTCAGCTTTGGTGTCGATGCAGCCGCGTGTTGGTTGTTTCCCACACGAAAATCTGTCGCACCGAATGAAACCTGATCCCCTGCTTTGATCACCAAAGGGGAAGTGACTTTGTTTCCATTGAGAGTGGTTCCATTGTGAGAACCAGTATCCTCGACCATTGCTTCACCGGTTGCACTCACGATTATTCTGGCGTGCTGACGAGAGACGGTCTTGTCGAGGACAGGAAAATCACATTCCGGTTGACGGCCGATGTTGTAGGTCCCGGGTTTCAACTCCCAGGCGTATGATCGTGAACCATCGGTCCCCACCAAAGTCAGCCAGACAGGATTTGCGCTCATCTGGTAGAGATTCCATTCTGGTTCTTACTTGTTCGGGAAAACTCTCGCGTGACCGTCGTCTGGATACCGCCACGAGAGTTGAAAACCCCTTCAAGCTTGGCGTAGCGAGGCTTTGCGGTAGCAACCAGGTCATCAAGTACCCTGTTCACGACATTTTCGTGAAAAATCCCCTTGTCACGAAATGCCAACAAGTACTCTTTCAAACTCTTGAGCTCGAGACAGTGCTTATCCGGGGTGTAACTCAACGTGAGAACTGCGAAATCAGGAAGCCCTGTTTTTGGGCAAACACAGGTAAATTCCGGAAAAGTCATGACCACGAGGTACTCTCGATCAGGGTATTCATTCGCAAAAGTTTCAATGGCCGGAGTCTTCCACGACCGAATGGTCGATTGCAGATTCTGATAGCTTTTGGGTTTTCGGGACGTGCTTGGCATGAACTTGAAATATAGTCACCTTGTCCTGCGACGCAATCTTTGTCCAATCGAGTCCGAAAATTCAACTCCCCTCTCGACGAACGACTGAGGCAGGCTATATTGGCAAAGTGGACAAGCCCGAAACTACATCAAAACGCTCCGTAGTCCTGCTCCTCTCCGGGGGGCTGGATTCGGCGGTACTTTGCGCCATGCTCGTCGAAGATCGGTATCGTGTCCATGCCCTTACCGTCGCCTATGGACAACGCCACTCAATAGAACTCGCCGCCGCAACTGCGATTGCGAAGGCCTATTCGGTCGCCAGCCACAAAACGATCTCCCTCGATCTTCGAGCTATCGGCGGTTCGGCACTTACTGATCAGATGGATGTACCAAAATCAAAAGGGAGTGATGACCAGATTCCGATTACCTATGTCCCCGCGCGAAACACGATTCTTCTCTCTCTTGCGCTGGGATACGCCGAAACACTTGATGTCAGCACTCTCGCCTTTGGCGCGAATGCCGTCGATTACAGTGGCTATCCTGATTGCCGACCTGCCTTTGTCGAGGCCTTCGCACAACTCGCCAATGTGGCAACGAAGATGGGAACAGCAGGAAACAAGATTCGCGTGATTGCACCCCTGATGAAAATGTCGAAAGCAGAAATTATCCGGCGTGGAGCCGATCACGGTGTTCCCTTTCAGTTGACTCACTCCTGCTATGACCCTACTCCAGATGGCAAGGCCTGTGGCGCGTGCGACAGCTGCCGCTTACGATCCGAAGGATTTCGGTCTGCCGGAATAGCCGATCCGACTCGATATCAAACCGCACCGTCATCTATGAAGCAGTCGTAAATTGAAACCGCAAGATTACCTGCCAGCTCTCGCTGACATGCCACCTGACAAAGAGGGGCTGTTGCCGGTCAGTGAAATATTTTTCTCTATACAGGGGGAAGGACGATTTGCAGGTGAGCGTGCGGTTTTTCTTCGCCTCGGCTTTTGTCATCTGGGTTGCATCTGGTGTGACACACGATTCACCTGGGACAAAAACCGTCTCGATACTTTCAACTGGTTGACGGCAAGCGAGATCATTGCTCAGATGCATACTGCCATTCCTCCGGATACTCGCAGCGGTGGGATGCATCTGGTAATTACCGGAGGCGAACCACTGCTGCATCAGGACTTGATCGCAACATTCTTGGCGACACTCAAAGATTATGCGTCACCTTTTCACTGGTTTGTTGAGGTAGAGACCAGTGGGACGATCAAGCCGACTACTCCTTTGCTTGATTCGGTTGACTGGTGGAACTGCTCACCTAAGCTCCCCAACAACGGTCGTCCGATGGCTGAAAATTTGAAGCCGGAGGTTTTGAAACATCTGCTTTTACGAAGAAACGTCGACTTCAAATTTGTCATACAGACTGAAGCAGACTTACACGATCTTGATTCGTACTATTCTCCACTCATTCCTGTTGAACGAATCATTCTCATGCCGGAAGGAACCACAAGGGAGCAGATCAGCTCTGTTTCTCGGTGGCTGATACCGGAAGTCGCCCGACGAGGCTGCCGCTTTTCGAGTCGCCTCCATGTTATTGCCTGGGGGAATGAACGTGGACACTAACCTTCTTACCAGAATCACGAGACTCGCATGATTGTTACTCTCTCTCGCACTTATCGCTTCGAGGCCTCGCACCGACTCGAGCATCTTCCTGTCGAACATCCCTGTCATCATCTGCATGGTCACGGCTACACGATCGAAATTCAGGTCAGCGGCGCTGTGAATGAATCGACCGGCTTCCTGATCGACTACGCCGAAATCGATGCGGCAATGCAGCCGCTTCTTGCCCAACTGGACCATAAGCATCTCAATGATCTTCCGGGATTACGACTTGCCACGACTGAATTCCTGTGCAAATGGCTCTGGGAGAAACTGCGACAGAAACTGGACATGGTCTCCTTGGTTGCAGTCAGCGAAACTCCAACCAGCCGATGCGAGTATCGCGGCGAGTAGTTTGCCTGAATTCTGACAGCGAGTGCGACAAAAGATGAACGTGCCGACCGGATTTGATTGACGAGTCGCACTGACGCCTCTTTATTCCCCCTCCTTATGATATTCCCATTTGCTGAATACTGGACATTCTACGCCGTTTTTACTGTCGGTATCTTTGTCGTCCTCTTTCTGGATCTCGGAGTCCTCCACAAAGAGGCGTCTACGCCAAGTGTCAAGGAAGCGACTCTCTGGAGCATCTTCTGGGTGCTGGTCGCGCTTGGATTCAATGTTTGGCTCTATTTCTATATGTTGGGGCGTTTCGAAGCTGAGCCGTCGTTGCTCGCCACCCTTGGATTCCCCAGTGTGGAGGCGGGAGCTCGACAGGTCGGCCTTGAGTTCCTAACCGGCTATGTGATAGAGAAAGCACTAGCTCTCGATAATATCTTTGTCTTCGTTGTCATCTTTCAGTACTTCGCCATCCCGCCGAAATACCAGCATCGAGTCCTCGTCTTAGGCATTGTCGGGGCATTACTCTTCCGAGCTATTTTCATCGCCCTCGGCGCGGTCTTGTTGCAGTATGAATTCGTTATCTGGTTTTTCGGACTTCTCCTGATCGCCACCGGGATCAAGATGGCCTTTACTGGCGATCATGAGATCCATCCGGAGAAGAACCCGCTCATTAAACTGCTCAAAAAATTCCTGCCGGTGACTCCGGAAATTCATGGTCAGAATTTTTTCATCAAACAGGCGGGAAAGTATGTCGCGACTCCGCTCTTTCTCGCCTTGCTCCTGATTGAAACCTCCGATATCATCTTCGCCCTCGACTCTGTTCCGGCGATCTTTGCGATCACAAAAGAACCGTTCATTGTCTTTACTTCAAATGTTTTCGCAATCCTTGGTCTACGTGCCCTCTATTTTCTGGTAGCCGATCTGGTGAGTCGTTTTCATCTTCTGAAATACGGACTGGCTGCGGTGTTGGTCTTTGTCGGACTCAAGATGATATGGCTCAATCATGCTTTTGGCGGGAAATTCCCCATCACCTGGTCACTGGGAATTATCGCGGTTCTCATCGGCGGTGCGGTGATCGCCTCATTTCTCTTTCCGAAACGCCCTACTCCTCAGGACTGAGATATTCGAAAAACAAATCGCGGCCCTCTCTCGAAGGCCGCGATCAAAAACGTTGTTTCTGTGACCGCTCTAGGTGCGACCAGTTCTTGTTACTCTGATCAGATACTCACATCCGGAAGAGATTCATCGGTGTATGGTTTTTCTGCCACATGCGATACTTTTCCGGCGAGGAAGGTATAGACCACCGGAACGACAACCAGGGTAAAAAAGGTCGAGAAAAACATCCCGCCGACAACTGCAATCCCCAGCGGCGCACGTGCCTCACCGCCAGCCCCAAGCCCCACCGCAATTGGCAGAATTCCAAAGATCGTGGCGAAAGAGGTCATCAGAATCGGACGAAGGCGAAGTCGGGCTGCAGTCGTGACCGCATCAAACAACTCCTTCCCCTCTTCGCGAAGCTGATTGGCATACTCGACAATCAGAATCGAGTTTTTTGTCACCAGTCCAATCAGCATGATCAGTCCGATCTGCGAGTAAATATTCATCGTCTGACCGGTAAACTTGAGCGAGATGATCGCTCCAACCAATGCGAGCGGGACCGAGAGCAGGATCGTAATCGGATGCACAAAACTCTCAAACTGCGCGGCAAGCACGAGGTAAATAAAGACCAGCGCGACGGCGAAGAGCCAATACAGAGCGCTGCTTGATTCGCGGAATTCACGCGACTGTCCGGAATAGTCGGTCGATACTCCCGGCGGCAATGAAGTCGCAGCGATCTTGTCCAGATCAGTGAGAGCATCACCGAGTGTTTTACCGGAAGCAGGATTGATGGTTGCAGTAATCGTCGCAGATCGTACTCGATTGAAGTGATTCAGTTCTTTTGGTGCGACCGACTCAGACACGGTTACCACGTTCGCAAGCTGAACGAGTCCATTTTTCCCGCGAATGTAGATTTCTTCAACGGTACGCGGCGTTGCACGATCAGTCGGCTTGAGCTGTACGATCACATCATATTGTTCACCGGTCTGCTTGTAATCACTGACCACGCGACCGCCAAGAAATGTTTCAAGCGCACTTCCAATATCAGTAACTGATACACCAAGTTGCGCGGCTCGTTCACGGTCGATGGTGACATCAAGCTGCGGTTTGTTCAGTTTGAGATCCGTATCCACGCGAGAAAAATATCCCAGTTGCATCGCCTGTCCCATGACAGAACCGACAGACTGGGAAAGTTGCTCGTAGGTAGCAGCCTGCAAAACGAATTGTACCGGATCGGCAAAATCCTGACCAAGACTTGGAGGATTGATCAGAAACGCCATCACACCCGATACTCCGCCAAAAATCGGACCAAACAATGATTCCACAATCTCTTGCTGCGATCTCTGACGCTCACTTCGGTCTTTGAGTCGCATAAAGATAAACGCATCGGTCACTCGACCGGGCCCCTGAAAACCAAGACCGATTGCGGTGAAAAGACCCTCACGTTCGGGTACCGCGAGCAGCATCTGTTCAATCTGACGAACATACCGATCGGTATATTCCAGCGTTGAGCCCTCAGGAGCAATTGCAACACCGAAGGCAGTTCCGCGATCTTCAGTAGGCACAAGTTCACTTGGAATAAGGGTGAATATCCACGCCGTTCCGATCAGGAGCAGTAGTGCAGAAAAGATGACCAGACCACGCGCTTGCAAACTGAACTTGAGCGTGCCGCCGTACGAGCTGTCGAGCCAGCGGAAAAAGCCGTCGAATGACCGCTGCGCCCAGGTGCTTTTCCCTGCAGTGTTGGTCAGAATTTTCGAACAGATCATCGGCGTAAAGGTCAGCGCAACCAATCCTGAAATCAGAACTGAGACCGCCACCGCCACACCGAATTCATTGAAGAGTCGTCCGACATTTCCTTCCAGATACGCAAGGGGGACGAACACCGCAACGAGGGCGATGGTGGTTGCCAGAATAGCAAACCCGATCTCTTTCGCGCCGTCATACGCTGCCCGAACCCGCGTCTTCCCCATCTGCATGTGACGATAAATATTTTCGAGCATCACAATCGCGTCATCGACGACGAGTCCAATCGATAACACCAAAGCTAGAAGCGTGAGAATGTTAATCGAGTAGCCGAGCGCATAGATTGCCGTAAATGAGCCGATGATCGAAACCGGAATGGCCAAGGTCGGAATCAAGGTCGCACGAATGTCTTTGAGAAAAACAAGAATTACGAGAATCACAAGAATGGTGGCGATGATGAGTGTCTCGACCACTTCATCAAGAGATTGCTGAATAAATTCCGCAGAATTATAGGCAACCGCCAGTTCCATCCCGGCCGGAAGAGACTTGCGAAGTTCGGGAAGTGAACTGATGATTTCGTCACCGACATCGAGTGTGGATGCTTGCTGCTGCTTGATTATTCCAAGTCCCAGCGCCGATTCACCATTATAGCGGGCGACCGTTCGTTCATCCTGCGCGCCAAGTTCGATGGTGGCGATATCTCCAAGGCGTACTTTTCGGGTATCATCCTCTTTGATAATGATCGCCTCAAACGCCTGCGGAGTGGTTAGCTCCCCGCGTGTGCGAACGGAAAACTCACGACCGATCCCTTCAATTCGACCTGCAGGAATTTCGGCGTTGGCCAAGCGAATGGCATTCTCGACGTCGATGGTAGTCAATCCGAAATTCGACATCTTCGACGGATCAAGCCAGACTCTCATCGCATAGCGACGTTCACCACCAAGAAAGACCGATGCAACCCCCGGCAGACGCTGAATCCGTTCCTTCAGCGTTCGGTCGGCATAATCGGTCACTTCGAGATTTGAAAGCGTCTTACTATAGAGTGCGAGCCAGATAATCGGCTGCGCATTCACGTCAACTTTTTCAACTACCGGGTCTTCCGCCTCACGCGGAAGTGAGCCGCGAATACGCGAGACACGGTCGCGAACATCATTGGCTGCTTCATTTACATCACGACCAAGTTCGAACTCAATCGAAATCACCGAACCCTGTTCACGACTGTTGGAAGTGAGTGTTTTCACTCCTTCAACAGTCGAGAGTTGTTCTTCGAGGACATTCGTAATTTCGGTTTCGACCACACTCGGTGAAGCACCGCGATAGAGCGTCGTTACTGAGACAATCGGCGGATCGATGTCAGGATATTCACGAACCGGCAATCTCGTGTACGAAATCGCACCAAAGAGCAAAATAACAAGCGACACCACGGTCGCCATGACCGGACGACTAATCGATAATTCGCTGATCTTCACGGCTTACTTCCCGTCTGCCGAATCGGTTTTCATGGCAGAAGAATCAGCAGCACCCGGTGTCCCCTGATCGCCATCTGGACTACCACCCGGACCACCTTGTCCACCTGCACCCATCGCAGCCATTCCACCCGGAGGGAGTGGCATCACCTTCATCCCAGGGAAAAAGATTTTCTGATGTCCGGCGGTCACGACCGTTGCTCCGGCGCTCACGCCGGATAAGATTTCAACCGCACGATCAGTCCGAATACCGGTGGTGATCGGGTTCAAGGTCGTGACTCCATCCGGGCCGACGGTATAGACAAAATTCTGATTCCCCTGACCGAAGACCGCTTCATCAGGGACGGTTATTACATTCTCTTTGCTGGCAAGGGTGACCGTGATATTCGCAGACATGCCCGGTCGGAACTGACCATCCTTGTTGGAGACCACTGCGATGACTGTCGCGTTGCGGGTACCAGCATCAACGATTGGTTCGACCACAGAAACTTTTCCTGTCAATTCAACCCCCGGTACTGCTGGAGTTGTGACTTTCACTTCCCGTCCGACTTTCAGTTGCCCGAAATATCTTTCAGGCACGGCGAAGCGAACTTTCAAGTCAGCGATATTGGTAAGGGTGGTGATGATGTCACCGATTTTCAGATAACCACCCGGATTGACCTGACGCATCCCGGTTTGTCCGGAAAATGGTGCGATAATGCGGGTTTTCTCAAGGCGTGCGCTGACCAAAGAGAGATTTGCTTCCGCCACTTGTAGTGCTGCCTGAGCATCATCCAGATCCTGTGGAGTTGCACCACCCATGCCGGCGAGACCTTTGACTCTACTAAAGGTCGATTTCGCCTGAGCTACGACAGCCTCAGCACTTTGCTGCTGAGCAAGAAGCTGGTCATCATCGAGGCGTGCGAGCACTGTCCCACGTCCGACCACCGACCCCTCACGGAAGGGAATCTCTTCCACGACTGCGGCGATTTCGGCGACGACATTAATTGAAGAGACAGCCTCAATCGATCCGACTGCGTTAAATTCATCACTGATGGTGGTAGGGGCCACGACCATGACTTCGACCGGCATCGGAGGCATCTCCGGCGCGCCACCACCCGCCGCCTGTTGATCACCGCCACCGGAGCAGTTCGACAGGAGAAAAGTGAAAAGAAAAAGTACCAGACTGTTTTTCAATATTGAAATCGTGGTACTCGTAAAAGTTCGAAAAGAACCTGACGTCGAAGTAGGCATATCATTCCTATGGTTCAGTGTAGTGTTCATTGATCAATAGACTCTCTCTCCCCTTCCCCAGTGGGGAGAAGTCCGAAATGAACACTTCCAGCTCCCCCCTGTCAATCACACTCCGACTGCCTGGGAAGTGAAATACCTGACTACAGACTGGAACTCGGTTTGGCATCTCGTCCCTCCGTTTTGGCAAAATGTTGCCAAAGAGCTACGAAGCAGCGACCATACCCCCTGATGCACGCCCACGCCTTTATCGCCGATCTGGCGGTTATCATGATCGCCGCTGCCCTGATGGCCATGCTCTGCCGCTTTTTGAAACAGCCGGTGGTGATTGGTTTTATGGTCGCTGGTGTCCTGATCGGCCCGCATGTCCCGATCATTCCGATGGTTACCGAGCGGGGGACAATCGAAGTCATGGCCGAGCTGGGGCTGATCATGCTCATGTTCTCCCTCGGTTTGGAGTTCAGTTTTCGGAAGCTCTTGCATGTCGGCGCGACTGCATTGATTGTTGCAGTGGTCAAGATTGTCTTCGTCTTCTGGCTCGGCTTTGAAGCGGGAAAACTTTTCGCATGGTCGACAATGGATTCGATCTTTCTGGGGGCAATGCTTTCTATTTCATCTACAACCATTATCTACAAGGCACTGGAAGAGCTGGGAATGAAACGGGAGCCGTTTGCCCGAATGATCGTCGGCATACTGATCATCGAAGATATCCTCGCCATTGCGCTGATCGCCATTCTCACCGGAATTGCAAAGACCAGTGCGGTTGAAGTCGGACCAATTCTGATGACCCTCGTGCGGCTGAGCATCTTTCTGGTAGTCGCGGTGATTGTCGGCATGCTGATCGTACCGAAGCTGGTTCATCGACTCGGCAAAGAGGCACAGAATGAACTACTGCTACTTGCTGTCCTCGGACTCTGCTTTGGCGTTTGCCTGCTGGTGATCAAACTCGACTACTCCGTTGCACTTGGTGCCTTCTTGATCGGTGCAATTATCTCGGAATCGGATGAAGTTCTGAAAATTACGCGGCTGATCGAACCGCTGAAAGTAATGTTCAGCGCGATTTTCTTCGTCTCCATCGGCCTACTGCTCGACCCGACACTGCTCGCGGAGCATCTCTTGCTGGTTTTCGTAGTCACACTCATAGTAATTTTCGGTAAGCTCTTTTCCAGCGCAGTGGCATCATATTTGAGTGGTCAGGATGGAGTCACTTCAATGCGCATCGGCATGGGACTGGCGCAGATTGGAGAATTCTCATTCGTCATTGCGGCTCTAGGTGCCGCTCTTGCTGTGACAAGCCCGATACTTTATCCGCTGGTCGTCGCAGTCTCGATCATCACTACATTGTTCACACCGTATCTCATTCGAATGGCATCCCCATTGACCATCTGGATGGCTCATCGTCTACCGACTCGAATCGCCGAGCCACTTTTTCTCTACACCGAATGGCTCCAGTCGATTCGCGTTCAGAAAGATGAGTCGCCGGCGACGAAAATGATCCGGCGAATTCTCTGGCACGTGGCAATCAATACGATCATCGTTGCGGCGATTTTCATTACCATCTCATTCTTTGCTGATCCCGGCCCTCTCTGGGTGAGTAGGTTGATCGAGGATGAACGGCTCCGCAGCGGGTTGATCTGGGCAGCGGCCGCCTTTCTTTCACTCCCTTTTGTGATCGCTTCCTACCGGAAACTTCAAGCCCTGGCGATGATTCTCTCGGAGCTTTCGGTCAATCCGACGAAAAGCTCGCGACTGAGTCCTCGAGTTCGATCCGTTCTTGCCGGATTAATGCCATTGGGAGCGGTGACTCTTCTTACCCTTTTTGTTTCAGCCCTGAGCGCGACACTGCTCCCTCCGCTTGATCTGCTGATCGTGATTGGCGTTCTGATGATCCTGATAGCTTTCATCGGCTGGAATCATTTCACCCGTGTGCACGCCAGTCTGCAGGCCGCGCTCAAAGATTCCCTCTCTGCGACCCCTCCGAAAACAGACTGATATTGTCCCGCCAACCATCGACAGGACAATATGTTATGGGTAGCGTCTGATGCAAGGTTCACCTTTCTTAACGGAACAAAGGAATCCCGGTTGTTGTCATAGTGTCAGTTGAAATGAATCAGCTCATCCGGAATGAGTTCGCAAGAAGGAAAATGACTGATGCCCTGCAAGGGGCGGAAACTGAGTAGATTGTGAAAACGAACGGAACCACCCAGATTCTCTTTTTAAGCGCCCTCGTGCTGATTGCAATAGCGGTCACCGCGATGGTGAGTCTGACTGCGAATAAGTCTGAAACAAGCAAGACGCGCCCTACGATGGCGCAGAAAGATACAGGAACGAACATGACGAAGGATGGCGTGATCCTCAATTCATTGACCGATGCCGAGCGTCGGGTGATTATCAATAAGGGGACCGAGATGCCCTTCACCGGCGAATTCTATAACCACAAGTCGGCCGGGACCTACATCTGCCGTCATTGCAACGCGCCGCTTTACAATTCGGGCGACAAGTTTGAATCCGGTTGTGGATGGCCAAGTTTTGATGACCAGATTCCGGGTTCGGTGAAGCGGACTCTGGATGCCGATGGCTCCCGCACCGAAATTACTTGCAACACTTGCGGTGGACATCTCGGACATGTCTTTGAAGGGGAAGGATTCACCGACAAGAATACCCGTCACTGTGTGAATTCGATCTCGCTCAAGTTTGTGCCCAAGGGAGAAACCCTCCCCGGCGCAAAGATGGCCAACGATATGGCTGACGGAAATTCATCCGGTATGATGAACACCAGTTCCCAGATCGCTGCGAATGCCGGTCCGAGCATCGAGACTGCATATTTTGCTGGCGGTTGTTTCTGGGGAGTCGAGCATCTGCTCAAAAATGAACCGGGAGTCATCTCGACCAACGTTGGCTACATGAATGGAAAGACCAAGAACCCGACCTACAAAGAAGTCTGCGGCCACAACACCGGTCATGCCGAAGCGGTGCAGGTTATCTTCGATCCGACCAAGACGAATTTCGAGACTGTTGCGAAGATCTTCTTTGAGATTCATGATCCGACCCAGATGAATCGTCAGGGTGGAGATATCGGTGATCAGTATCGCTCAGCAGTTTTCTATACGAGTGATGCCCAGAAAGCCACTTCCGAGCGGTTGATCGGGATACTCAAGAACAAAGGACTGAAGGTCGTCACCGAAGTCACCCTCGCCGACACCTTCTATCCTGCCGAGACCTACCATCAGGACTACTACGATGTCACAGGCGGCACCCCTTACTGCCACGCACGTGTGAAGCGATTCTAAGACCGACATAGGGACAAGACTGATCGAACGGCCTGTGAATGCAGGCCGTTTTTTGTTTGTAGCGAGGCAAGTTTCCCCATGTTTTTGCGTAATGTACTGAAAGACTCTGATCAAGATATTTAGTTAGGTATTGACCTCATCATGATCAATCCATATAGTTAGGTACATGCCTATCTTATCAAACGAACTCGACACCCTCTTTCGCGCCATGGCGGACCCGACTCGCCGCGGCGTGCTCACACAGTTGGCGAAGGGGCCAGCCCCTGTTCTGGAACTCGCTCGCCCCTACCGGATGGCACTCCCCTCTTTCATGCAACATCTGGATGTGCTAGAGAAGTCTGGTCTGATACAAACGAACAAGCTTGGTCGTGTACGCACCTGTACCCTGAACAGTAAGCGGCTAGTAGAGGCCGAAGGCTGGCTGACTGCTCAGCGCCACATATGGGAGCGGCGACTTGATCAATTGGATGAGCACTTATTGAAAATGAAAAAACAACAGACACAGAGTAGAAAGAGGAACAGATGAGCATTTCCCCCTATGATCAGTTCGATCCCGAACGTGACTTGAAACTCGAACGAATTGTCGATGTCCCGGTCGAGCTAGTCTGGAAAGCATGGACCGACCCGAAACAGATCGTGAAATGGTTTACGCCTGATCCTTGGAAAACTATCGCCTGTGAGATTGATTTGCGACCCGGTGGACGTTTCTACACAGTCATGCAATCTCCTGAAGGGGAGCAATTCCCAGGGGATGGATGCTATCTCGAAATCGTTGAAAACAAAAAATTGATCTGGACCGATGCTCTCGAACCCGGTTATCGACCAAGTGAGAAGCCGTTTTTCACCGGAATTATTCTGATCGAATCACTTGGTGCAAACAAAACAAAATATACAGCCATTGCACGTCATCGGGATGCTGCAACTCGAGATCAGCATGAAACAATGGGCTTCTCCACCGGTTGGGGGACAGTGTTGGATCAACTTGTGGCGATGATCAAAGGGGAGAGACCTTAGCCAGGCATTGACACTACAACATTGGTTCAACGCCGTTCATTGGCGACTAAGCGCAGCCCCTTCCCGTGTAGACTGAGTATCTCAATCGTCGGGTCTGCTTTCAGATAGCGTCGCAGACGTGACACAAAGACATCCATACTGCGACCATTGAAATAGGAATCATTCCCCCAGACATCCCGCAGGATTTTCCCGCGGTCGACGGTCTGATTGAGATTCCGGCAGAGAATCGCCAGCACTTCCGCTTCCCGTGCGGTCAGTTTCTGTTGTTCTCCATCGATACTGAGAATCATTCGGTTCGGATCAAAACTGAACTGACCAAATTGAAATGTCGTCGGCTGTGATTTCCCTGATTCTCCCGGTCGTGCCCTGCGAAGGACTGCCTGCATCCGAAGGAGCAATTCTTCCATGCTGAATGGCTTGGTCACATAGTCGTCTGCGCCCGCTTTGAATCCCTCAATCCGATCATCACGCATCGCTTTGGCGGTGAGAAATATAATCGGGACATCATCTCCACGTTCACGCAACAGCCGCGCGACCGTGAAGCCGTCCATTTCAGGAAGCATGACATCAAGTAATACCAACTCAGCAGATGACGCTTCCAGATACGTAAGCGCAGCCGGTCCAGTGACTACCAGCTGCGGGAGAAAACCATTCATCTTCAGATGCTCTATAATAATCGAACCAAGATTCGGGTCATCTTCGACAACGAGAATGTTACTCTGAAAATCGATCGACTCAGCCATCAGTTTTTTTTCCTTCAAGTGGGAGACGTACTGTGAGTGTCGTGCCAACACCCAGTTCACTTGTGAGTGTGACAGTACCGGAGTGGGATTCTGCGACGGCCTTCACATAACTCAGCCCGATCCCGAAACCTTTGACATCGTGGACATTTCCGGTCGAGCCACGCACGAATTTTTGAAAGACCGTCGCCTGATCGTTGGCAGCGATGCCGATTCCTTTATCAGTCACCTGCAACTCCGCTATGCTCCCCTGCGATCCAAGTGAGACTAGAACATTTGGATGTACCGGAGAATATTTGATTGCGTTATCAATCAAATTCGAAATCATATTTCTAAGGTGTGTCCGATCTCCGTTCACGAAAAGGGGGTTCGACGGAGTTTCGACTTTCAACTCCCCGACACGCTGCTCGATAGACAATTCAAAACTCTGCGCAGCATGGCTCACCAGATCGCAGAGGTCAACTTGCTCATATGAGAGTTGCAGTTCTCCTTCTTCGAGCTGAGCCAGTTGCAGAATCTTCTGCACCTGCGCCCGCATCCGGCGGTTCTCACTCCCGATCATGTCAACCATTCGTGAAGCCCGATCAAGAGATGCAAGCTGCGAATCTTTCTCAAGGGCTTCGACAGCAAGCTGAATGGTCGAAACCGGGGTGGTGAATTCATGTGTCAGATTCGCGATAAACTCCTGCGTCCGCATACGGACACGATCCTGTTTTCGAATCACCACCAACCCGAGCAGAACCGTCGCTGCAAGCATCGAAATAAACAGAGTGCTCGCGACAATCGTGGGCAATCGTTCCCCCCAGAAATAGCTTTCCTGATCGGGAAATTGAACTCGAAGCACCCCTGCCTCCCCACCCATATCGAACGGAAACAGCGGGGCGGCATAGGAAGGATGCTGGCTGAATTCAGAGGTGTCTGTTGTTGCGAAGACCAGTGACGCATTCGAATCGAAGACTGCAAAGGCTGGTTTCAGAGCAATCCCCGCCATGTCAAGATGTCGCGCAAAGAGTGAGTCGAGCTGCTCACGGTTGACTCGTTCCCGCAGAGGTCGCGGTGTCATGGTCGAAATGCGGTGCACAACCTGCGAGATAAATACATCCTGACCTAGAAAGAGAGAGTCTCGCAAAGGATCAGAATTTCTCTTCGCCGCTTGTCGAGCAGGAGTCAGGCCAGAGTCTGCGCCCGCTCTGGTCGAATCTGCGGAACCAACATACGCCCGAAAAGCAATGCTCTGGTTCTCACGTTTGCGCAGCACTCCTTTTGGCTCGTTCGAAAGAGTAGTACGTTCGACAAACTCCGCCTCAAGCCGGTAATGAAAACTAGAATCGTGATTCCCTCCGATGATGGTCTTTTGAAACAACCCACTAGCAGTATCAGCAAGTACGATCACCTGCAACTGCCCGGAATCGGAAAGCCCGGTTGAGTCTCGTTGCCATTGGAGGAGACGCTGAAGAGAATCCATCGGCATGGTCACCGCGATTTCCATCGTTTCAAGATCACGAACAACATCACCGAGTACATCCCGTACCCTTGATTCAAATATCTGCTCTTTCAGTGCAGTCGAATCACGCAGCAGCCCCAGTTGTACCCAAGTGAGTCCAACAAGGGCAACCAGTGCCATTCCGACTGAGATCCAGAGTATTTGCTGACGTGCTTTCATTTTCGAATTCCTGCCTAGTATACCTCTCTGAATGACAAGAACGGCACAAATTCTGATCTGATCCACTCTATTAACTGATCTTAACTCCCTGTCACTTCTGATAACGGGACTTATCGGCTGGCCACGCGTATGTAAGGCAGGAGAAAACAGTAAATACCAACTGAAGAGGAATCTTATGCACTATTCAATGAAGCGCGATCACGCAACTCTCTCACTGTTCTGCTGTTTAATCATGTTCGCTGTTACCGCAACATCCTCCTTCGCCGCTGAAGAAAAGAAAACTGAAGGGGCTGCCCCCCGGATGCAGATGATCACTGCCGAATCAGGTGAAGCATTTATCATTCCTGAGTGTGAATGTCTCGCTCTCATGAAAGACTCGGTGATTTCTATTCTCGCAGTGCTCGAACCGGCGAAGCGTCCTGATAAATATAGGACCATCGACATCCAAAAGGGGGATGTCCTCATGATGCTCAACGGAAAGAAACTGACCGACGCCACGTTTTTGCGAACGATGTACGATTCTCTTGCTATGGGGGCCGAAATCAAACTCGGACTCAAACGTAACGGCAAGCCGATGATTGTCAGCTTTCAAAAAGGGGAACCGATTGAAGGGGGAAACATGAAAATGGTCCTCGACACCGAAGGTGGCGCACCCGGACAACAGGGTGGACAACGAGTGATGAAGCAGTTTGCCGGCGGAGAGGATTTCGATGAAATCGATGCTCTTGTCCCGCTCGGAATTCTTGTAGGGATTTCAAAAGGAAAAGCGGTTGTCGCAGATCTCCTCCCGATGGCAGGAGAAGTGTACGGCGAGAAAACACCCGCCACAAAAGATGAGCTCGTCTCTATCGACGGCAAACCAATCAAAGGGATGGAAGCTATTGAATCGCTCCGACCATCACTTGTCTCCGCCAAAAAAGGGACGGTTGTCGTGCGACGTGACGGCAAGGAACTGACATTCAATTATGTCGTACCGAATGAACTCCCGCAAATCATGATGAAGAAGCACTAATCTTAAGATGAATCGCATTCAATTCACACGTCTGTCATTACGGCTTATTTTGGCCTTCTGCCTTTCATTGATCGGTGTCGGTGAGATTGCGCGAGCGCAGTCCCCGGTACCGTTCAATGAGCGGGATGATCAATACCCGCTGCTTGGACTCAAACGTGCGAAAGAGGCATATGATGCAAGTCGCGCCGAGTATACACGCCGTGAAGAGCTGCACAAGAAAGGATTGATCACCGCGCAGGAGCTGGAACAGACCAAGTCCCGATTCATCAATGACGAAGTGAATTATCAGCAGTCGCTTCTGGCAGTGATGTTTGAAAAACAGTTCATCACTGTCTCATCTGCGGTCAAGTACCTGACAAAAACTGGTGAGCGTCGCGTCAGAGTAACTCTCGCAAATACTGCTAGCGCCAGTGCCGAGGCCTTTGCGCTGGCGGGACTCAGTGACTCGATGTATGCGAGTTTGCAGCCGGATGTGATTCCGAATGTCTATGTCTCATTGCTGAACAAAGAACAGGCGATCATCTCGAAGCCATACGAGAAGAAAATCGACGCTCTCAGAACAAATCAGCCAGTCACCCTCGATTTCGGACTCCTACAGGATCTCGATAACGTCGTTGTCTCACTTATCTACGGTCGTGGAAGTGCTCGACAATTGAATATCTTTCTGCAGAAAGATGGCACCCTTGATAGGATTGATATCCGCAGTGATCAGTTTTCGCAGGAGGTCGATCTCGGCAAGACCGCAAAGTTTGATCTGCGACTTGAAATGTTCAGCGGCGGCAATCATGCCTACACCCTGGGAATAGTCAATCTGCCGAAAGAGATGACCGGTCGGTTTATCGATCCGGTAACAAACGCGCGTGTCAGTCAGGTCAGATTCGATGAAGGGAATCGCGGCAAGCTGGTTCGACTCGAAATCACACTTCCGGACAGACCGAGTGAAGGGGTCAAACTCGACAGTCTTCTCACCTTTCAGGTCTACGCCATGAATTCATCCAGCAGTGATGCTGATCAGAGTCGAGATCTGCAAAATACTGCCGCCCTTGCCGAGAGTGGTGTCGGTTTCGCCACCCTTGAACTAAGACCTCGCGGTAGAGGGAAAATAGCGGTCAAAGCACAGCAACTCTTCGCTGCGATTGCAGCAAATGAGACGGCTGAAGTCCCGATGGTTCTGCGAAATGACGGAAGCCATCAGCTTTCCAATCTCGAAGCGCAGCTTGATCTCCCCCTCGGCTGGCGTGGGCGGACCGAACCGACCAATATCGCCGAACTAGATATCGCGCGAGAGAGTGAGTTTCGCGTCATCCTCGAACCATCCGGCGAAACTGAACCGGGGAGATACGACATTCGCGTTCGTCTGAGCGCGACCTCCGCAGGGGAACCAGTCAGCGAAATTGAAAAGATCATCACCATTGAAATTCAACCAGCGCGACAATTTTGGCTCACCGCACTCATCTCAATACTGGTCCTCGGACTGGTAGCAGGAATGGTCGTGCTGGGTATCCGTGTCGCGCGAAAATAGACCGATAAGGCGGAGGTGAGTATGCAGGAACAATCACACTGCGGGATTCTGGCAGCAAAAAATCTGACCAAAGATTATGGCGACGGTCGGAACGCTCTCGACAATCTGACTATGCAGGTCAAGGCAGGTGAAATCTACGTCATGCTTGGCAGCAACGGTGCCGGAAAGACTACGACCATCAATATCTTTCTGAATCTGATACCGCCGACATCTGGTGAAGCCACCATTTGCGGCGTCGCAACTCATGTCGATCCCCTGAAAGCAAAATTAAATCTCGCCTTTGTGTCAGAGAATGTCATGCTCTACGGTAATCTTACGGCATGGCAGAATCTCGATTTCTTTGCGCGGCTTTCGGGAAAACAGCCCACGAAAGATGAATGCGCGGCTACGCTGAAAAGAGTCGGGCTCGATCCGAAGCATCTGCATGCAAAAGTTCAGACCTTTTCAAAAGGAATGCGTCAGAAATGCGGCCTCGCTATCGCCATCATGAAGGGTGTCCCGGCAATTCTGCTTGATGAACCGACTTCAGGGCTTGATCCACGGTCATCAAATGAATTTCAGCAACTCCTGCATGATCTGCGCAAAGATGGCTGTGCGATTCTGATGAGTAGCCATGACATTTTTCGCTCTCGCGAAGTTGCCGACAAGATCGGTATCATGAGTGCGGGTAAACTGGTCGTCGAGCATGATGCCGCTTCACTTCGAGGCATGAATCTGGAGCAAGTCTATCTCGAAGTCACCGCCAATGGGATGTCGACAGATTCTACGCAGCGTATCGGAGCTGTGATATGAGTCTTATCTCGACCATCGCCCGGAAAGAGATTCGTGATGCAATTGTAAGTCCGAGGTTTTTGCTCAGCTTCGGCGTCACTGCTCTCATCATGCTTCTCGCCTTCGCCAATGGTGCCCTCACCTATCATCGTCAGAAATCACAGTACGAAGCCGCACGGGCGGCAAATGAAAGACGATTCAACGGCGTCACGGAGTGGCATCAGGTCAATGAAACTGAATCTCTACTTCCGCCGACCACGCTCTCGGCAATCATACCCGGGCTGAGCTACGACATCGGAACCCGCGCACGTATTTCCCCCGGAGGTGAAATTCGCACAAGAGGGAGTGTCTATGGCGGCGAATTATTCTTCGCACTCTTCCGTGTTCTTGATGTTGAATTTGTCTGCGTGTTACTTCTGCCGCTTCTCTGCATTGTCATGGCGCATGATGCCATCTGCGGCGAACGAGAGCGCGCGACGCTCCGGCTCTTGCTGGCTCATCCGATTCCGCGCGATTCGATTCTCTTCGGCAAAGCGATTGGTGTGCTCGCGGTTCTTGTTCCGGGTACTTCGCTGCTATTCCTCCTGGGAATACTTCTCCTCCTGTTCTCAGGAGTGCCAATTTCCGGGAACGATATGCTCCCGATCATCGGGCTTGCCGCGACTGCGGCAATCGTCGCACTCTTCTGGACCTCTCTTTCCCTTCTCACTTCTACACTTTCTCGAAAAGCTGCCACTTCATTTCTGATCTTGCTGGTCGTCTGGGTAGGGAGTGCCTTGATCTGGCCGCGAGTAAGTGTGCTGCTTGCTGCGAGAATGGTTGATGTCCCCGCTCGGGAGATTGCTTCTCTGGAGCGATCAAAACTCGCGATGGAAGTCTCACAGAAAAATCGTGAAGCCATGGGAGCGATTGATCTTACTGGTTTTGAAGCTGATCCGATGGCACGATTTTCAAAATTCATGGATTCCCTTGGGCAGGAGCGTCAAAAACAACTCGATGAACTCTCTGAGCGTTTTCGCCTCGACCGTGAAGTCCGCCTTCGTGAACAGGAACGCCTTGCAGTCAGTGCCGCCAGAATGTCCCCGTCTGTCGCAACCTCTCTGGCACTTCAGGAGTTGGCTGGTACATCAGTCTCATTGCCGAATGCATTTGAAAAGCAGTCACGTGAGTATCAGGAGCAATTTGGCGCATTCTTAAAGGAGAAAACGGGACTGAGTGGACAAGGAGGAAGAGTGGTTATTCGACAGATAGTGAACGGTCAAGAGGAGGAAAAACCGGAGATTGATGTCAGCGAAATTCCCAAATTTCAATTCGATCCGTCTGCCGTCCCAAAGGGGAGCAATACTGTTCTGTTGAGTCTTACAAGTTTGATTATCGCCGCCTTCGCCGCACTCGGTTTCTCATGGCGAAAATTTCTCACCTATGATGCTCGCTAGCAGATGAAATCACAAGTTCACAAAGGATACGACATATGTGGATGACCATGTTTCGAAAAGAGCTTGCCGATCTGTTGCAGCAACGCCGCTATCTGCTCCTGATGGGAGCCGTACTCCTCGTCAGTGCAATTACCAGCTATCTCTCCGTGCAGGAATACCAGCAGGCACAAAAACATGCCTCCGCGGTAGCAGCGGCGCATCAACTGATTCTCGCTCAAACCACCAGCCCGAGTTCCCTTTCGCAACTGGCAGTTCGTCGACCGAGTGCGATAGAAATTATTGCGCCTGGAGTGAGCTATGATCTCGGGCGAATGGCAACGATTCGTTCTGACGAAATTGGTGATCTGACCGGATCACTCTATACGCAGGAGCCACTCTTCGCACTCGTGCGCACCATCGATCCGATCTATGTCATTCAGATCGTGCTCTCATTGGTCGCACTCCTTCTTAGTCATGGACTGATCAGTCAGGAGCGAGAGCAGGGCACTCTTCGGCTTCTCTTCTCACACCCGATATCCCGACTGACCGTCTATCTCTCAAAAGGTCTCGCGAGTCTTACCGCCTTACTCCCTATGCTCGCTGTCACATTGCTGTTGCCACTCGCACTTGGACTCGTTAGCGGTCTGAACTTTTCCGCAGACGATCTTGTCCATCTGGCAGGGATCGGACTTTGTTCCCTTCTCTATCTGGCAATCTGCGTCGCAATCGGCATGGCCTGTTCGATCTGGTGGCAAAGTGCGCGTATGAGTCTGCTGGGTGCACTTTCGATCTGGCTGCTCCTCTGTCTGGCGTGGCCGCGACTGGGTGTCACCATCGCCCGCATGATATCTCCAACTGGAACTGAAGCGGAAGTTGCCGCCGAGACTGCTGCATTCGAAAATGACCGCTGGCGTGAGTTTGAGAATTCGCTAACTAGCCTTGATCGAAATCCCAACCCCCATTCCACTGAAGAACAGGAATGGGCAAATCTGCAACTCTCCGATTCTCTTCGCCGCGCTGCAGAGGATGCTATCGCCCAATATCGCAACCGTCTACGCGAGAATCTTATCCGTCAACAAGAGACACAGCATCGCACCGCAATGATTCTCGCCCGTATGTCCCCGTCATCGGCGTTGACACTGGCTAGTAGTCGACTGGCGGGGACCGATCCGGATCTGGCGGTTCGCTACTATGACGCTCTCAAACTCTCTCATGAAAAATTCCGGACCTATTACGAAGAGGTTTCGAAGACCGTTGAGGACAACAATCGCTTTTCGATATCGGTCGAAACTCGGGATGGCGTCCCTACGATGAAGGTCGATGTCCCACGAAAAAGTGATCCGATGGATCTCTCGAACATGCCGACCTTTGCCCCGCCTTCGGCGAATTCGAAGATGGCTGGTCAGGTCGC
Organism: uncultured Ignavibacteriales bacterium; assembly: GCA_964518635.1. Taxonomy (GTDB): domain Bacteria; phylum Zixibacteria; class MSB-5A5; order GN15; family FEB-12; genus CAZFGK01. The sequence continues at coordinate 63,152 of CAZFGK010000002.1, forward strand.
ACTCGACTTTGTCGGGCTGATCGGCGCCCTGTCGTTATTTGGATTGCTCGGTCTCGGGAGATTTCTCCGGGCTGATTTGCGGTAGGCGAATCAGATTATGGTGACTTTTGGGGGGAAAGCGGGGCTGAAAAAATGCCGAAGGGGGGACTCGAACCCCCACACCCTTGCGAGTACTGCGCCCTGAACGCAGCGCGTCTACCAATTTCACCACTTCGGCAGCAGTTGTAGTCAGGAAGGGGGAAAGTATGAGCCACGCGGGGATTGCGCAAGTCCGCCGCTGGACTGCGCTAGACGTAACCCGAGAGCTCGGATGACTCTTCATTCGTGGCCGGGCTTGCGGCCCGGGTTCCCGTGTCTCATAAATCTCAATAAGCAGAAACCCTGATCTGGTGATCAGGGCCTCCGGACTCTTGGAGTATTCTCCACAGAATAAGGCACCCCTAGTCGGGTGGCACACCCGTTCTGACGGGTGTGAAGTCGGTGATGCCTCCTTCGCTTATTGATTTTTCGTCTAAGTTCATCCTAGGATGCAGAGCTAAATTTGCACGATGTTTTGCACTCGTCGAGTCATGGCTAATGGATATTCTCCTTTCGTCATGTTCGCCCAAAATTTGAAGACCACGTCACTGATTCACACCCATAAGAATGGGTGTGCCACCCAGAAGTGACTCCTAAATCTCAAAAAGCAGAAACCCTGATCTGGTGATCAGGGCCACCAATTCTAAGATTGCTCTTGCTCTTTAAACCTGATTATCGTGCCCAGCATAGACTTCACCAAAGGAAAGGAAGCAAGACATGCGATCAGCAGCAGAATAACTGCGATTATTGGATAAAGACCTTGTGCAAGTAAGGAAATTCCATAAAGCGTACAGAGGACATAGACTCCAAATAGTGAAAACATTCGTACCCTAAAAAACGAGGACGATTTCTTGCTGGACTCCCAGTAACCGGGGTAAGGAGCAAGTTTGTATCTGTCAAAATAGAGCAAGATGTTTGCCGCAATTACTCCAGGCAGAGAGATAGCAAAACAGCTGATAGAAAATGCTCTGGCGAAATCTTTGGTATGTGAACCTGAAAAAACCAGGAAAACGTAGGTTCCAAAACAACAAGCCACAATCAGAGAAAGGGACACGAAGAAAATCACTATGTACGTCTGTTTATTTGACAGTTTCACTGCGATCTCTCCGGACGGGTGTCACTGACCACAAGAACCAAGGATTCCGCTTCAGTCTGGTCGCAACCCCGCACACTTACTCCCCCCCTACTCACACCCCGGCAGTGGGGCCATCGAGATAAACAGATGGTCGACTAGCATGGTGAGGTCACCAATATCAATCAGATCAGCGCCGTCCACATTCGCATTCGCCGGACACGGCAAACTCGCAAAGCTCAGGAAGAGATGATCGACCAACAGTGTGAGATCAGCAACATCGACAAGGTCGCTCCCGTCACAGGTGACATTCCCATCCCCCACAAAGCAGGAGCTCGGCAGGATCGTCGAATTGAGTCGCGTAAGAAATCCATCTGCAAGCCCCTTGTACGGCAGATACGCACCAGTCGTAAAAAACGCCGTCGAATCGAGAGAATAGCCAGTAAGAAAAATAGAACCATCGGTCGCAAGGGCGATATCCCGACCGAAATCACCCAACTTCCCGCCTAAATATGTACTGTGAATGATTGCATTCCCTGCCGGATTCAATCTCGTGACTACGACATTTTGTCCACTTGAAGTATCTGGGTACGCGCTTACGGAATCAGCGAGGTAATAGTTGGTTGATCGTGAGGTGCCGATAAATGTCGCGCCACCAGCGGCATTCAAAGCGATACCGGATGCGACATCGGTCCCATCTCCGCCAATCAGTGCGCTGTAGAGAATCTGAGTGCCGTCCTGATTCACTCGCGCAACGAGAATATCAAACTCAGTGGTATCGCCGAAGATCTTCGGACTGAGTGCAAGTTTCGTTCCGTTTGCGTCAACAGACGTCAGCACCGCAGAATCGGAACTAGTCTGCCCGATGATCGTCGCGTATCCGGCGGTATCGACAGCGATCCCGTCTCCCCCTTCTGCGCGAATACCACGTATAGCAATTGCGTAGCTCAACACATTTCCAGCAGGAGAGAGTTTTGCAGTGTACATATCTGCGCCAGTGAGAGAATCTGCAACTGCCCTGGTATTCGGGAAATTCCGTGAGTAAGTCGTCCCGCACACATATGCAGCACCTAAAGGATCGACCGAAATTCCATTTGCTTCGTCATGACGATCGCCGCCGAGATACGTCGAATAAGCAATGGTCGTATCGTTCGCCGCGAACTTGGTCACGAATGCATCCCCATCCGGCAGATTGGTCGCGAGCTGATTGCGAGTCGGGAAATCGGTCGAATAGGTATAGCCCGTGACATACGTCGCGCCGGATGAATCGAGCGCAATCCCGACTGGATACTCATCATCAGTCCCGCCAAAATAACGCGCGTTCAGGATTCCATTTCCCGCGTTGTTCAATCGGACATAGACACCGTCGAAGTCCGTGCGTGCACTATCTCTTCCGACAGTCAGTCCGGCGAAGTTCGGTGAGGTGGTATAGCCGCACAAAATCACTTCACTGGCCGCATTGACCACAAGATCAGTCGCGATTTCCGTATTACGTCCGCCGAAAAATGTCCGATAGATGATTGAGCCGTCGGAACCAAATTTATAAACAAACGCCTCAGAACCACCTACATCACCGTTGAAAATCTCATCTGGCAATCCTGCTGCATCATAGTCTACCGAATAGCCGCAGACATAGACTGCACCATCTGGTCCGATGGCGACTCCGCGTCCCTCGTCATCCGAGGTATGTCCGATGTAGGTGCTGAATGCGCGGGAGAGCGTACTCACTCCTGCGCCGCCGAACTCACGCTGACTGTTCTGCTCAGCAGACTTCATGCAGAGTCCGTCGAAAGTAAGTGCTTTCGCAAACTCAGAAATGCTGATTGCTAACTCCGGACGAGCCGAAATCGGCATAGCGACGATTGTCTCAATCGCTGCACCCAGGTCGCCAGACTGCTGAAGCTCGGCGCGATCATCAAACGAAAGGAGAAGCTCTCTCTTCGTTGCTTGATCGATGAATTTCACCGACAGAAAACTCGGGACATCAATTCGCCATCTGGACTCGTCATTTCCTATGAAATAATTAGACGAAAATGCTGACTCCCCATGTGCCTCGACAATTAGTGAAGCGCCTTTCACTTCGCGAGCAACGGTGTATCGCTCGATCTTTTGATTCGGATTTGAAAGCCGTGTCAATTCGTCCGGCTGTCGGCGAATACCAAATTCAGCATTCAGTTCTGCCTGCAACTCCCCCGCAGATTCTGCCTCTGCATTGGGGATTGGGCGGACGAATTCGTAGATCAGCCCATGACGGGTGACTTTGACAACTGCGCCGTTGGCTTCGGCTCGATAAAGAATCGAATCCGGCCACTGGCCATCATTACGGGTGAAATATCCCTCTCCGGCAAGGGTCGAACTGGCACAAGCCAGAAGTGCCGCGCAGAGAGCCATTTTCGAGAGCATTCGGAACGAGTGGGGTATAGGGTAGTTCATCTGCCGGATTATACACCCAGCAGACGAACGAAACAAATTGAAACAGAAATTGGGGAATACTCCCTGAAAACAGATTGCATGGCACCTGTTGAGAGGGGATCGCTCAGAGATTTAGACCGAATACCGACATTTGCAATATGAATTCTGTCATGCAAACGTCGCATTGCAATTTCCTGAGGATCCCTTTCTAAGTGAGAATGGAATTCAGGGGTATGTCGGCGCACCGATCTGTGGCGACGACGGAAAACGACACGGACTGATTCTCGCACTGACACGTCAACCAATTGAGAACTCCGCCCATTTGACGATTCTGGCTGAACTTTTCGCGATGACCATCGCGCAGTCTCTCTCTGATGCGCATCTAAAGACCTGACACTACTTCAATACGTGGGCGGCACCCGCCGCGGCGGGCTCGTCTGCCCCTCTACAAACGTGACACGTATAGCAAAAAGAGCCGCCTCATTTCGGCTCTTTTCATCTCTAGTGAATTTCAACCTCAGTGGCTTGTTCTATTGGCAGGACGGCAGCGGAGTGAACGTGATAAAGAGATGATCGACAAGAGCAGTCAGATCGCCGATGTCAACGCCACTATTCCCATCGCAATTGGCTTCGGTCTCACAGCAGAGCACAACAAAGCTCAGAAACAAGTGGTCGACAAAAAAAGTAAGATCAGCAATATCTACGCTTTCCAAGAGATCACAGTCGATATTGCCCGTTGATCCGACACAGCATACAGAACTCCCGTTTCCATTATTTCTTAACAGGGAGATGTTATCGGATTCGAAATTCGCCACTGCAATATCAGGGTAACCATCCGCGTCAAAATCAGTAGCACAAATGGAATAGGGTTCGCCTTCAACTCCATACTCAAAGTCACTTGGGTAGAACACTCCCCTGCCATTATTTTTCATTATGCGGACGTTATCTGAACCACGATTCGCAACCACGATGTCCGTTTTCCCATCACGATCAAAATCTGCAGCAAAAACAGATTTTGGCTGAACCCCAACTGCAAAGTTCTCAGCACTGGCAAAAGAGCCATTTCCATTGTTGATCAGAATGGACACATTGTTTGAAAGCGCGCTCGAATTCGCCACCGCCAAATCCGCGTTGCCATCTCGATCAAGATCAGCAGCCAGAACCGACCAAGGTTCAACTCCGACCATATAATTTATTGCACCTGCAAACGTGCCATTTCCGTTGTTATGCAAGATTGAGACATTGTTTGAGCCGCTATTCGCAACTGTCAGGTCGAGTAATCCATCACCGTCAAAGTCAGAAGCGACAATTGAAGTTGGGTGGCTTCCGACCGCAAAGTAGACTGCGCTGGCAAAAGTTCCATCTCCGTTATTCTTTAACATCGCGACAGATTGAGAAAAGAGAATCGTCGCTGCCAAGTCCGGTGCGCCGTCTCCGTCCAAATCAGCAGCACAAACGGCGCTGGGTCCAGAAGCAACTCCGTAGTCAACAGCGGTTGGAAATGTTCCGTCTCCGCTATTTTTGAGAATTGAGATACTTGATGAAGCAAAGTTTGCCACAGCCACATCTGGCTTCCCATCGCCGTCAAAGTCGGTAGCAAAGACGGAGACCGGTCCAACTCCTACCCCATAGTTTACTGCATTTGAAAAAGTCCCATTGCCGGTATTCATCAAGATGGAGATGTTTGATGAAGCGGTATTCGCTACTATCAGATCTTGGTTTTCGTCACCGTCAAGATCAGCTGGGAAAATGGAACTGGGACTTTGATCTACGGCATAATTAGTCGGGCTTGCGTTAAAGTTGCCATTCCCAATGTTTCTTAAGATGGAAACACGGGAGTCACCCGTACAAGCTAAGTCTGGTTTATTGTCACCATTGATGTCTGCGGCAACGACGGTTTCGCCAGCGCTTACGTGAGTAACTGCACCAGCAAAAGTGCCGTCTCCATTGTTCTTTAGTACAGAAACACTCATAGCGGAATTTCCAACCACAAGATCACGCATTCCATCACCGTCGAGGTCGGAAATGAAAACCGATAAGGAAGATGGTCCACCAATAGGATAATGAACAATGTTCCCAAAGGTGCCATCTCCATTATTCTTCAACACCTCGATATTGGAACTTTCATTCGCCACTGCCAAGTCAGGCATTCCATCAGCATCAAGGTCAGAAACAAAGACGGAGTGTGGATAGCTACCAATCAAATAACTGACGGGGCTTGCAAATGTACCGTCGCCATTATTCGCTAGAACAGAAATGTCGGCGGATCCATTGTTTGCCACCACTAAATCCTGTTTCCCGTCGCCATCTAGGTCGGCCGCAAAAACAGAGTGAGGAGCGACTCCTACTCCATAATGAACTGCACTATCCAGTGTGCCATCTCCGTTATTTAATAGTACTGAGACATTATCTGATACATTGTTTGCAACCGATAGGTCAGGGTCACCGTCGCCATTTAGATCCGACACAAACATTGAAATAGGCCAGATACCTACCCCGTAACTTGCCGCAGCATGAAAAGTGGCATTACCGTTATTTTCCAGGACTGTAATGTTCCTCGAAATAGAATTTGCAACTGCTAAATCAGGATCACCATCGCCGTCCAGGTCGAAAGCAACGATCGATTTTGGTCCGTTACCGACTGGATAGGTATTAGTTAATGCAAAAATGCCATCTCCAAAGTTCATCAAGATCGATACATCATCAGAACCGTTACTAGCTACTGCCATGTCAGGCTTTCCGTCACCGTCAAAGTCTGCGAAGCAGACAAAAGCTGGTCCATTTTCTACCAAATAATCAAGCCTCGTGTCGAACTGTGGATTAGTGGCTAAGAGGCTGTCTGAAATTGGAAGGAGTGAAAAAACGGAATAAACGAGTAGACCTTTAATCAGCTGGATGAATGTGCTCTTTATCGAAAGAGACAGTTCTGATAACATACAATTCCCTCTTTCAAGAACTATTGCCTGTCTTCAAGAAAAGATAAGTAGAATGTCGCTCAATTGCAAGCTACCCAATTTTGTGAAGGGATGGGTCAATGTCCACGGGTTTACATAACCCTGAGAATAAAAAACCACCGCTTGATTCACTTTTGGTTTCTACCCAGTGAGGCACCAAAGACTGAACAGAGCACCTTTCGATCTGCCGAGGCAGATCAGGGTGAAAAGTGACAATCCCCACACACTCCCCCCTCTCGCACAAAAAAAGAGCCGCTCTTCAGCGGCTCTTTCATTTCAGTCATTTTACAAATGATCTACTAGTTCAAATACGCACGCAGACTGCGGCTGCGGGAAGCATGACGCAATCTCCGGATCGCCTTCTCCTTGATCTGACGCACACGTTCACGTGTGAGTGAGAAACGTGCGCCTATTTCTTCGAGAGTCAGCGCTTTTTCGCCGTGCAGACCAAAATAGAGCGTGATCACTTCCGCTTCACGGGCGGTGAGTGAATCAAGCGCCTTTTCGATTTCAAGCCGCAGCGAATTCTGGAGCAGCGATTCATCCGGTGAGGGCTGAAACTCATCTTCGAGAATATCGATGAGTGAGTTGTCTTCCGACACCGAGAATGGCGCATCCAGCGACAGATGCGAATTCGAAATCTTCAGCGTGTCAGACACTTCCGCTTCAGAGAGTTCCAGTTCCTTGGCAATCTCTTCCGGCGAGGGTTCACGACCAAGATCCTGCTCCAATCGAGCGGAGATCTTTCCAATTTTGTGCAGCGTTCCGACGCGATTAAGCGGCAGACGCACAATACGACTCTGCTCGGCAAGTGCCTGAAGAATCGCCTGACGAATCCACCAGACTGCATAGCTGATGAATTTGAATCCGCGGGTTTCGTCAAAACGTTTTGCAGCTTTGATCAGCCCGATGTTCCCCTCGTTGATCAAGTCAGCGAGAGAAAGCCCCTGATTTTGGTATTGTTTGGCCACCGATACAACGAAGCGCAGATTCGCTTTTGTTAATTTTTCAAGGGCGCGTTTGTCGCCTAACTTGATTTTGCGTGCGAGGCGCACTTCTTCATCGGCGGTGATGAGCGGAGTCTCTCCGATTTCCCGCAAATAGAGATCGAGTGAGCGGTCTTCATCGCGGTACTTGAGAGATTGTTTAGCCACTGTGTCCTTTCGGCTCCTTCTGATGTGTCGTTCCGGGGCAAAAATCGCCCCCGCTGCCGTCATCAGGCACGGGGGCAAATGCCATCACTCTGTTCGTTCTAGTATCTCAGAATTTTCCGTGCGGTGGTGCCATCCGGCTCGATCACCAACAACGGAATCTTCCCTCTCTCCTGTAATCCTTTGACCAGATTTGCAAACTCGACTACGTCAGTCACGGGCTGATTGTCGAGCTGAAGAATAATCGTTCCATCCGCAATTCCGGCGACATCGGCCGGGGAATTTGGAGAGACCCGTGTGACATAGACCCCGTCGTAGGCACGAGTCCCCAGCTCGCGGGCCATCTGAGGAGTAAAAGTCTCAACTTCCATGCCAAAAAAGGTGTCGCTCCCCCCTTGCTCAGGTGTTCCCAGCGAACCACGGGCGAGGGCCTCAAAACTCTCCTTATCAGCCACCGTAACGGCCAGTTTCTGCTCCTGACCGGCTCGGATGATGTTGATCGGGACACTGGTCCCGCTTTTGAGGTTTGCAACCTGCACCATGAACTGGCTGGAGGTTGCAACATCATGTCCATTGAAGCTGGTCACAATATCACCACGGCGGAGTCCGGCAGCCGAGGCTGGGGAATTCGGTACGACTGAGTCAATCCTCGCTCCTCGAACAGCAGCAAGCCCAGAACGCTTGGCATCCCGTTCGGTGACGTTGTTGAGCACCACGCCCAAGAAGCCGCGATTCACGCGCCCCTCAGCGATCAGGTCAGGAACAATTGCGCGAGCGATGTTCACTGGAATCGCAAAGCTGATTCCGACTGATCCACCTGTCGGAGTCGATATAGCGGCATTTACCCCGATCACTTCCCCCTTGAGATTCAGAAGCGGACCGCCGGAATTCCCCGGATTAATCGAGGCGTCGGTCTGGATATAGTCCTGATACATCGGGGTCTCAGACCCAAAACGAAGATTACTGCGCCCGAGGGCGGAGATGACGCCGACAGTCACCGAACGATCAAGCCCCTGAGCCGGAAACGGGTTTCCAATGGCAATACACCAGTCACCGATTTTGATATCGTCTGAATTTCCGAAGGGAATCCAGGTGATTTTTTCTTCCGGTTCAACCTTGATGACTGCCAGATCTGAGCTTGGGTCTGAGCCGATCAGTTTTGCCGGATAGTCATATCCGGAGGCGGTGGTCACGACCAATTCATCGGCATTGGTGACGACGTGTGCATTCGTCATGATGTAGCCGTCTTCTCGGAAGAAGAACCCAGAACCCGCAGAACTTGGTCCTTGTCCGGGACGCTGCATAAACCAGGGGAGATCAGCCGCTCGACCGCGTGCCGAGATATTTACCACGGCATCGGCGCGTGATTCGACTACGGCCACAAATGGGGACTCGACAACCCCGTTCTTCTCGACCACAGGCATCGCACCGGTCTGCGAGATATTTGTCGGCAGATCGGCAAGTACCGGTGTGACCAGGTTTGCTTGTGAGGCGAGGATCAATCCAATGAAGATGCCGAGAAGCACTCCTCCAGAAATGAGCAGACCTCGACCCTCACGGCGAATACCGGGCTTGAGAGAGCCCGGTTGGCTGGAATCAGATGAATGACGTAGCGGGAAATCGGCTTGCGACACCTGCTCCTCCTTCGGGAACATTCAAGTACAATACGTTTACATGATCTACACGTCAAGCACCCCTTTTGTTTCCGTTATCATTATCCGAGGGATGATATATTCACCGAATTTTGCATGGCACGGGATTTACCACCCCATCGAACAATTCACAGACCCGTGACAGCCAATTGACAGGCAACATCCGTCGACCTAGCTTTGACGAAACACCTATGCAATCCCCCTATCTCATTCGATCAGAAATAGTTGAGGTCGGTAAACAACTTGCCGAGCGGCAGCTGGTCACCGGCACACAGGGGAATATCTCCGTTCGGCTGGAGGAAGGCCGCTTCCTGATCACCCCACGTGGTTTCGACAAGGGGGGACTCAAGGCCGAGGATTTGCTGGTTGTGGACGGAACTGGGAAGAAAATTCAAGGGCGTGGAGAGCCATCCAGCGAGATCGCCATGCATCTCTTTGTCTTCGCCCATCGTGCTGATATCCGTGCTTGTGTCCATGCCCACCCGCCACACGCAACTGCTTTTGCAGTCGCAGGGATTGAGCTCCCCATCGATCTGCTTCCTGAATCGATGCTCTTGTTGGGGAAGGTTCCACTTACTGATTACGCATCCCCCGGAACCGCTGATCTCCCCCGTTCACTTGAACCGTGGATTGAAAATCATCAGCTCTTTCTTCTTCGTAATCATGGTCTCCTTGCCATTGGCGAGACCCTCACCGAGGCACTCCACCGAATGGAAACCGCCGAGCATCTCGCCCGAGTTGCGATACTGGCACATCAACTTGGTTCGATCAATCGTCTCCCTTCCGATGAACTGGAACGACTCGAACGGCTACGCCGACGGACCGAATCGGCATGGCAGGATAAGAAGTCCTAGAACAAACCGGACGTGACCGAAAAATGACCGATCAAGTAAAAGCAATGGATCGTGTGAGTCTCAAAGAGATGGCCTTCTATGCCTTTCATGGCACCAGCCGCGAAGAGCAAGCAACTGGTCGTCACTATGAAGTCGACTGTGACTGCTGGCTCGATACGCGAAGATCGGCCGATACCGATCGTATCTCACAGACCATCGACTACACTACAATCTATGAACGAACAGCAGCGATCATGACAGGAACACCGGTCACACTGATCGAAACTGTCGCTGAGCAGATTGCCGCCTCAATGCTCTCCACAACGCAGGTAATCGCTGTCACTGTCTGTGTCCGTAAACTTCACCCTCCAATCAATGGCCAGGTTGCGTCCGCTGAAGTAGAAATCTATCGTACCAGATAATGCAGATGACGAATAAATCAGATAATCTCACTCCCCTCGTTTTTGTCGGCCTCGGTTCGAATATCGAACCGCGACATGAGTATCTTCTTCGCGCCGTTGAGCATCTGAAATCACTCGCAGTTGATCAATCCCTGATACAATCTCCGGTGATTGAGACGGAACCACTCGAGATGAATGACCACTCCGGATATTTCCTGAATCAGGTGGTCTCATTTAGATGTCAGTTTTCCGCTCTTGAGCTTCTGAAAGCACTGAAGGCAATCGAAAAGGAGATGGGGAGAACGAGTAAAGGGGAACGTCGTGCTCGTACTATCGATCTAGATCTTCTTCTCTTTGGAAATGAGCTGATCAACATCGAGGAACTGATCGTTCCTCATCCCGAAATGACAAAGCGAGCGTTCGTGCTTGGTCCACTCCTTGCACTCTCCCCTGATCTCGTACATCCCGGAACCGGGAAATTGTTTTCTGCGTATTATCATCAAAGCTCAGTCTCTCAAGCTGCCCTTTCGGGTGAATTGAAACAGTAACACCGTGACGGAAAAAACCGAACAGCGCTACATTGCAGTCGAAGGAGTGATCGGCGTCGGCAAAACGACCTTTGCAACGATGCTTGCCGATCGTCTCGAAGCCGAACTCATGCTCGAGAACGGGTATGAGAATCCATTCCTGAATGATTTTTACAAAGATCGCAAGCGATATGCCCTCTCCTGTCAATTGTACTTCTTGATTTCACGCTTTCAGCAACAACAGCAGTTGATCGGGCGTGATCTCTTTCGTCACCATGTCGTGACCGATTATCTGTTCGCACGTGATTCGGTTTTCGCCTCTGTCACCTTGAATGAACGGGAACTTGCCCTCTACGAACGAATCGCCCCGCACTTGCAGCGGGATATTCCTCGCCCTGACCTCGTGATCTACTTACAGGCAACGACCCCTCGGTTGCTTACCAGAGTCAAAAAACGAAATCTGGCGCTCGAAAAATCGATTGATAGTGACTATCTCGATGCCCTGAACAAGGCATATGACTATTTCTTTTTCCACTACAGCGAAACCCCGCTGCTCGTCATCAAAACCGACGAAATCGATTTTGTCGCCGAGCCACGTCACTTCGACGATCTGGTGAGTATCGTCTCACGGCCGGTCGCTGGACGACGCTACTACACCCCACCGGGATCGGATCAATAGGTGTCAGTCGTACATCCTGAGAAAAAAATGACGATCCCCTCTCTGCTTTCTCGAAAGAAAAAGGGGGAGAAACTGGTCTGCCTGACCGCCTACGATGCCATGATCGCGAAGCTCATCGACGACGCCGGGGTCGACATGATTCTGGTCGGCGATAGTGCGGCCAACGTAGTGCACGGACACAAAACGACACTCCCCATCTCGATGGACGTCATGATCGCACACACCGCAGCGGTGAGTCGTGGATCTACACGCGCACTGCGTATTGCCGATATGCCTTTTCTTTCCTATCAGCCCTCATTAGAGGTCGCTATCACCAACGCTGGTCGATTTCTCAAAGAGGGATTTGCCGAAGCGGTCAAGCTCGAAGGGGGAATCGAAATCGCTGATACGGCGAAGCGTCTTGTTGAGCTTGGCATCCCCGTCATGGGGCATATCGGACTGACTCCTCAGTCAATTCATCGACTCGGTGGCGCGAAAGTACAGGGGAAACAGGAACGCTCTCGGCAGTATCTGTATGAATCCGCTGAATCCCTCGAAGCTGCTGGCTGCTTCTCCCTCGTACTGGAATTGATCGAAGCAGAGACTGCTCTGGAGATTACGACGCGAATGACGAATCTCTTTACGGTCGGGATCGGCTCCGGCATACACTGTGATGCTCAGGTGCTGGTCACGAACGACATGCTTGGTCTACGGGATCCGTCGTTCAAGCCACGCTTCCTTCGTGAATATGCGAATTTGAATGAGATCATTTCAAGTGCAGTGAGTGGGTTTGCAAAGGATGTTCGATCGGGAAGTTATCCCAATGCAGAAGAGTCATTCAATCGTGATTCGGCAGTAAGTACAGATTCCAAAAAATCGTAGAAATCGATCTCTCTCTTCTTAACTCCTACTTCTCCCCAACTTCTTGCTCTCAATTTTGAATCGGAGTGTACCACAAACACGCACAACTCTGACTGACTTCCGTCTACCCCCAAAATCAAAACCGCCGCCCCTTGTGAGGGCGGCGGTTGGTGAATCTAATTCACTGCTCAGTCAGACTGAGCGATTCCTTCAGATCAGCAGGGTGGCTGCGGAGTGAAGGAGATGAAGAGGTGGTCAACCAGGAAGGTCAAGTCACCAATATCAACGCTGGCATCAATCACCATGTCACCTTCTGTTTCACAGATCAGCGGGGTGAAGCTGATGAAGAGATGGTCAACGAGAACGGTCAGGTCAGCGATGTCAACCGACTCGCCACCATCACCATCAACGTTACCACGGACACCAACGCAGCATCCGCAGACCGTACAGGTAGGACGCAGATTCGTCTGGTACCAGGCGCAAGCCGCAGCTGCATTCCCCTTCAGGCGATCCAATCCACCAGTAGGTGTCGCAGGAACGCCAGTCTGGGTCGTGGTCAACGCACTGTAGGTGTACAGGGTGTCACCAAAGTTCAAGGTCACGTTGTGCTTCCAGGTCGTGATGATACGCATATCAGCAGAGTCCGGACCGACGTTACCAATGGCGTTGAATCCGCCGCTACGATCCCATGATGTATCCGGATGGATGACACCAGTGTTCGAGCCGTGGGCGCCAAGGGTAAGATCATTCGGGTTGTTGATCGTGTACTGACCATATGGATCGTCATTAGTACATGCGGCCTGCGAGGTAAAGTACTGACCAAGCGGGACAGCTGCACCATAACGGGTGGCATACGGAGCGCATCCAGCGGTGGCTTCTGCACCACGGAGCCAGACGAAGTTGGATTCCGCACCATCGATGTTTATCGCGCCCGGATTGGACGGGATATCGAAGTCATGGACGTCACCAAACTGAAGAGCCGTAATGGAACCAGCGGTGAGCTTCCAGTACTTGGTGCAGACAATAATGAAGTCATTATTCGGGTCCCCACCAAGAGGAGCATACCAGACGCGTTCGCAACCGATGGTCGTATCTTTGCTCACCATGATGCCCGTCGAGTAACGCTCACGTGTGGCGTTTGCGCTGAATCCACGAAGAGCAGATGCAATCGGCTTCCAGGTGAATTCATCAATAGCATCCGAGAAGGTCGAACCCGTGAACACATAAGTGGTCGGGTTGACCTGGCGGTTCGCCATTGGTCCACCTGAGAACAGGTAGGTAGAGGAATTGGTCGCATCGCAATCGGCACCAAAGGTCACGTAGTCGAGGTTTGCACCACCAATGCCAGAGAGACCTTCCGCACCATTGGATGAGACCGCAAGGCGGATCAGACCGGTGCTGACGGTATCAAACTCAGAGAGAACGACGGTATCAGCAATCACGTAGTTGATCTGGATTGCAAGTGAGTCGTTGTTCGCTGCGTTCGATTTCAAGAACACATAACCATAGGCGGGGACAACGGTAGCAGGTGCGTTCACCGTACCACCGAAGTTGATACGAATCTGGAAGGTGTTGGTATTGGTCACACCAGCCGGAACTGTCAATGTCGCTGCACTGGTGCTGATCACGCCGACCGGGCCGTTGGTGATCTGGGTACCAATTTGAGTAATGTTCAACGCGGTGTTACCATCGTTGGTGACGGTCACGGTGATCAGCTTCTGCTGACCATGCTTGACAAAGTTCGGGTAGCCGTCTGAAGTCGGGTTCACCGAAATCAAGGCAGCGGTCACCGGATCAACGCAGGCAATACGAGCAAACTTCACTTCGCCAAGGGCAGCGTTCGCGCCGGTCTGAGCGTTACCCGGAATACGATCATCAAAGAAGAGAGCGTTGATGAACCAGGTCCCTGCATAGGTACCGGTCACGTCAATCTTTGCATCGGACGGCCAAGTGAATGACCCGGTGGTCTGCTGACCTTCGCGGGCAAGGGAGACACTCTTTTCAGAGAAGCAGATACCGCCGCCGGTTGCGGAGTCGCAATCACGGGAGTAGGTATTTGTCAGGTTACGCGGCTTATCCCAGAGGAGACCGGTAAGATCGCTTGAAACCGACATCCAAAGTTCGGCGCTGGCAGAGCCAACACGTCCGGTCGGAAGATTGTCGCAATCAGCAAACGAGTTGTTGATGGTATCGTTCAGATCGGCAACGTTCTGAATGTCATGCGCCTGTGACCAGGTAGCGTAGATGTTTCCATCGCACTCGCTGATCTGCGGACGGTTCACGTAACCGCCGCTTTCAAAGCCGCAGACGTTGGTATTCCAGGCAAGACCCCAGTCGGCGTTAGCCGCACGGGTCACTGCACCAGCAGAGGTCGACCAGTGGAGGACCGAGCCGGAGAAGTCGTAGAAGAAGAAGCTCTGACCGGAATCATAGATACCAGCCGGCCACGGGTCACCACGGAATACAACGTGGAGGGCGCCGTCTGAAGAATACATACCGGAGAACTCAGTACGGATACCGTAGGTCTTAACGAGACGGTTGCCATAGTTGGTGATGTTCACCTGGGAACCGAAGGTCAAGCCACCGTCGACGGATTCACGATAGCACATATCGAGATCGAGGGTGGTGTTGTTCGGTGCACCGAAGACTGGTTCAGACCAGCCGGCGGAATCGGTATAGCCGCGAGCAGTGATCGGGGCGTAGATAACCGCAACCTTGGAACCGGTGCGCTGCGCTGCGATGGCAGGGCGGGTACCAGCGGTGTCGATCGTCTTGGCTGATGACCAGTTGAGGGTATCATCAAGGGTACTTCCCCAGCCATTCACTTTACGGAAATACTGAACCACCGTCTCACCACGAGCGCCGGATGTAATCGGTTTGCCGTACTGGGCGCCGATGACGTTTTCAGAGCCGACAAGGTGAATGACGGTATCGGTACCGATCAAGCTGATTTCAATGTGTGGCTCAGCTAGGAAATTGGCCACAGAACCATAGTTCTGGCGATAATTGGACGGGGCAACCTTGGTCCCTGCACCCCAGAAGCAGTCGAGTTCGGCTGTCTGGAAATAGAGACGGTTGTCAAATCCCTGACCGTTCGCATCACGACCGGACATCAGGATGTAACCTTCCGGGTTCACATCAGACTGAGCGGCAAAACCGCGAGTCGTTCCGGAACCGTCCTGAACGTTACAGGCTCCCGGAGGAAGCTGTGCCCAGGAACCACCACCAGTCGGCTTGTAACCGTTGTAGGCGAAAGTTTCGGTGTTGGCGGCAGCAGCGGCCATGCCGGTGAATGAGAACTGTACGATCGAGCTACCACGATTTGCCACGCGGCGCATCGGGTTGCTCGGATACTGCACGTCGTTAAATGATCTCTGAATGAGAGTTCCTGCACCGATCGATGAAGCCGAGCGGGTTTCACCCAGGCCGCGTGTGCCGCTGCCTGAAACGGTTGAGGAATTGTCGGTGTTCAAATCAAGGCCGCTGGCATCGCGCTCCGGGGCCGGACGGAAGGTCTGAGTCTTATCGTTCGACTCTTCTTTCTTTGCGTCCTTGGCCGCGAAAGCAAGCGAGGCCCCAAACGCCACTACCAGTACGGCAGCGGTCGCTGTGCGCCAAAGCTTTGAAGTCATGTAATGCTCCTTTCGGTACCCATGTATCTGCCTGACCGAAGTCAGGCGCTATCACTTAGTTTGTTTGTGAGACAAGTTTTCGATGTGACCCTACTTCTTCACATCGATCGGACGGTTACTCTATCGTGGCTTCGTCCTCCTTCCTTCGGTGGCTCATTCCCACCACGAGATTCTGGTTCCTATCAACTATTTTTCGCAGTCACGCGTACAAGTTCCGGAATGACCATCCGTTGACCAAAAGCAGACGATTCAAACCTCGTCGCCCAGGGATCAATCAGACTTCAAATAAATAGGGTGTATAACAGAACAGACACACACCAGTCACCCGGTGAGCAGAGCGCAGTTTATGCGTCGTTTTGTGCAATCGGCTGATTCGGGACCCTAATCCGCAAATCAGTGAACGAGGCGAGTGCCTTGTCCGTCTGTGTGTACCCTATCTTGGCTGCTGTGCGACTTCAAAAGTCGCATGGGGACCAACCAAATCTTCCCCATCACCAAAAAGAATACACTCGCGGGATAGTTTTGTCAATCAAAAGTAGGAAAGAACTGCTGGATTGAGCAGAATTTGAAGGGGGGATGTTACCTGAAAATGAGCCATGCGATGAGCGCAATAAGTGCGACTGCCCCCCCGCCGATGGCAACCCCGACAAAGAGGGAAATGGGGCGTGCTGGACTGTGTGTCGGCTCTGGAAAAACTGGCCTGGCACTTTGGGATGATTCCGCTACTGACTGGAGGAGGGATTCGGCTGCTGAAATAAACTCCGCGGCAGTCGCATATCTGTTACCGATACGAATCGCACAGAGTTTGCCTAGTAACGTCGCCAAGTCGGACGGGATCGATTGCTCGACATCTTCGAGCCGGAGCCGATCCATCGCATCGTAGGATGGGGTTCGGGATGCAATCAGTTGATGAAAAATAACACCAAGGGCATACAGATCGGCCGCCTTTGATATCTTATGTTCGGGAGGGGCGTACCAGTTTCTTTGCCGCTGGCCATCGTAATGACTCGGCAGTCCAAAGTCAGAGACTCGGATCTGCTCTTTCGAATCGAAGAGCACATTAGACGGACGTAGATTCCCGTGGACAATGTTGTTCCGATGCGCGAATTCAAGACCCTTTGCAATCGAGACGGCAATCGACAGAGCACGCTTCCAGTCATATTTTTGTACCATCCGATCTGCAAGCGATCCACCGGGGGCATACTCCATCACAATCACCGACTGCTTACTATCCCCACCGACCCCAATGACTGGTACGACATGCTCATGCTTCAGCGACGACAGGAGTTTTGCTTCCTTCCGCCCCTGATCCCCTTTTTGATGCCGCTTGATGACATAGAGTTTTTTGTTCACTCTATTTTCGACAAGGATCGTGGAGGCAAACTTCGTCTCTTTGATGGTGTCCAGAAAACGGCATTTTCCGGCGAAGCTCTCTGCTCCGACGACGGTCTGCTCCTGAAGCAGATTCGGTCGATGACCATTGCTGACTTCCAGAAGGGCATTCTTGAGTTCTACCGCAGATTGAAAGCGTTCGTGGGCCTCTTGCGCGAGACAGCGCAGGACAATCGGATCGAATGACTTCCCTATCTGCGGGTTCAATTCAGATGGCGGCTTGAAATGCCCCAGCGGTTTTCGTCCGGTCAAAATTTCGTAGAGGACGACACCCAGCGCATAAATATCGGTGGTCTGATCGACATTGGTCGACGAGACCTTTTGCTCTGGTGACATGTACGACAATGTCCCCATGACAATATCCGAGCCGGTCATTTCATATTCCGGGGTCCCAAGAATCTGAGCGATACCAAAGTCTGCAACCCGGGGATTCCCCTCACGATCGATGAGAATGTTGGCCGGCTTGATATCCCGATGGATCACGCCGTTTTTGTGTGCGTAATCGAGGGCTTTACAGACCTGAATGATCATGTCGATCTTGGTCTGCAGCGATATCTTTGGTGAATCGATGACTTCACGCAGTGAAGTCCCGTCGATATACTCCATCACAAAGTAATACCGTCCGGCAGCTCGCCCTTTATCGATGACATGGACAATGTTGGGATGATTTAAGCGGGCAATGACCATCGATTCCCGCTCAAAGCGGCGGACAATGTCGGGGTCATCACTGAGTCGGTTGGAGAGAATCTTGATGGCGACATCACGTCCGAGTGATTCCTGCCGTCCCTTGAAAATTTCGGCGATCCCCCCCTGCCCGATTTTGGTCAATACCAGATATTCGCCGATCCGTACCCCTTTCGGGTCCCGATCGAGCGTCTCTGCGGTGGTCATGTCTGGGTGCGGTGCCGTAGTGCTCATAGAAAATCAGGACAGTTCGGGGTCGAACTGCCCTGATCTTGAGTATCGGCAGAGTTGGAATTCGGTACAGCCGAAGGGCTTATTTCAGGAGAAGCATCTTCCGGGTTTCGGACTTCCCATCAAAATCGACTCGGTAGAAATAGACTCCGCTTGGATAGGCGGAAGCATCAAAAGTCAGGGTATGGTTCCCTGCCTCCCGACGACCATCCTGAAGTACATTCATCGACTGACCGAGGACATTGAAGACCTCGACACGTACTTCTCCCGCCTTGGGGAGACTGTAGCGCAAACTGGTAGTCGGGTTGAACGGATTCGGATAGTTCTGAGCGACTTCGAAATTGACTGGTAAGATTGAGCCGTCATCATCGACATCGGTCGGTGACTGAATGGTGACGCTACCCGCAACAAAGTCGGCATCTTTCAGAAGCTTTCCCTTGCCATCAGAGAAGAGAACCTGGCGAAGGAGTGAAACTCCATTGCCGAGCGAAATAGTCTGGTTGATAGAATCGACGGGAATCATCTGCGGTGAAGCAAAGGGGGATGCCTTGAAGAATATTCTGGCAAGCAACCCAGAACTTGCCGGAATCGACTGGACTGAACCGGCAGAGAAATCAGGATAGAGTATGATGCGAATTCTTTGAGAATCCGGCTCCACAAGCCCTTCTCGAATGAATCCAGAGCCCAAAGCACCAACAAAGGATATAGAATCAACCGTCAATGCAGAGGTGTTGAATCGTATCGGAATTTCGTACCCCGAAAAGGCCGTGTCGGAGCCAGAAAGCATAATCGGAACAGCAACCGTGCCCCCCGGCGCAACTGAAACATTATCAGCGGAGACTACTCCCGAATAGGCCGAAGCCGATCCGGCAAGAGCCGCAGTCAAGATGATGGCACTGAGAAGTTGGCGCATATAACAACCTTTCACCGCAAGTGGCGCGCTTTCGCAGCGCACCGCTTGTAACCCTATTGTAGATTTCTTTCCTGCTGCTGTCTAGCGCAAAGGGGCTGCCAGATCGCCTAATTATTCGAGCGGTTCAGAATGACCTCTTGAGTGAGGTCAAACACCCTTACCGGACAACAGCTTTGGACGAAAAAAACGACCCAACAAGCTCAATCATGGTCTCCATCTGTTAGCCGGTGATGAAAATCACCCTCCCGAAATAGTTGCAAATCCATGCAGCTCGCTCAGGAGATTTTCTGCTAGTTCAGACGGACATTCACAAACTGGGTTCGTCCATCCCGCCAGACAAAGAAGATCAGTTCCTTCGACCCGGAGGCGAGTGATTCTGTCACCACCTGCTGAAAAGCCGAAACCGAGGCAACGCTTGAGGAACCAATTCGCTGAATGATATCTCCCATTTCGAGTCCGCCAACGACTGCGAGTCCGCCTGACTCAAGTGATGAGACCACCACCCCTTCAACGGAGCCGGATTCGAGATTGCGAATGACGAAATCGCTGAAGACCAGATCACGAACGGTCATTTCAAGTCGTTCATCTTTGAATTCTTCTGCATCTCGCGCACTGATCGGTGCTTTTTCGAGAAGGACTGCCAATGTGGTGTCGAGATATCCGGTCTCTTTTTCTCTGAGTGTCCCGAGTCGAATCGTTGTCCCCGGTTTGCTCTCGGACACTTTGCGTTGAAAGAGTGAAATACGTTCTTCTTTGTCGACTGCAACTGCTTCGCTGTTGAAGCGGGTAATAATGTCTCCGACTTTCATCCCGGCTTTCTCGGCAGGGGATGCAGCAATCACTTCGGTGACAATAATCCCCGCTCGCGCGCTGACCCCAAGTGCTTCGCCGATATCTGGCGTGAGTGCTTGTAATGTTATGCCTAGCCAGGAGCGTTCGGCGACTCCACTTGTCCCCGGAGGATTGGCGACGACTCTTGCGATACGATCAGACGTGATCACACCGAGCATCGGGAAGTCCCCTTCCTGTGCAGTCGCGAATGGGCCCCCGTCGCCGCCATCTTGAAAGAACCCAAGAATTCCAATTGGATTCAGACGATCATCATACACAACCGACCCAAGTTCATTCGGCCCAAGTCCTACGGTGACCGGAAACTGTTGCGGTGATTCGATCATTGCCGAGATTAGACCGACATTTCCGCCGAGAGGCGGATTGACCAGTTCAGGGAGCAACGTATTCGTTGCAACCCAGGTCCCGACACCGAGCATCCGAGCTTGAGAGAATTTGGCAGGCAAAATCGACTTCCCTTTTGCAGCCGCCATTCGGGCAACACCAAATTTGGTGGCGCGATCTAGCCCGAGATATTCAGCCGAGGTCTCGGTCCCATCCGGATAGATTGCCTTGATCGACAAAGGAGTAATCCGAACATTGAATCCCGGATTCGAACCGAAATTCCCGTCGGTATCCAGAAATGTCCCGTCGAAGAGCACGAGTCCATCCGCGCTGCAGATCGTTCCGAGAGCGCGATGTTCATCGGTCGAGCTATTCATTCCGAAGGTGACTTCCAGAGTAAACTGCAGGATGACCGTATGCTCAGAAGTTGCTTTGCGAAGACGCTCGAAATCAAATTTCTGTGCGTGGCTCACACTCGGCGCGATGAATACAAGAGCGACAAAGAATGCGAGAGTAATTGATAACTTCTTCATGATTTCCCCTTTCCTGCATCGGCGCTGCTTTTGCGATCGGTTGCAAGGACGGCAATCCGAACCGCATTTCCACGATGCACGGTCAGCAGGATTCTCTTTTTCTTCTGATCTGCTGCCGCCTGATAAAGAGCGGTGAATGAATCAAGAGTTGTAACCGGCTGACGATCGACACTGACAATCACATCCCCTCGCTGAAGCCCGGCTCGGTCGGCGATACCGACTGATTTCACTCCGGCAACATAGACACCGAGTGAGTCTTTCAGCTGGGTGTCCATGCGCAGTGGCTGGGTGATATTTTTGACCGTGAATTCCCAAGCTTCACACTCGAAATCATCACTGATCTGGCTTCCAAGTTCCCGTGGAAGAACTGAAAGTTGCATTGAGTCGGATTGCCTGCGTATCTGAAGTTGAATCGGTACTCCGGAAGGACGTCTTGCAATGTCATTGTAAAATGCCGGCAGTTCTTCGTAATAGCGCGCCGACACCGCGCGTGTATCGACGGTGCGAATAATATCCCCGGCTTGCAATCCTGCCTCTTCCGCAGGAGAATCAGGATCAACTGATGCAATCAAGACTCCGGAACTATCATCTGTTCCAAAGTAGTTTTCGAGTTCCTGCAGGGCCTGAATTTCGACACCGATCCAGCTTCGGCTGACTTTCTGATGCCGGAGCAACTCTTCCGTCACACTCTTAACGACGTTAATTGGAATCGCAAAACCAATGTTATTGGCAAGAAATGCGGCTCGTGAGTTGATTCCGATTACTTCTCCCGCAAGATTAACCAGCGGTCCTCCGGAATTCCCTGGATTGATCGCAGCGTCGGTTTGCAACCAGAGATTAAATCGTCCGGTCAGTTCACCGGTGGGGAGACGAATATCACTCGAAAAGTAACGATCACGGGTGGAGATCACTCCGGATGAGACTGAACGTGAAAGTGAAAGTGGGGAGCCCATTGCAAGGACCTGCTGACCAACCTGGACTGAGTCGGAATTTCCAAATGATGCGACCCTGATTCTCTTTTTGTACTTGGAAAGATCCAGCTTCACCACCGCCAGGTCGGTTGCGGGGTCGCCACCGATATAGGTTGCTGTAACCTGTTCTTTGTCATTGAGCGTACAGATAATCCGCTCCGCTTTTCCGGCAACATGGTAGTTGGTGACGACATAGCCGTCCGGATGAAAGATCACTCCTGAACCAATCTGCGATTGTTTCTTGAGCTGTCCGGTGGCAAAATCCCGCACCACCGGCTGAATGTGAACGAGTGCGGGTAAGACTTTGTCGCGAGCGGCAAAAATCTGATCCTGTACCGGATTTCGCGGGGCTGCCTCGAGCATGCTGCCACACGGCAACAAACCGGCGAACATAAAAGTGAAGGAAAGTAACAGACGGAAAGATGTGCGATTCTGATGCATGAACATCATACTCTTGAATCCTGCTTTTGTGTGATCAAGTGTCCGATTTTCCAGAAAGTCTTCAATTCTCTGGTTCTACGGTGATAGGTTGAATCATGAAGGGGCGAGTATAGACCTCTTGCAGTACCGGAGCAAGTTGATTCAAGTTCGAAAAAACCGCCCGTCTGGCTTTTCGCAGACGAGCGGCGTGAAAAAATCAGTTCTGAAATTGAGTGTGAGTCTACCGAAACTTGAAGTCGACCGATCCCATCCCGACCGAGAGAGTGATGATCATCCGGTCTTTGGCAGTTTCGAAAGAGTCGGTCTCATAGACTCCCTTGGAGACTCGATGCATCCGTCGACGCGGGATATCAACGGTGGAGAACCAGCTATCATCTGCACCTTCGACTCGAAGCGGCAGATCAAGGGGTACGATAATGTCACAGGAGCCGACTCCGACAGATAGATCAAGAGTCGTCTCCCCCTGCTGCGTTCCGCCCAGATCGAGATCAAGAGATGCCGCGCCGATTTCGATCACCGCTTCCTCGGCATGGAGATTTGCGAATTTTTCAATCGAGACTCCGGCCGCACCGGAGTTGAGTTCGAATTCACGGCATCGTATCGGATTTGGTTCAAGAAAGGTGATCTCAGCCGATGAGGCTCCTATATCGAGATGGGCTTCCTCGATCCTGACGCCACCCAGATCGATCACTGCATCTGCTGCCCCGATTTCAAGATTGAGTGTGACCGGAAGTTTCTGTGATATCTGGATATCCCAGTTGTTCTCATCACGGCCATCAAAGTTGCGGCCGGATCTCGTTTCTGATTTGGCATCAAGTTCGGCGGTCTCTCCGTTCTGCCCTATTTCCCAGCTGTAACGAAATTTTCGAGGTGAGTAGAAAATATCGGCGGTGGCATATGCCCCGGATGAGAGAGATTCGGCCAATGGAGTGATTGATACTTCCCCCGCACCAAGTTCCAGATTCAGAGAGACCTTCTTACAGCTCGCACAGCATGCAGTTTCCTTGACGCGTTCCGGCGCTGATCGGTCCTGTGAGTGGGCGTCAGTACTAAGAAGAGTGAGCAACAAGAAAGTGGAAAGAAAGAGTCCGGCGACGCGGACTGATCGACACTGAACAAAACGACTCATGACACCTCCCAACGGTGATTCGAACAGAAGGAGAGCTTCACTTTCCTCTTCGACTCTTATCGAAAGAGACTCTCTGGATTGAATACGAGGAAGGGACCGAGAGGTTTCAGCGAATATCTCGCCACGCAGTACCGCGGCGAGATTGTTTTTCGCTCCGTGCGTAGCGGGGGATCACCACATCCGGAATTTCGGGACGGGAGGGATCATCCTCTGATTGATTTCCAGTGACGGAATCAAACCGGAGGTACGGCCGACTTCCGACTCGAGTCAGAATGATTGAGCCAAGTCCGGCACAGATGATGTACATCGTTGAAATCGCGAGAGCACCGAAGAGCAGACTTTGCCCTCCTCGTTCCCATCGCTTGAATTGCCAGCCGTCAATGGCCAGATACCAACTCAGCCCCAGCAGAGCAAGAATCGCGATCCAACCCCAACGCAGACAGATCGGCCGCGGGGTGTTCTTTGAAACTCGAATCGCCATCTCACAACCAACCCACAGAAATCCGCAGCTCCCGGCGACGAGCAAAACAACAGGAAGCAAAGGAATGAGCACCACCCCGATTAGAGTGAACAGGAGGAGTACCGCGACCACCGGAAGTGAGAAGACCGCCGCAATGCCGGTGAGAAGTGAGCGGCTCTGATGCTGTTCAAGGCACTGTGAAATGTAATTGAATCGTTTTCGGAAGAAGACCAGTATCAGAATTCCGCTGACAAGAATCAGCCCCATCCCGACTCCATAACTCCACCAGGCCGCCTTGAACGGATCGACCGAGAGGAAGTCGACGGTTGCGCCAATCGGCGTGGTGATGGTCGAACTTCCGCGAACATCCGAACCGGGACGAAGATCGATCTCCGGCGCGGTTATATTTCCATCAACCCGGCCACCATCATTGACTACGACGCGACCGGTGAGCGAAGTGACATTTCGCTTCGCCCATCCTTTGATCGTGACATTTCCACGAGAGATGATATCATTGTCACAATACTCTTCATACCCGAGCAGCACACTCTTCTGCAGTCCGCCGATTGAGCGGGCTTCGGTGCATCTTTTTGCCGCTGGATCAGGGCGAACCTCTTCCCGTCTTCCCCCGGCTGATCGGGTCTCGACCAGCCATCGAGTGGAGTCGAACTGGTAACGCCAGCGAAGTCCGAGAGTATCAACAGCAAGGACGCCGTCCGGACTCAGCCGAATCGACTCAAAGTATTGAGTTTTTTTTGAAGTGCTGTCATCTCCTGCGGCTTTTGCAGGTGTGGAGTGCAGAACAGTCAGACATACCGCCCACAGCACGAACTGAATCGCAACACGTAAACCAGCATGAATCCCCTCTTGGTAAATCCCCGCTGAGTTTGAGTGCTGCATCCGTGCTGACCGATTCATGCTGGTAATATCGACCCTTGCTTCAATCTTTGCAAATGGGGAGAATTCTGTATCGGCTCATGTCGTTTTGACGCGCAATGCAGTGAAGTAGTTCCCTTAGAGGCGTTCAATATCCTTGAGACGACGCTTGAGCATCTCCCGAGCACGAAAGATCCGCGCCTTGACAGTCCCCACCGGTACTTTGAGCATCTCGGCAATCTCTTCGTACGACTTGTCATCCTGATGCCTGAATTGAATCACTTCTTTGTACCGCTCAGGGAGGTCATCAATCGCCGCCGCAATACTGAACTCCTGTTGTTTACGTTCAAGTTCTACCTCAGGATTCGAGCGATGATCAGCAATTTCGACCGTCATCGAGCCATCTTCGGTTTCTATGGGGGTGTCAAGAGACATGAGCGGAAGTCGGCGTCGACGCAGCAGATCAATCGAAGAATTGACCGCAATCTTGTAGAGCCAGGTTGAAAATTTGTATTCCGGACGGTAACTGGTCAGCGAGGAGAAGGCCTTAATAAAGGTCTCCTGCACCAAGTCATTGGCGGTGTCAGTGTTTTTGACGACGCGATAGATAACTGAATGGACTGCCGCGCGATGACGCTCAACCAGAGTGGTAAACGCCCGCTGATTTCCAGCGAGCGCTTCACCGACCAGTTCCTGATCAGTTGGCGACATCAATGCCCTGCCCGAAAGCGCGCGGCACGTACAGCTGACTCACTCCGGCAATTCACTGCCGAGCTAGCTGTTGAGGAAACCCTGTTTGTAGCTGCGGTGCGGATCATGCGAACGAAGATCATGTCCCGCTTCAAGGAATGCTTTGCAATTACTGAGGAAAAAGACCCAGCCAGTCTTACAACCCATGTGCATCGTGATGCGGTCGGCAGGAGTTGTTTTCATATTGAACTGGTGCAGTTCGAGGCGGGTACCTTCCTTGATTTTGGTAAAGGTCACCAGCACCTGCTCACCTTTGGATCCAAACGGAAAGTGAAAGAGTTTGGCTTTGCGGACATCAATGATCTTGTCATCCAGCTTGTCGCCGCCCAGCCATTCAAAGGCAACTCTGCCCCCTTTGACCGGTTCGATATTCGCCTTCACGCTAAACCACTTGGTCACGATGGCGTCATCAGTCCACGCCTGGAAGACTTTCTCAATCGGGGATTTGATATCCACCTTGAGTTTGAATTGACTCCAATCGTATTCCTTGGTCTCGCTCATGCAATTTCTCCTTTTGGCCGGTCAGCTGTTCAAGCTGTCTGTCGTGCCAACCTGCGTGCTCTCACCAGTCGAGAAG
The DNA here is from genome assembly GCA_964518635.1 of uncultured Ignavibacteriales bacterium. Classification (GTDB taxonomy): domain Bacteria; phylum Zixibacteria; class MSB-5A5; order GN15; family FEB-12; genus CAZFGK01. The sequence continues at coordinate 89,513 of CAZFGK010000002.1, forward strand.
AACTCTACGCCTGTAGCGCAAGAAGCTCGTTTTCCCCGACCCGGTCCGAATCCTGTCTTTGCGAATTTCACCGCCAGAAAACAAACGGGGTTCCCGCCTGTTGGGCGGAAGTTACACAATCGTCAAGGGAAGTGCAACCGACCCTTTGGATTTCCACAAGCTTTCGGAGAATCAGCCGTAAATGAGTTGTAAGACTCTTTCTCGCAGAAAACATCTATGTCCATATACGACACACCGGAATTATATGCCCTGGCCTTCGAACATCGTGATTTCGAGGCGGAAGTGGCTTTCTTGATGGAAGCGAATGCCCTGCTCGGCTGGCGCGGGCTTCGGCGTGTCCTCGAAGTCGGTGCGGGACATGCCCCACACGCCGGTTGCTTTTCGAAACAGGGGATCCAATATCTCGGTCTCGAAATTCATCCTCATATGCTGGAATCGGGAAAACGTCGATGGGACGGCGATCCTCATATCACTTTGCTGGAAGGAGATATGAATCGATTTTCTCACAACGAGACCGTTGATATGGTATTCGTGATGCTCGGTTCACTCTACTACAAGACGAGTGAAGAACTCCTCTCTCATCTGCAGTCGGTCGCAGCAGTCTTGAATACTTCGGGGTTATATGTCCTCGACAGTTGTGTTCAGTTCGCTGATCCGCTGGCGCAGGGGAGCACGCATGAATTTTCTCGAGAAACCGAATACGGAACGGTTCGGTCAAAGTTCGAAATTGAATTGATTGATCCGGTCACTCAACTTTACAAAGAGAGATGGGAAATCGATCTGCACGACACTGAGGGGAAAAAACAGCACGCCGAAAGTATCGAATTCAATCGTGCCATCTATCCACAGGAATTTCGTCTCCTGGTCGAGAAACAGGGGGAATTTGAGATTGCCGGGATGTTCGGTTCCTGGTCTCTGGACAACCCGATTCGTTCCGGATCTACGGTGACTCGTCCAGTAATTATCCTGCGGAAACTCCCACCTCAAACTTCGAAATCTGCTTGATCATCGAGACAAATCCGGAGAGCATCTTATCGGTGAGTGCTTTCGGTCCAGTGAGTCGGAAGAAAAGATTTCCCTCTGGCCCCTCGATCACCGCTCCAACTAATCGATAACCAGCTTTCGGGCCAGACGCCGCTCCGGGGCCCATCGCGGGGGTATAGCTGCCGTCAATCTCGACGGTCGTCACATTCATCCCCTTGACCGTCAACCTATCGTGTATCGCCGCTGCTTCTCGCGTGCGGCCATCTTCTGGAGTCACCTGACCAACCCAACGGGTGATATTGTCCTGAACACTTCCCCCACCACCTGCCGCGAAGAAAAAGACCGCAACCATCGCGGTATCGGAAGCATTGGTGCCATCTGGAAGAGCGTAGCTGGCTGCGCGCATTCCGCTGGGGCCAAGATCAAGCCAGTCTGCTGGAGGACGAAAAGCCAAACCCGCAACTGAGCGGGGCTGCCCACCCAAAGCATCCCCCCCTTGCATATTGGCAAAAGAGGACGGAGAACCGGAAGTTGTCATATTTTCAGATGACTTTGTATCCGTCTTGTTTTGTGAACAACTGATGAGAAGTGCGATGACTAGCACGCACATTGCGGATGAGAATATTCTGTATGGTGTCTGCATCCCAAACTCTATGAGTTCTAACGTAAATGGTCAAGTGAACAAAAAAAATGCCGCGCCCGGTGGGGACAGGCGCGGCGAACCATTGGAAGGTAGTACGTCTACTTTTTTATACTGCGTCCTCTTTCTTTCTCAAGCGACGAGTCAGTCCGAATCCTGCAAGACCAGTTCCGAAAAGAATCATGGTAATCGGCTCCGGTACGGCATTCTGCGGGCAGACCTCTCGCGCACTAACCGTAATCGATGCACTTGATTCCCACGGGCAGATATATTGGTTCGGTGTCCACCAGGGGAGGCAATCCGGATTGAGATTTCCAGCAAGGAATGCACTCGCGACCCCTTTGGTCGGGCTCACCCACTGCACATCGAATGCAGTACAGATACTTGAAGGAAGATGCGGACTGACTGCATTCTGAAGCCAATGCACTCCACCCATGATTTCTGATGCACTCGCGACCGTTGAACCGGTGAAGTTCAAATCCTGTCCCCAGGGGAGTTTCGCATCATTGATCGAAAGGGTCCAGAGATAATCGGTTCCCGGATTACTCTGCACTTCCTGTAAAGTTGGATCCGGATACGGATTATAACAGACATCGAACTGCAAGCCGGCTGCGAAGTTAAAATTTTGACCGGTGTTTGCATACGAGAAGCGAGGATCGAGCCCGAAGGTCCCGACTACATCTCCTCCCTTGTCAAAAGCATGAAATCCCTTGAACGATGATGCCGTAAGACTGAAGCTGTGCCCCGATGTCGCGAGCACCAGCAAAAACGCTGTGGCAACGAGCAGGTGCCTGATTCGATTCATGCCGACGCCTCCTATAGCGAAGCTCACAAGCGCAATCTGCTCGTGAGAGGTTTGTGTAAGATGGTGTAATTCTTCGCTATTGATCTAAGCAACTCAGACGCCAGAGAATCTATTTCGCTAACTCATTGATACGACGTCCGCCTATAGGGAGCCCCCCATTGCACTCCCGTGCAGCTTCATAAATTGTTCACGCTTATTGTTCCGACCATGGACGCTCATCAGTCGGTTGAAACACCCGATACACACAAAAAAACGCCCGCTGAATTGCAGGCGTTTGAATTTCGAATCGAAAAAAAAGATGAATCTAGTGGGCGGCGCGCTTCTTTCCAAGATGCACCGATGCACCATGGGCATCATGCAATGCTTCCATCACTGACTCTGCAATTACCGGATGTGCAAAGATCACATCTCCGAACTGCTTCACCGTCATTCCCTGCCTCATGGCAACGGCAGCAGAGTGAATCACTTCCGTTGCATGAGCACCAGTGACATGAACGCCGAGGACTTTATCAGTCTTCTTGTCGCCGATCACTTTCGCCTCTCCGGCGATCTCTCCTTCTGCTTGCGCTTTTCCAAGAGCACGGAGCGGATACTTCCCGATAATCAGATCATGCTTTTCGGCGGCTGCTTTTTCAGTCAGACCGACCGAGGCAACTTCGGGATGAGTAAAGATCACCGACGGCCACCCGGCATAGTTTGCCGTTCGTTTCTCACCCAGCGCATTGTCAACTGCAACAGAACCCTCATAGGTGGCAGTGTAGGCGAGAAGAATCTCCCCCTTCACATCACCAATAGAATAGATGTTTTTGATATTCGTCCGCATATCAGTGCCGGATTTGATTGAACCGTTCTTGTTGGTTTCGACACCGGCATCACTCAGCCCGAGGTCTTCAGTATTGAATGCACGCCCGACCGAGACGAGTACCTGATTGGTATTGATCACTTCCCCGTTCGACAGTTTCGCCGAAACCCCATCAGGACCCGGAATCAGTCCTTCGACTTTGGTCTTCGTGTAAATCTTGACTCCCTGCTTTTTCAGTTCGCGCTCGAGTATCTGCGCAGAGCTGGCATCTTCAAGGGGGAGTAGTTGTTCCATGAGTTCTACGACGGTAACATCAACATCGAGCATGCTGAGCATACTCGCCCATTCGCAGCCAATGACTCCGCCACCGATGATAAGCATCGATTTCGGAAGATTGGGAAGTTCAAGGAGATGATCCGAGGTCACAATCCGGTGACCATCGACCGGAAACGCCGGTAGGCTGAAGGCGCGCGATCCGGTGGCGAGGATGATATGCTCGGCTTTGAGACGAGTCTCTTTTCCGTCATCGTGAAAAACCACCACTTCATTTTTATTCACGAGGCGACCATACCCTTGATAGTGGGTTACGCCATGTGACTTGAAGAGCATCCCGACACCGGAGGTCATGGTTTTCACGACCGTATCTTTTCGCTTCCGCATCTCGACCCAGTCATAGACCGGCGGCGTCGCCAGTTTGATTCCGTACTGGTCGGCATGTTTCATTTTGTAGTATTCAGTCGCTGACGCAATCAATGCTTTGGAAGGAATACATCCCCGATTGAGGCAGACTCCGCCCAGTTCGCGGGCTTCGATAACGGCGACTTTTGCCCCCTTCATGGCGGCGCGAATTCCGGCAGTGTATCCACCCGGGCCGGCTCCGATGATGACTATCTGATATGTTTCGATGGTAGCTCTCCTTCAATGCCGTCAATGGCGATCAGCCACAACTGGCGGTCCAAAAACAGGTCGTGAATGTCGGATGAAATTGAGACCGAGGCAAGCCGCTTCTGATGAGAAGGTATTTCGTGGATTTTTGGCCAAAAAAAACGACCCGCCAGAAGCGGGCCGTTCAAAAATCGAGAAGAGGAAGAACTTACGATCCGGAACCGGAAGCCGAGAAGGTGACGATGATCTTGCCGTCGGTAATATCGAAATTCGGATTTGGTTCTGTCACGGAACTCACGCCAAAGTAGCTGAGCTTTCCGCCTTTTACCAATGACTTCAAACGATCCAAGCCAGTAATGAAAGTGAGTGATTGCGCATACGTCACGTTTCTGGTCGTATTTGCCGCAACCTTTAGATCATTGATGATCTTTGTCGCAGTTCCTGGGACCGTGCTTGGCCCAGGGTTTGCAGCGTATGTGTCGACGTAGGCGTTGAACGTCACTTCGCTGGCGGTGTTATTCACGATCGTGAATTCCAGGCCGACGGCATCTATGAGATCAATATCATCTTTGTGATCTTCCCACTCTGACTCGGTGGTAAGGTCGATGCCATAAAAGTAGAAGCCGGAATTAGTCGTAAACGTGAAATCCTGGACAATAATAAATGTCCCGGATACAAGGCAGCCGACTGTCAGGAGAAGCATCCCGATCAGCGCTGCCGGCGAAAAGCGAGCAAACAGCTTTTTCATGGTCAACTCCTTACTTTCCCAGCACGTAGCTGAGGCCAACGGTTGCAGTAGCTGATTTCTTCGAGCCACCATCTTCGAGCGGAATCACAATTGCGCGTCCGCGTACATTCAGATCAAGCATGCCGAGATTGAATCCCAGCCCAAGGCCGCCTGAAAATCCGATCGCCGACTCATCAAAATCGGTGTCATCATTCTTGATCGAATACGAACCGATGCCGCCAAAGAAAAACGGCGTCATCCCCGGTGCCCCCGGCCCTGCGCCGAGAACCGCATCGACACCGAATGATGTCACCTTCGAGCCAACGATGCCAAGATTCACACCGTCGAATGGATCTGGGTCACCATACTTGGCGAAACTGATATTCGGCTCGAAGACCAGTATCGGAATCAGTTTCACTCGACCATAGAAGCCGAAAACTGTTCCTGATTTCTGATCATCCTGCACAATGGGGAGCGTCATCCCGCCAAATACTCCGACGCCGAGCTTTGGCCCGACGGACGGTGTCTGCGCGACGCTCAGGCCCGGCAGCATAATCGCGACCAGCGTCGCGGCCAGTGCCAGTGCTGCCACTTTTCGAACAAAAGTCATAACAACCTCCTGAAAGGGTTTTGTGAAATACCATCAAGGACTATCGCAAACATAGACAACTCATGTCGAGGAGGTCAAACTGAAAGTTTAGCGCTACTAAACCGGTTTCAGCATGGAAAAACAGGAAAAATCTGCCGCTTTCTTCCCTTTTTTTGCGCCTGAATGGCAAAACATCTTGACGGGGGGGAACTTCCGTATATACTAGCGCGGTTTATTAAACCGGCAGGTCAAGTTTATTAAACTTTTGAACCAGCCCTGCCGAAGAAAGAAACAGATGAACGCAACGACGAAGATCGGCGCAAAAATCAAAGCTCTCCGCCTCGCTTCTGATTTGACTCAGGAGGAACTGGCGGATCGCGCCGAGCTGACCAAAGGGTTCATCTCGCAACTGGAGAATGACCAGACCTCGATTTCGGTCGATTCACTGGAAGATATTCTGAGCGCGCTCGGCGTGAGCATGTCGGAGTTCTTCAGTCAGGCGGCTGAACCAAGAGCGGTCTTTTCCCCTGATGACCGGATCGAAGTGACGGATATGGGTGCCTCGATGTTCGAGATCCTTGTCCCGAGTTCGACCAACAACATTATGGATCCTCTTCTGGTCGAATTGAAACCAGGAGAGAAGCTGGAAAAGATGAAACCGGGTCCGGGAGAGCAGTTCGGGTACGTTCTGAAAGGAACGATCTCACTGCGACTGGATCAGCACCGTTACGAAGTACCGCGCGGCCACTGCTTCTACTTTGAATCAGACCGTGCCTCTCAGATTGCCAACCGCGGCAAGTCGCTCGCCCAGCTTTTATGGGTAGTGACTCCGCCACGGATGTAGATGAACCGATCGATGGAAACGAGGAACTGAAGAACATGAAGATTCTGGGTCGACACCTGATTGCAGAGTTTGTCGGTTGCCAATCCGATCTGCTGGATGACCAGCAGGGGCTGGAAGCAGCGATGAAAGAGGCTGTCCGGGTTTCCGGCGCTACAATCGTCAGTACCGTTTTTCACCGGTTCAACCCGAAAGGGGTCTCCGGCGTGGTCGTGATTGCCGAATCGCATATCTCTATCCACACCTGGCCGGAGTATGGCTACGCCGCGGTAGATTTCTTCACCTGTGGTGAAGCAGTCGATCCGCATCTTGCTTGTGCCTTTATGAAAGAGTACCTGCGTGCCTCTGATGCCACCACCGTGGATGAAGTGCCGCGAGGTATCCCCTCTGAAACCAATGAAGTCATCAGCCACAAGCCGATGGCAGCAGTCGTCAGCCGCTGACGTTCTGAAAGGAGATTTTCATGACTCGTTCCTTTCATTTCGGCACTGTTGAAGAGACCCCGATGTTTCGGGGGGTCGATACGGCCCTCATTCGCCAGTATTTTGCCGACCGTACGCTCGAAACGCCGACCCTCTTGTTGTCCCGCTCCGAAGTAGGACGAAACTACGACGCCCTGAAAGCAGCGTTGCCACGAGTACAGATGTACTACGCAGTGAAATCGAATAACCACCCGACGATCTTGAGTGAAGTCGGCAAGCGTGGTGGAAATTTCGATGTCTGTTCTATCGGAGAAACGGATGATGCTATCCGCGCAGGTGCAGATCCGACGACGCTGCTTCATACCCACCCGGTGAAGACTGTCGGTGAGTTTGATAGTGCGGTTGAACGTGGGATTGAACTCTTCGTGGTTGATAATCCGGAAGAGGTGAAGAAATTCGCCCGCTACACGCATAAGAAACTGAAGGTGTTGATTCGTTTTCGCATTCACACCAATCAGAATGCGGTGGTCAATCTGCAGTTGAAATTCGGCTGCCTGCCGGAAGAAGTGCTTGATCTTGCACGTCAGATTAAGGCGGCCGGCCACGAATATCACGGGTTGTCGTTTCACATTGGCTCGCAGTGCCTCTTCGCTGAGAATTATCTCAAAGCGATTGATGCCTCCCGTCAGTTGATCCGCGCCCTCGATGAACAGGGTTTCGAAACGCAGGTTCTTGATATCGGCGGTGGATTCCCGGTCAACTATGTCGAGCCGATTCCGACCATTGACGAATTCTGCAAGCCGATTGAAAAGGCCCTCGACAAGCAGATTCGTCGCGACATTCGGATTATCTCCGAGCCGGGTCGATTCATTTCGGCCAGCCCGGTGACACTGGTCTGCTCGGTGATCGGGAAATCATACCGTGACGGCAAGATGTGGTACTTCCTTGATGATGGTCTCTATTCGACCTTCTCAGGCATCCTCTATGATCATTGCCAGTATCCGGTGGTCACTGACAAGACTGGGAATGAACGTTTGACCGTTCTCTCCGGCCCGACCTGCGATTCATTTGATGTCATGTATGACGGGTTGATGATCCCTGAGCATGAGATCGGTGATCTCTTTGTCTTTCCGATGACCGGGGCCTACTGCTCGGTTTCGGGATCGAACTTCAACTCCCTGCGTCGCCCGGTCTATCGGGTGATCGACTAAGGACACTACCACTACAATGAACAATACGACGATGAACCCCGCGCCGACTGCACAGGCAGTCGGCGTTTCGGGGATGGAAGATCTCTGGAATGTCTGGTACAGCGAACTACATGAGCACTGCGCCGGATTGACGGTCAAGGTCGACCGTGTCCTCGAATCGCATCAGACTGAGTTTCAGCGCATTGATGTCATCGAGAATAAATTCTTTGGAAAGATTCTCGTGCTGTATGGCTCCCTCATGGCTGCCGACAACGACAACAATGCCTACAACGAGATGATCACCCATGTGCCGCTCTTCACGCACCCGAATCCGAAGAAGGTGCTGATTATCGGCGGTGGTGATTGTGGTGCGCTCACCGAAGCCCTCAAGCATCCGAATCTTGAGAGTGTGACGATGTGCGAGATCGACAAGATGGTGGTGGAAGTTTCCAAACGTCATCTGCCGAAGCTGACGACTGGCTTGAATGACAAGCGCGCTCGCGTAGTCTTTCAGGATGGGAAGATTTTCATGGCCGAGACGCCGGATAAATTTGATCTGGTGACGCTTGATCTTTCTGATCCAATTGGCCCGGCGGCCGATCTTTTTCAGAAGCCCTTTCATCAGAAGGTCTACGACAAGCTGACCGATGACGGGATCATGATCGCGCAGTCGGAGTCGCCGTTCTTTCACAAGCAGGCGGTGCGCCCGATGATCGACAATCTCAAGTCGATCTTCCCGATTGTGAGAGTTTACACCGCCTATATGCCGATCTATCCCTCGGCTTACTGGTCATTCGCCTTCTGCTCGAAGAAGTATGACCCACAGACCAACTTCCAGGCGGCGCGCTATGCTGCGACGGCTGCTGCCATGAAGACCAGCTACTACAACGATGAGATTCATCGCGCGGCGTTTATGCTTCCGAATTTCGTGAAGGAATTGCTGGCGTAAAAATTGGTGGACGGCAGACGCCCTCGTCTGCCTCGTCTGTCCCGTCTGCCCCGTCTAGATTATATCAGGGTCGGCGCCGTGAATGGTGCCGACCTTTTTTTGTTCGTGACATCCCTGATTCTTGGTGCCCCACTGCGTAGACTCCGCAACGCGGAGACCAGCGGTGGGTTCCCGGTCTTGTTTTGTGCTGTGAAGAGGCAGGTCCTCCGAAGGACGCTGCCCTACTGAAAAGAAAAAGATGGCCGGTACCAAAGCGTACCGCCCCTACAAGAAAATTGAAATTACACCAGTCTTGTAGGGCGGTCTTGGGTTCCAAGCCGCCTCCTTTCTATCCATACATTTGAAGATGGCGGGTCAGAAGCTGACCACGCCCTACAAGAAAAAGACCAACACGACCTGCAGACACTGAAGAATTCCTTTCACCTACATCTCATCTTCAGACTACTTTACCCATATGGCAAACCGCCCCATCCTCATTCTCCAACTCTGTGATGCCGAACCCGGCACACTCATCGACCAGGAACTCGAAAAACAAGAAATTCCGTTCGAGAGAATCAAAGTCTTTGAGAATACTCGAATTCCCGATCAAGATTCAATCCGAGCAGCTATCATTCTCGGCTCACCGACATCGGTGAATGACTTCCAGCAATACGATTGGGCGAGAACTCTCTACACCTGGACATCGAGCGCGATCCGCAGAAACATTCCCCTTCTTGGCATCTGCTATGGATCACAACTTCTCGCCAAAATTCTCGGCGCGACAGTCTCACGTCATACTGAGATGGAGTTGGGTGTCTCTGATGTCGACCTCACCGAGAACGGTGCGACCGACCCGCTATTTGCAGGTATTGAGCCGTCATTTCCTGTCGCTCAGTGGCATGGTGAGACATGGAAGCTGCCATATGGAGCGAAGCTGTTGTGTGAGGGGGAGGGATGCCGCAATCAGGCATTTCGACATGGAAACATCGTTGGTCTCCAGTTTCATCTGGAGGGAGGGCTTCAGGAGATGAGCTCCTGGTCGGAGATGTATGCACAGGATGTTGCGATCAGCGGCAAAGACGCTAACGCGATTCGTGCCGACTTTCAGAAACGAAGCGAGGAGTTGCAGGCACTCTTTTCAAAATTGATTGAAAATTGGGTGAAGGGGGTGTGATTGGTTTATGAGATTTATCCCCTTTGCATTCTTCACTTGGTGCCCCACTGCGTAGACTCCGCAACGCGGAGGCAAGCGGTGGGTTCCAGGTCTTGTTTGTGGACGGAAGAGGCAGGTCCTCAGAAGGACACTGCCCTACAGAGTAGAAAAAGAGGCCGGTACCAAAGCGAACCGTCCCTACAAGAAGATAAAATTTCATCCGTCTTGTAGGGCGGTCTTGGCTTCCAAGCCGCCGTCCTGTCTTGTAGGGCGGGGGCAGTTTCTGCCCCGCCTCTTGTTAACTAAAGAGAAGAGTTAAAGACCTGGAACCCACCGCTGGTCGGCTCCGGCGCCTGTGCAGTGGGGCACCAAGAGTTAGAACCCTGCAGAACTATCTCCCATTCACCTGATTATGTACGGCGGCTCGAAGGGCGACATCTTCGTCTTCTCCTCCCACCCCACTACACACAAAAAAAGGCCCGGTTTCCCGGGCCTTTCTCATGCACTTGCGTGCGAATAATCAAACAGTCTTAGAACAGTTCCATCAAAGCGGAGAGGGAGAAGTTCATGTTGCTTGTACGACCGCTGATGAAATTGAATCCGTTCAGGAACAAGGCCGGATCGGTATAAGTGTCGACATGGAGACGACCAAAGTTGAAACCGAAACCGAGGTAAGTCTGGTTTGAAGCATAGGATTCGGTGTCTTCGAAGGTGTTTGTTCCGTCAGTGAATTCATCCTTCTCCGACTGCCAGTAGCTGGTCGCGCCGAAACGGGCATCGAGCCACGGGAAAACATCCCCTTCAACACCAAGCTTAAAGAACGGAAGCGAGGTAAATGATTCCTTATCTTCTTCAATCGGATCGGTGCCGTCTGCGACTTCCTGCTTACGATTAGTAATCATCACACCCGGCTGGATGACAGCGAGGACGTTATTAGACGGCATGTAGTGGATACCACAACCTGCCATGAAACCTGAAGATGTCCACTTTTCGTTGTAGACGTTCGCAGGAACCGCATCCGGGTAGGTTATGCCAAGTGAACCCGTCCAGAAGCTTGCATTCGGGACGATAGTCCACTGCGGGTTGACCGAGTGGAAAAAGCGGAACGTACCGCCAAATTGAGTTCCGCCGTCAGCCTCAAACACAGTTGAGCCGTTGAGGTCCTGATTGAAACTAGAGAGAATGACATGTATCGCGGCATCCCATTTGAACGCCTGGTCAGAAAGACCGACAGCAAGAGCGATCTGGCTTGCAGATTCGTCATACTTGTCGAATCCGGTGGGTGCAGCATCTTCGACGTATCCGGAGGCAGTATAGCCAACGGTGAAACCAAAATTCATGTTCCCTAGTTTGCGACCGTAGATCAACTGAATTCTACGATTCGAGAAATTATCCAGCGCTTCGAAATCAAAATCGGCAAGACTGAAAACCGAAGTCTGTGCACCGAAGAGCGGGTCGACTACGTTGTTGAACATGTAGGTTCCAAGTACCCATGGGTTCTCAGTTCCGAATTTCCAGTTAACGCCTAGCCGGCCGATATCTGAGAAGCTACCACCAGTTGTTCGGGCAAATTCTGAGTCGAAGAAATAGCTTCCCACTTCCGCGACAGCAATGTTCGGGAACTGTCCGATACGGGATGGATAGAGAAAGACGTTCGCATCGTCTACCAGGACTTCATGGTTGTCACCAAGGGTCAGGGTACGGGTGTCGGTCGCCATTGAGGTCGCGGCCACAGCAGCGACGAGGGCGAAGACGGTTGTTAGCTTTTTCAGCATTGTTCTAAATATCCTTTCAGTGTTCACTCTGTTTTCACATTTCTATACGATCTACGTCCGTCGGCGGGGGAAACAAATCCGCCTGACCTGGCACATCGCGTTGAGCTTTCGCTCCGGTCACTCCATAGGCTAACCTCCTCGGATCGCCTCCGCCGCGCGACAAAAACTTTTGCCGGACAACGGACTTGTTACCGAATTCATCCCTGACACCGCCGTAACTCGCGCTTTCGGTGTGTGAACGGTTAGACCGAACACCCCGACCGGCGGTTGCCGCACGGTGTAAAAAACGGGGGCGAATATGCCCACCCTTATCCATGACGGGCAAGTAAAAAAATGATAATTTCTTTGGTCAAGTTTTCACCCCATCACACAGCAACCCACTATCGCACAGAGGGTTATGCTTTGGTTCCCACGGGCAATGTGAATTTTTTCTCAAGCGTGTTGACGATTTTAACCCCTTTTCTTGGCACTTTGCCAGAGATTTTCAAGCTCCGCAAGCGTATAGGAGGCAAGCTCTTTACCCGATTCAGCTGCCATCGACTCCATCTTTCCAAAACGTGAGGTGAAAGAATCCAGCGAACGACCCAGTGCCTTCTCCGGGTCGATTCCTGACTTTCGTGCAAACGAGGCAACAGCAAAGAGCAGGTCGCCGATCTCAGATTCGAGTTTCTCAACTGACAAGTTGGATGCAACGGCTTGATCTATTTCCAGCAACTCTTCATCTATCTTCTCGCGCGCTCCCTGTGCATCCGGCCAGTCGAACCCGACCCCTCCAGCTTTCTCGCCAAGGCGAAATGCACGCGTGAGAGCGGGCATACTTTTGGGGAGACCATCCAAGAGTGACTTTTTTGTCCCTGCTCGTTCCCTGCTCTTGATCTGCTCCCATTGCTCACGCACCTGATCGGGGGCGAGTTCGTTGACACTCTCAAACACATGCGGATGCCGAAAGACCAGCTTATCGACCACCTGTGCCGCGACGTCATGTAACGTGAACTCATGACGTTCTGATGCGAGTTGGGCATGAAAGACTATCTGCACCAGCAGATCCCCAAGCTCTTCTTTGAGCTTGGCTGATTCACCAGATGAAATGGCATCGACTACTTCATATGATTCTTCGATGAGATATGGCGTGAGAGACTGATGGGACTGTTTCCGATCCCATGCACACCCCTCGGGTGAGCGAAGAATCGACATAAGAAGGGTCAATCTCTCAATGGGTGAGAGCGATGGGTCGGTTACTCTGGCGCGGAGTTGTTCCGGGGATGGTCGGTCGGTCATGCCTTCTGCCTATTTCGTGCAATGTGGGGGAATGATTGACTCCCTAGGCCGCTTCCGGTATCATCCCGCCCCATTACAGGTAATTCCGTACACAGCAACAGCAACCTAGCGAAAGACCATCGCGTGAGCAAATCTCCGAATTCTCCCGGCGAGGGGGAGCAGCAGCAGTCTGGTGAGAGCACTGAGAAAAAGTCAGTGGCGTATGATCCCCATGAAGGTGAGACTCGTCTCTATGACGGCTGGGTTTCGCAGGGGCTGTTCCATGCCGATGTGAATTCATCCAAGCCCCCTTATACTATTGTTATCCCGCCGCCGAATGTGACCGCGATTCTGCACTTGGGGCATGCCCTCAATAACACCATTCAGGATATTCTGATTCGGACTCGCCGCATGCAGGGGTATGAAGCAGAATGGCTCCCCGGCACTGATCATGCCGGGATTGCAACGCAGGTGCTCGTTGAAAAGCAGCTTCGCAAAGAGGGGATCGATCGCCGCACGATCGGACGTGAAAAATTTCTCGAACGGACCACTGAATGGGCGGACAAGAATAAATTTGCAATTCTGAATCAGCTTCGAAAGATCGGCTCTAGTGCCGACTGGGATCGCACCCGCTATACCCTCGACCCGCAGTTGTCCCGTGCGGTCTTTGTGGTTTTCAAACATCTCTTTGAGAAGGGGCTGATCTATAAAGGGAAACGAATTGTCAACTGGTGCCCGACTGACCGAACGACTCTGTCAGATGATGAAGTCGAACATCAGGATCAGAATAGCTTTCTCTGGCAGATACGTTACAAACTCAAAGGGGCGGATGAATATCTGACCGTCGCAACTACGCGTCCGGAAACACTTCTTGGGGACACCGCACTCGCAGTGAATCCGAAAGACCCGCGCTACAAGAAATATATCGGGCAGAGTGTCCTCTTGCCGATCATGGATCGGGAAATTCCGGTTATCGGCGATACCTATATCGACATGAACTTCGGTACCGGTGTGCTAAAGGTCACTCCCGCGCACGATACCAATGACTTTGAGATCGCGCGTCGCCATGATCTGCCAGAACTGAATATTCTCAATCCGGACGGCACCTTAAATGAAAACACCGGCAAATTCAAAGGATTGAAAGTCGCCGAAGCCCGCGAGCAGGTACTCGAAGAGCTTCGCAATCGAAAGTTGCTTGCTAAAGAAGAGCCGTATGTGCTGCCAGCGAGAATCTGCTATCGCTGCGGTTCGAAGATTGAGCCGTATCTGTCGGAACAATGGTTCGTAAAGATGGGGCCACTTTCCGAACCGGCGATTCAGGCGGTGAAAAGTGGCACTCTCAGATTCCATCCCGAGTATTGGACGAAAACCTATCTCCACTGGATGGAGAATATCCGTGACTGGTGTATTTCACGGCAGCTCTGGTGGGGGCATCGGATTCCGGTCTGGTATGCAACCGACGGAACGATGTTTGTCTCGCAGGAAAGACCACTCGCTTCAGAGTGCGTGAAAAACGGAAAGCAGTACGATCCTGCGACACTCACGCAGGATGAGGACGTGCTCGATACGTGGTTCTCATCATGGCTCTGGCCCTTCTCTACTTTTGGATGGCCGGATGAAACCCCTGAGATGAAAAAGTTCTATCCGACCAACACGCTGGTCACCGCCTCGGAGATTATTTTCCTCTGGGTGGCGCGTATGGTGATGGCCGGGTATGAATTTGTCGGTAAGTGTCCGTTCAATGATGTCTACATTCACGGGACTGTGCGTGACGAACGCGGACTCAAAATGTCGAAATCACTCGGCAACGGAATCGACCCGCTTGAGATTATCGAGAAGTACGGCACCGATGCGCTTCGTATGTCACTGGTACTGGTCTCTCCGGATGGACAGGACCCGAATGTCGGACGCAACACCTTTGAACTTGGACGGAACTTTTCAAATAAGCTGTATCAGGCCTCCCGTTTTGTGATGATGCGCTCTGAAGGGATTGCAATTCCTGCCTTCGCGTCATTAAAGTCATCCGACTTGATGCTCTTTGACAGATGGATTCTTTCACGACTGGCGCGCACCATCGAGCAGACCAGCCGCACGACCGATGAGTTCCGTCTGTTTGCGACGGCGAAGACCCTCTACTCATTTGTGTGGGATGATTACTGCTCATGGTATCTGGAGCTAATCAAACCAGATCAGCAGGGAGAATCGATCCGCGCGCAATCACTCTCTGTGGCAAATTATGTTCTCGAAGAGATTCTTCGACTTCTGCATCCGTTTGTGCCGTTTGTGACGGAGGAGATATTCCAACAACTGCGAGATGACCGCACCGCGAGCGTGGTACGCGGCCCGTGGGCGAATCTTCGCACTGCGGACATTGATCTCGACTTAGAAAATCGATTGAAACTGATTCAGGATTTGGTGGTGGCAGTTCGTTCGTTGCGTTCGGAGTTGAATGTCCCCCCTTCGAAGAAATCTGATCTGCATATCCGCGCCGGTTCTCCGGAAACAGCGAAACTGCTTGAAGAGTATTCGAGTTACTTCCGGTCGCTTGCAAAGGTCGAGAAGCTGGAATGCGGCATCGATGTCAAACGACCGGCATTGTCTGCCTCGGCGGTAATATCAGGAGCGGAATTGTTCGTGCCACTGGCAGGACTCATTGATGTCGATCAGGAACGAGCGCGATTGAACAAGCAGCTGTCTGAATTGAAAGACGCGCTTGAGAAATTGTCCCGCAAACTCGCCAATGCCGATTTTCTCGCCAAAGCCGCTGCGGATGTGATCGATAAAGAAAAGGGGAAAAAGGCGGACTACGAAGAACGAATTGAAAAGCTGAACAAGAATCTGGAGCAGTTAGTGGGGTGGTGAGTTTGTTACGATCAGCGAATGTGATTTCAATTTACCCAAAAAAGTGTTGATCATTACAGCCAGATGAAAGAGACAACATCCCCCTCCCCTCATCTCCATCTCTCCTCCGCCTGTTCGTTCATGGCGGAATTGATTGCTTCTTACGGTGAATGTGCCCTCAAGCCACAACCTGCCGGGTTTCATCACCTCGTCAAGATCATCGCCAACCAACAACTCTCCGGCAAAGCGGCCGCGACTATTTATGGTCGGGTGGAAAAGCTGGTCGGCGGAAAAGTCACCCCCGAGCGGATTCTCGCTGCCAAGGAGAAAGATCTTCGCGCTGCGGGATTGTCATTCTCTAAGATCGCATCCGCGAAAGCAGCGGCAACTGCGGTTCAAACAAAGCAGCTAAAGCTGAACGCCTTCGCAAAGATGACGAATGAAGAGATCAGCGAAGCAATCACCGCCGTCAAAGGGCTTGGTCCCTGGTCGGCGCAAATGTATCTGATGTTCGTGCTGGTGCGCCCTGATATTCTCCCGCTGGGTGATCTGGGGATTCGAACCGCGCTCAAGAAAAGATACAAACTGAAGGACAGCCACTTCCCCGATTCGAGAAAGCTGCGCACCATAAGTGAACGCTGGAAGCCGTTCCGGACTTACGCCTCCTGGTATCTCTGGCGGTCTCTCGAACCAGTGCCAGAGAAAACGTGACGCGCGTTTTTCAGAAATGAAAAGCTACAACGATCTTCGAAAACAATTCCCACGCGATATCTTTCAGCAGGTCATGCAGTACATTGCGTGGCAGAATCGTCTCTCGATGACCGCGATTGTCACTCTCCCGCAGGCAATCGCACTCGCACAGTTGCTGGAAAGCCACCCGGGAAAGATGATTGATGAGTTTCAGTATGCAGTGATCAAGGAGACCTTTCTCAATAATCCAAATGTTGAGCAGGACTCTGATCAGATCACACAATTGTCGGAAGCGTTGAAGTCTGCCTTACATTGGTAGCCCGCTCCCTTTAGGGGCGGGTTCTTTTTATCTGTGGGCGGCAGACGCCCTCGTCTGCCCCTCTTCTCACCCTGAGCCTGTCGAAGGGTCTGCTTTCTCTTCGGTGCCCCACTGCGTATGCAAGCGCAGCCTGCAGAGCGTTTGGTTCCAGGTCTGTATTTCTTCCGGATTAGGTGGCGTACCCCTTTCAAGGTGCGAAGTCAGTGAAGCACCTTTCGCGATTCTGCGGCTCGAATTATGCCGCACCCGACTACCGCCAATCACCCGCGCATGCAACCAGTCCGCGACAATAGTGACGATTCAGACAGCGGTCATCGTCCAAATGGAAGAGTCTATTCATTGATTTGAAAACACGAGAGGCTCACCACGTTCGTCGATCACATCACTGACTTCGCACCCTAAAACGGGTGCGCCACCCAACCAAATCGACGGAAGGCGATGGAAAACAATAGGGTACAGCTGATCAACAGATCCTATTTCACTTGTTTTGATACCTTGATGTACTCCTGTAGCGCTTCCATATAGCCCGCGTAAGCTTTTCGCCCTACGGCCGTAAGCGTAAAGCGAGTCTTCGGCTTTCTGTCCTCAAATTGTTTCGTCGCACGTATGTATTTGGCCTCTTCCAGCTTGAGGAGATGGGTGCTCAGATTTCCATCGGTTGCGCCGGTCAAATCTCGTAGAAATACGAAATCCGCCTCCCGGACACTGACTAGGATTGTCATCACTGCCAATCGTAGCGGTGCGTGTATCACGAGATCAAGCGCTTCTAAGGGTTTCATTATCATTGGACGTCATTTTGCATTCAGGCTACGCACGCTTCGCCACAAAAGGTATCCGGGAATTAAGTAACCCGGAATCACGATGGATGCCATAATCAAGGGATAGTATTTGTCGGGGAGTAGCATCATAATGACAGCCCCGTACCACCAGGACAATCCGCCCATCTTGAACGACAATAGCCCCATGATATGTCCCGAAGAATAGACCGCAATCCCTGCCAGTATAGAAATCAGAACGTACGTCGCTCGCGGTGGGAAATAGTGTAAGATAGGATTGCCAAACACGATTACCGCGGCAGCTATCCCAGTGGCGAGCCACACGCCATCGTAGGTATGTTCCGAATGGGTCTGAACATGCGCACGGTTTCGATGACGACCCATTAGAATTACACTAATAATACCTCCTATCGGCATCAGGATTGCCCATGGAAGCCAGATGTCCCGCCCGGGATCCCTCTGTTCCAATATGTAGGTTAATATGCAAGCGACAAATAGTAGCGCGCCCCACACGAAATAAAAAGCGCTCCTATCGACTACCGTGGATTTGGTACGCGCGATCATTTCACTTGCTATTGCCAGCATCTTTTGGGCGTCCGAATCTTGCTCACGAGAGTTTTCCATCTTTATCCTTTCCGTTGTCAAAGTACTTTGCAACACAAAGTATATAGAGCATACGTTATTTGCAAGTATTTTGTTACAAGAGACTCTAATTCAAGATGTATATTTCAATCACGGTGCAAAGGCGACTACATTGAAGTCCGGGCTAGACCCCATTGCACGAGTATTCTGATCCTTTGAGGACCGGTGGCCTAGTTGATCACTTTGCTCCTCTTTTGTGGCCCGGGCTTGCGACCCGGGCTAGGTGGCGCACCCCTTTTAGGGTGCAAAATCAGTGAAGCACCTTACACGTTTCTACGGCTCGAATTATGCCAACTCTATCTTCACGAATCACCCTCGCGTGCAACCAATCTGCGACAAAAAGTAACAGTTCAGACAGTGGGTAATCGTTGAAATGGAAGAGTCTGTTCATTGATTTTAAAATACGAGGGACTTACAGCGTTCGTCGATCACATCACTGATTTCGCACCCCAAAAGGGGTGCGCCATCCACCGGTCTCTTGCAGGAACTCACTAAACTTTAGTACGATGTCGCTGTGACTAGTAAATTAAAACGCTTAGCTCAGATGGTACTCTTGTCACTTGCCGCTATGGTGTGTTGCCTTGCAGCGTTTGTCTGGCTGCATCTGCCTGACTCTCAACCGCCCACATTCCCAAGACACATCATTGATGATGTTGCAATGATGCATCCAACTCGGGTGGACAGTTTGTTCACAATTGTCTCTGAGCAGGAGATTGGAGATGCCATTCGCTACGCCCAATCTAAGGGTTTGCGAATTTCTATAGCGGGTCGGAGGCATAGCATGGGAGGCCATACGCTGACGCCTCAAGGGGTCACACTCCTCATGACTGAATTTAATGACGTTTTGTCTTTTGATTCGGCATCGCAAACTGTCACCGTTCAAAGCGGGATTACCTGGGATACACTTCAGGCATATTTGAATCAGATTGGTTACGCGGTCATGTCGATGCAGGGGCCAAATATCTTTACTGTGGGTGGTTCGATGAGTGTCAACGCGCATGGTTGGGCTAAATTCAAGGAGCAGGTCGGAGAGAGCATCGTCTCTTTCAGACTGGTGCTTGCCGATGGTACCATTGCAACTTGTTCGCCATTTGAAAACGTTGAGCTCTTCAAACTTGCAATCGGTGGTTTCGGACTTTTCGGAGTTATCTCGGACGTCACCCTCCGAGTCGTAGAGAATGACATGCTTGCGCGATCCATTCGTCAGGTACGCGTGACTGATATCGAGAAGATTTTTCGTTCAGAGTATGAACTTGATAGTAGCAGCGTCTTTTTTCATGCGGATCTTTCGATCGCTCCATCGAGCTTATTGCAAGAAGGGACATTCTCTATTTTTCAGCGATTGCCTTTCGGTACTGATTCCATCAGCGTGACGATACAGCCTGAAAACAATGTAAATCGTGACCGGTTTTTTCTTCACCTATCGCGACAATACGATTGGGGGAAAGAGCTGCGCTGGTGGCTACAAAAAAAACTCGTTCGCGGAGACACCCTCTCTCGAAACAACACGATGCATTCACCCTATCAGCGACTCCAATACTATTCTCCAGAGAACGCCGACATATTGCAGGAGTATTTTGTACCAAGTGGGCGTGTTGTTTCTTTCTCGGACAAGCTTAGAGAAATTGTCTCTTCAAGCAAGGCAAACCTCATTAACTGCACCGTACGGTCAATCCGGAAAAGTGAAGTCCCTTTCTTGAACTATGCAAAACAGGAAGGATTTGGTTTTGTGCTCTACCTAAATGTGCGAAAGGACAGTACCGGAAGAGCCGCTGACTCCCTTCTTACATCAAAGCTAATTGATGCCTGTCTGTCAGATTCAGGCACTTTCTATCTTCCCTATTTACCTTTCTACTCGGCTAAGCAGCTTCGAACTGCGTATCCGGAGATTGACGAATTCATAAGACTGAAAATTCAGTACGATCCGAATGAACTCTTCGGGAGTCTTTTTTACGAGAGACTCAAAGCTCTGCTCCATTGAGCCACTCGCTCCCCCCCTCCAAAAACATATTGACTCTCACCCCTGAATCCACCACTTTTTGGGTTCTATGAGGCAGATGTTGACCCCTGTGTGTTCATTGCCGGAGAGTAGAATCCGGACAGGTCGTCTGTTCTCTGAAAGCCAATACTCTGGGCGCCAATATTCCGTGAGGCAATCTTCTGGGCGCCCCTACCATCTCATCCAACCCGAGCAACAACCCCTCCCTCTAGTCATGGTCAGGATAAAACCTGTCCGCCGGAGCCACCCCCTACCAACGCCTGTTTTCATAGGCTAACCAGGGGGGACGGAGCCAGACCACGCGATGAACGGAAACCAGACGACAATGAGTCCGAACCTTCCCTTCCCCGCGCGGTTGCAGGTGAACGTATGACCCCCTTCGCCGAACCGACACTCATCAATCGAAACGTCCTCATGCTCAATCAGAACTATGAGCCGCTGACGGTCTGTTCTGCCCGACGGGCGATTGTCCTCGTTTTTCAGGGGAAGGCCGAGTTGATCGAAACTACCGAAGGGCTGTTTATGACCTCGGTGCGGAGTCAGTTTGCGCTTCCGTCGGTGGTGCGGTTGTCGCAGTATCGACGGGTGCCGTACAAGCGGATCATGCTGACGAGGAAAAATGTCATCATGCGGGACGGGCACAAATGCCAGTACTGCGGGACCTCACGCGGGCCGATGACGGTCGATCATGTACTGCCGCGCACGCGCAAAGGACCGGATTCGTGGGAGAATATGGTTTGCGCCTGTGTACGTTGTAATAATTCCAAAGGGGATCGTACGCCGGAAGAGGCGGGGTTACATCTGAAGAAACGGCCGACGCGGCCGTCACATATTCATTTTATCCAACGTCATATCGGTACTGCCGACACCAGATGGCGACCGTATCTGTTTATGGATTAGGCGGGCTTTGCCGTTTTTGGGGTTATGCCTGCTGCTACGCGAAACAAAAGTACGGCAAAGAGTCAAATGATTCCAAAGAAAGAGCTTTGGTCGTGCCCCGTCTGTGCAGCGCAGTTTGCCATTCGAAATCAGTCCCACTCATGCGGAGACTATAGCGTTGAAGGCTTCCTAGAGGGAAAGCCGGACCGACTTGTGGACCTGTTTCATGATTTCATTCGCGAGTATCGAAAAATCGGAGAATTAACTCTCCACCCAGTCAAGACACGCATTGCGCTTCTTTCAAAAGTGAGATTTGCTTCAGTAAACAAGATCGGAAAAGATTGTCTTGTTGGTCATCTGGTTCTGACACGACGAGCAAATCATAAGTCTCTGTTTACAAAAATCGATAATTTGAATGACCGGTTCTATGTGCATCACTTTAGACTAAGTCACATGAACGAAATCGACGAAATATTTATTGGGTACATGCGTGAGGCCTATGACTATGGTGAACGAAAGCATTTGAAAGGTGCCAAGTAAACGCAAACCGAACAAAATCAGACTTTAGGGGGGAGCCATTTATCCAGCGTCATATCGGTACTGCCGACACCAGATGGCGGCCGTATCTGTTTATGGATTAGGTGGGCTTTGTCCAGATAACTCTCGTTACTTCATCGAAGCGCGGATGTTGTCGCACTAGTTCCCAGTGAGGGCTATGTCGTGACCACAATACCATCGGATCACGTTCTTCTACACATCTCTCAAGCATCCGAATCGTGTCATCAGGCAATCCTGCAGAAGAAGCAGCAATTGCCAGATAGGAGGGGGCTACAAACTCAAGTCGTGAACGTCCGGCGAGTTCATCGTACACCGCCCGAGCCAGTGCGTGACGGTTCATCTTGTAGTAGATCCAACCGGTCAAACCGAGCATCCACGGATCACGACCGGAACTCTTGATCGCGGGCAAGGCCAGTTCCACCGCTCTTTCGTACTGACCGTCAAAGGCATAAGCACGAATCTGATTCCATTTGGCAAAGAATGCCGTGGGAACCTGAGTCACTGCCTTTTCTGCAAACTCAATTGACTCACGGTTCCGACCTGCGTGACCAAGTACTATAGAATGCTGAGTAGAAATCCAGCCATTGAGCGGATCTTCGTGGAGTGCCCGTTCAGATTCGGAGAGAGACTTTTCGATAGTGAACAGCCCGCTTGAATAGGACCACGTAGTACGCTGGCTTCGCGCCCGGGAATTGCGCGGATCGATTGCCAATGCCCGCTCCATTGTTGCGTAGGCCCCTGTGAAGTCCCACTCAAACTGCTCTTGTACGCAAGCGAGCGTTGCCCATGCCTCAGAATGTTCGGGATTCAACTGCAAGGCGTGCGTGACAAGCTCTTTTGCTTTTGTCATCGCAACCGCGGCAGGAGCCTGACCATATGTCGCCAGATTGCGATAGGTATCCGCAAGCCAAACCATCGGATCAACATAGTTTGCGTCCAGTGCGATGGCCCGTTCAAAGAAGGGAATCGCTTCGAGCATGTACGGGCCGCGTTTTTCCATGAGGGCACGACCGCGGAGGAAGAGTTCGAAGGCTTCGATACTCCGAGTCTTCCGAACTCCCGCCGCCTTCTCGGCATCGCTGTCCATCGAGGTTCTGAGTCGACTGACTATCGCAGAAGCGATTCGATCCTGAATCTCGAAGATGTCGGTCATCTCCAGATCAAATCGCTCGGTCCAGAGTTGATAGCCATCACGTGCATTGACCAGTTGAGCGGTGATACGCAGGCGATTTCCGGCCCGCTGAACTGTTCCTTCAAGGACCGTCTGCACTTCAAGCTTCTCGGCAACTGTCCGCAAGTCTTCCCGTTTCCCCTTGAATGCAAAACTTGATGCCCGGGCAGAAACGCGAAGACCGGGGAGTTGCGAAAGGACATTGGTTATTTCGACGGTGATTCCATCTGCGAAATACTCATACGATGCATCGCCGAGGTTTTCAAACGGAAGCACTGCAACAGAATTCTCCAATGAAGGCGCGATTGAAGCAGTATTCGATGCGATGTTTTCGAGGGACATGCGAATCTCTCGCATGGAGCTCGGTCGATCATCTGTTGACTTTTTCAGGCATCGCTTCACAAGATCACGTAAAGCGCCGGGTGCAGAAGTTGGTAGAGATGTCCAGACTGGTTCACGTTCGAGAATTTCGACAATGAGATCCGGCGAGCTTTCGGATTTGAATGGAGGTTGTCCCGAGAGCATTTCGAAGAGCAGACAGCCGAATGCCCAGATATCAATCCGGAAATCGACCGGCTTACCGCGAAGTTGCTCAGGGCTCATATACGGGACAGTTCCCAACAATTGCCCGGCACGAGTAGCGGAGAGGTTTGCCGTCTGATCTGAAAACTCCGAACCGACGAGTGCGCCCTGGATCAGTTTCGCGAGTCCAAAATCGAGAACTTTTGAGACACCGTCAGACGTTATCATGACATTCCCGGGCTTCAGGTCCCGATGAATGATGCCGCGGTCATGAGCTGATTCTATTGCCGAAGCAATCTGCGTGGCGATCTTTGTTGCCGCAGTTGCTTCCAGTTTGTCACGAGTCAGCAATTCGGCGAGAGAATCACCTTCGATGAACTCCATGACCAGATACTCGATCTCATCCTGTACGCCGATGTCGTACAAGACACAGATGTTGGAGTGATTGAGGGCCGAGACCGCTCTCGCCTCGATTTCAAACCTGCGCTGGGATGATGAATCAAGATTCGCGTTGATCGGCAGGACTTTTACTGCGACGAGACGATTGAGGCGCGTGTCTCGGGCCTTGTAGACCTCACCCATTCCCCCTTTTCCTGCCAAGCCGATTAGCTCATAGGGGCCGAGACGGGTACCGGATGGAAGGGTCAAGCGAACACTCTGCGAGCGAGAATCGTGATCATCGCCTGAGGATAACAGCGATTCGAATTGAACGGAAGATGTTTCTTTTCTGTACTGATTCTAGATCGACGTCAGATTATTGCTGGAGTCATGATCTCCGTATTGTCCAGCTTCATATCGGCACTGCCGACACCAGATGGCGACGGTATCTGTTCATGGATTAGGTGGGCTTGAAAGACACACATATTCGTCTGCCGCTGCTGTGAGCATGTCCGTTGGATAAATCTCATGATACACGTCTCGCTGGATGAACGAATTGGCAAGTTCAATGACAGCAGGAATGTTGTAATTTCCGCTCACAAGTGGAAGCGAATAGTAGACAAAGAGAACTGAATCAAAAGTATAGGTTCGGCGAAGTCCCATGTCAGGAGTGGATCCTACAGAAATCTTCCCACCCAATTCAGCTGTAAGCCATTTAATACTCGACCATTCTTGGGCAACCTGCAACGACTCTACACCTGGCGAGTGTACGAACTGGACACTTATGCTGTCTGCATCGATAACATCGTAGCGAATTTTGAAAATGACAGACGTGTCAGCAGTAAACTCACAGTCGACAGTATCAGGCCAGGTTCGTCGAGTCTCTATTATTGCCTTCGCCCTCCCCTTTGGTAGCCGTCTGGAGAAGCTGGAGAGACTATCAGACTTGAATCCGATGACTTCCCCATCAGGATAAAGGAATCTTATCTGCGGTCGGTCGCCGGTGGCGACAGCATAGCGGAGGTCGCTGGGTTGGAATCCGTAGGGATAGTCGATGTAACAATACCACGCCAGAACCTGACCACTGACCAGCACGGTATCATTGTTTGCCGGAGCGATGACTGATTTTTCGGTGCAGGTCACTGACGCAAAGACACAGAGCAGCAAGGCGATCACACTTGCAAATTGACTTTTTTTCATCAAGCCCTCCAAGCTGCGTGTTGTCCTGCAGCTAATTAAACGAAACACTTACAAATTCAGAATCCAAGTTCATCGCAGAGATTGCGCTGTATATGCAGCATTCTCTTATTGTGGATGACGCGAACTGGCGAGGCAAATATAGTAGCTCCCGTTTGTCCATAGTGGGACAGGAGAGATCTCTCGACTCGAATCCGCAAGCAGGAGTTCATTTGCTGCAATTGAAACTTCAATGACGTTCGCGCTCCGGTCGGCAAGGGGAACATGATACCAGACGGAAACACTGTTGGGGTACTTGTTCACTACTCGCCATTCCAACGCAGCAACATCTGACTTCAAATTGAGGACATCATCGATCTTGCGATTGAATGATTTCAAAATAGACACTTCTCTCCATGCACCAAGTGTATCGATACCATTCTCATAGTAAAATGACAGGTACAGTGTGTCCGGGTTGGTCACCATATAGATCAGGTCGAAAATTATAGACGTGTCTCTTTGAATACGAATTGTGAAGGTATCCAGAATCGACCACCGGGTAATGATGTCGAATGTCCAATACCCCGTGTCAAACAGCTGTCGAAAAGAAGATCGCCCATCGGTCCTGAATTCTTTCGTAGAGCCATCTAGTTTTGTCGCACGAATCAGCGGGCATTCGCCTGTATAAACCGCCATTCGCGGATCAATATTTGGCGGATAGAACGGGTTATTCGCCTCACAGAACCAGCCATTTACGACGCCCGTGACTCTTACTGATTCCCCGTTCGGTGGATTGGTGGTAAGACGATTCTCTGTGCAGGAGATTGCGAGCAACACTCCAAAGAAAATGACTATGAACAGCTTTAAGAAACGCATTCTGTTGTACCATCCGGAAAACAATTCTTCCAATACTATGATAGATAGACATTACACCCACCCGCAAGGGGGTCGCAGAGTTCGCGCCAGACATAAAGGATGAATTCTCATCGGAAAAAACGCTTCTCGGTCGACCTGTTTGCGGACCCTGAGCGGCGATCCTTCTGTGAGTCAGCTATTGTCATACAATTCAACATGTTCGCTCATCAGAATTGAAATGTTTGACTTATGCTTACAGGCATGAACACCCCGCAAGACTGTGCAAAGATCAAGCCGTACAAGCCCCGTCATATTGCATGCAAGGAGATCGCTCAGATCGACGGATGGTCTGTGAAGGTCTATACGATTACAACGAAAGACAGTTTTCAATCAAATCAGATTCTCAAGAATGCAGTTGCACAACTTCCATCATGGCTGGCACATGCTCAGACGACTGAATTCGAAACCTACGGTGCAGCTTTTCTGATCGTGCATGAAGGGTTGGACGGTGTCTGGACCCTTATCTGTTGGTGGCTCGGCGGTGAGATGCTCCATTGCGAGACTTACTATTCTTCCTATAGTGATCCTAGTCGATTTACAATGCGCCCACGGGAGGGATTCATGGCATGTGTCTGGGAGATGGCGGTCATTATTCATGAACGAGAACAATGGATATCGCACGTCTTGACTTACTCAACTGCGCCTGACTTCAGGGCCTATCTCAATACCACCCTCAACGCCGAGATTTGAAATGAACTACAAGATTCGCTCCGCAGAACCAGGAGACATTGAAGAATTGGTAACACTCTGCGCTGAGCATGCGGCCTTTGAGAGGGCCTCGTTTGATCCAAATGGTATGGCAGAGCGGCTGCGGATCTTTCTGTTTCAGGATCAGAGATTCTTTTGCTTCGTGGCAGAAGATGACTCGGACACACTCTGTGGCTATGCGACCTGCATGCTTGAGTTTTCGACCTGGGATGCGGAGCTTTATCTGCACATGGATTGTCTCTATCTTAGACCAGAGGCACGGAATCGTGGCATAGGAGATTCATTCATGCGAATTGTTGCAGCCAAAGCGATCGAATTGAAATGCTCACAAATTCAATGGCAGACCCCGCAGTGGAATATTGATGCCATTCGATTCTATCGACGACTCGGAGCAACTTCACGGGAGAAACTTCGCATGTATTTGAACCAAGAGACAATTGGCGTTCTAGGACAAGACCCAGAAGGAGAAAAAGCATGAAACGCTCCGATATTAACACCCCACCCTGCTATTTTGATCGCTACATCGAGCAGATCGAAGATATTGATATCACGAAAGCATTTGAAGAATCATTGAGCGACCTGGATTCACTTGATGTCGAACGGCTAGCAGGATACGGCGACCTTTCCTACGCACCGGGGAAGTGGACTTTGAAGCAACAATTCCAGCACCTGATTGATGTCGAGCATGTGTTTGCATATCGCTCTCTTCGCGTGGGTAGAAATGACAAGACCTCCCTCCCCGGATTTGATCAGGACGTTTTTGCGTCAAATGTCGATGTCTCAAAACGTTCGCTCAAAGGGCTCGTAGACGAACTCATTCTCGCGCGAAAGCTCACGCAACTTTTGTTTGCATCGTTTGACGACATCGCTCTGCAACGAACCGCATTGGCGAGCAACATCGAGATGTCACCGCTGGCGTTCGGGTTTACTATTCTTGGACATCAGAAACATCACCTGAAGCTCATTGAAGAACATTATCGATAACAGCACCTTTCGGAGTGAAGTGGATTATAGTAAAGATGTCATTACGATGGCAATCCACAGCATCGCTGGACACAGATTACTTGGCCTCACCATGTGGTAGGGGTCTGTTTCTCATCAGCAAGTTCATTGACAAGATCGAATATCCTGCTCCCCAATAGTGGCGGTTGATTGCCAAGAGAGTATCTTGTGGCGGATTTCACAAAGTTCCGTGTGTACGGAAAGGAGATCGGTCACGAAACGTCGTCAATGGGATGCCAAGACGAAGGCCAAAATCGTCCTCGATGGATTGTCCGGCAAGCCGGTGAGCGAGCTGTGCAGCCAGTATCAGATCAGTCAGACTCAGTACTATCAGTGGCGGGATAAATTCCTTGTCGAAGCCCATCGTGCTTTTGAAGTGAAAGCTGACGTTGGTGAAGTGGTTCGTCTGAAAGCAAAGACCGAGAAGCTGGAACGGATCATCGGAGTCCTGACTATCGAACTAGAAAAGACAGAGTACGAACTACGATGAGACGAGCATCGGAATCGGTTACCACCCGAAACGAATCAACTCTTGCATCTCTTCGTGAACTGAAAGCCGACCACCCCTTCTGGGGATACCGCCACCGCTGGGCTCATCTTCGGTATGTCAATCGTCTCGATGTGAACAAGAAGCGTGTCTACCGCCTGATGAAACAGCATCGCTTGTTAGCAACGCAGACCACGCACGAGATCCCTCGTTTACCTATGAGACCGAAGCCACGAGCAGATCGTCCGAATCAGTGGTGGGGGATCAATATGACCAAGGCGATGACGGAGCGTGGCTGAACCTATATTGTGCTGATGAAGAACTGGTACACGAAGCAGATAGTCGGTCATCACTGCGGAACGACGGCGACCTCACGAGAATGGTTGCTGGCACTGGAGCGAAGATTGCAACGGCAGTGTCAGGATGGATCACGTAACGAGCAGACTCATCTGATGTCAGATAACGGTTCCCAGCCGACCTCACTGACCTTCATGAAGAGTTGCAGCATCCTTGTTGTGCAGCAGGCCTTCACGAGTTACAACAACCCGAAAGGGAACGCTGACACCGAACGGATGATACGGACATTGAAGAAGGAACTCATCTGGCTTCGAGAGTGGCGCGATCCACATCAGTTGTCAGATAAAGTCAGTCGATGGATAGAAGAGTACAATGCGACCTGGCTGCATGCGGCGCTGAATTACCGGACGCCGAACCAAGTCGCAGATACCTAGAACCTGAGCCACCAGACTCTTTTAGCGAACGCTTGCATAATGTGGAGCAGTACATCAGGACGGCATATCACTTAACTGTATGTAATTCACTGTATTCCGTTATTCCACATAGCATTACAGCTCTCTCTGAGATTCTATTTGTTTGCGTCAGTTTGCGCCAATTCCCCCCTGTTTTGGCACACGTTTGGCACACATTTGGCACAAGAAAAAGGACAGATCAGATGATCTGTCCCTTTCAATTTCAACGCACTCTCAATCACTTCGATTGAGAAAGTTTCTCAACACTCTTGATGAGTTTTGTCAGCTGCTTTTTCAATTCCTCATTCTGTTCAGCAAGCAACTGATTCTGCTTCTTCATCTCTTTGTTCTGTCGATTGAGCTCCTGGATCGCAGCAAGTGCTACTCCAGAGGGATCAATCGTTGAGATCGATTTCCCATCTGAACCGACTCCAAAAGTCTCTTTGAAATCCTGCGCGGTTGGTCCGATATGGTCGATTTTGTCATCACTCTTGTAATTCCACTTGGTGATCTCAAGCTCCGAGATCTTTTCGAGAAGCTCTGCTCCATCAACTTTTTCAAAATTCTCCTTAACGTTTTTGTCAGAAGCATTGATCCAGTTTGTTCCGTCGCAAGTTGCCCCACCAACTGTGACTTGAACGCCAGTTGCAGACGCGGTCATGGAAATCGAATTGATAACCGGTATCCCAGGTGGGAGTCCGTTCAGTCGCAAGGATGAACTGTCCGCCGTACTGAGAAGTTCGGCTGAATAGTCTTCAGTGCCGTCATCGGATGGGTCAGTCGAAATGCGACACGATGAGCTCGGATTTGCTGCATGTATCTTGTTTAATATTATTCCGCGGGCCTCTGCAATTCCATCGCCGTCTGCGTCGGTAGTGACTTCGGTGAGTGAGGAATCTGAGGAAGAACTTGATATCACCCGATTCTTATCTGCTCCGGTTCCCTTTGTATTGATTGCTACGCTGGAAGTCGTTGGGGTGAGTCGTTGTTCTATCGAATTGTCAGGATCACCATCATCATCATGATCCAGAACTAAATCAGCTCGAATGGGTTTTGTAATAGTTGATGTCGGGGATCCGGTATGGGTCTCGAAGTACGATTCCGGATTGCCGTCGCCGTCATCATCGGTCGATACCTTGTGGGAAGCCGAATCTGGATACGCTAATAAACTCACAGCGTTTGACTGTCCGCTCAATCCTCGAGAGAGCGTGTTTATCACCGTCGCGGTCGGGAGATTACGTTGGTTGATTTCTCGTGTTGCTTGCCCCGCAACGAAGTGAGACGCGGAAATTTGTACCACAGAATCGGGATAAGTTGACGAAATTACTCGATTCGGATCTGCTCCAGTACCTTTAGTCTTTATTACCACGCTGGAGCTTGTAGGTGTTACGCTCGATTCAATTTCACTTTCAGGGTCGCCGTCCCCGTCATCGTCGTTGCCCATCCGGGAAACTAGAGTGGTGTGACCGGGGCTAGGGCAACAAAGACCGCCCCAACGTGCATAGCTGTTACTTCCAGTTGAGGCACTCGAATCCAATATCTCAAAACTAACCCCACCTGTGTCGGTAATCATGACAATGCGTTGCTGGTCATCATCTACCCCTTTTGGTTGGCTCAACATCACCCTCGTGGCTGTGGGGGTGACACTTGTTTCGAATTCACTGTCATCCACTCCGTCCCCGTCGTCATCTGAGCCCATCCGTAAGAGCGTGGTGTGACCGGGACCTGTGCGTATTCGCGTAGAGCTATGTGCTGCAGTAGCAGAACTTGAATCAAGAAGCTCTACCCCTGCGCCTCCAGAATCGGTTACAAGTCTCACAATTCCGTTCGCTCCGGTTCCCCTAGTCGTTATTGCCTTCAAAGAGGTGCCAGTTGGAGTTACTAACGACTCCATTTCCCCTTCTGGAATTCCATCCCCATCGTCATCTACTCGCATCAATACATCAGCTCGTTTTCCGCCCCCATCATTCACGATTCGATAGGATGACGAAGCACCAGAAACGTGACCAGAATCCAGAAGTTCAAGAGTAGCTCCCCCCGTATCCGCTCCGGCTCTTGCGAGTGCAATTGCACCCGTTCCTTTGGTCTGAATCGCCTTCATCGATCCGCCTCTCGAGTCGCTGGAGATCTCTGTGGAACTCTCAAAGACACCGTTCCCCTTGACCGCCTTCATCGACCCGCCAGTGCTTGTACTGGAGATCTCAGTGATAGTCTCGAAGACACCGTTCCCATCGTCGTCCACGGAAAGTTCCATACTTGAACTTGGACCAGCTGCTCCTCCGGGTTTGGATAAAATGATACCTCTTGCCTCTGATAGACCATTTGTCGCCTTGCTCCGAACAGACGAAGCTGTGAGCGCACTAGGCACAGCCCTCAACTGAGTTCTCGGCGATATCGGAGGGTCACCAACCAACTCGATCTCCATAGAGGGTGTGAAAAACTGTTCTGGATGGTCGTGAAAATCAGTCGAATAGTCCGGTGAATTGCATCCAATACATACGGTAAAGAGTCCGTCAACGGTGTTAACAGTGACAACCTCTGTGTGAAGCAAAGTGCCGCCAATCGAATCACTCCAGAGCCGAATAGTCATGCTTCTCGGACCGTCTGGTACCGGGTTGTTCGATGCATCAGTCAGTCTTCCCTGGTAGGAAAGCGGGGGGATGTCCCCGCCATGCGTTGTGGCGGCGATCACCAGAACCAGTGTTGCGATTGTCGAAGTGATGAGAGTTGAAATGCGGGGCATAGCTATCCCTTCCTGTCTAGTGCGGAATTCACGCTTTCGCGCTGTTTCGCACGTGGTTTACCTGTTATTCGTTCAAAATATCTGAACTCAGCAGCGGTGTGCTGATGGTTACCACATAATCTGTCGGGGGTTAGGGGAATGCCCGACGAGAGTCAAGGAGCATGGTGCCTACGGAAGTATACTAGAAACTCGCGTGTATTGCATATCAAATTCTGTGCCTGTATGCCCATCTATAATTCTTTAAGATCAATCTCTCATTCGCATTACTCGACGTTGAATCTCTTATCCTAAAGGTAAGAGTTGAATCTGAGTTGTCTAAAAGGGGGTTGCGGAAAAACATCGATTGATGTTCATTTGACATGATGATTTCAAGAAGTGATCAGATGAGATACAAATCTCGCATTCAAGTCAGTTCTTACTAATCACAGGCCTCTTCTTTCGCTGAATTTTCCGAGTGAAAACTCGGGCTCAGATAACAGGATTTGGAATAGCCAGCTTGCTGGCGTTCTATCGGTCTGAAATGGCGAAGGAGGTCTTATGCGTCCAAAGTTCCTTAAACTCACTCTTCCCCTCTTGATTTCATTAGTAATATCAGCGAAGGCGGACACTGTCTATGTGACAGTGGACAACCTCTCCGGAGTTACTGCGAGTGATGTCCACTTGTACTTTTCTGGTGGAGGTGGTGTGCTCTTCGTCGCACCACTCACAGTCATCGCTCCAGGATGCCCTGTTCCTGTTGTCACGACTAACCCACCAGTTGTCAGCAATCAGGTTGATATTGATTGGGGAATCTCCTGTGTGATGAATGGGACATCTGTCTCTCTCGTTGTCGCAAGCCCAAATGGTCCTCTCGTTTTGGATTCCATTTGCTGGACAGTTTCGGGCTCTGTTGTCGGGTGTCAGACATTCGGCATTGGTCTCATCGTCATGCCTCCTCCAGGGCCGTTTGGTGCGATCAAAATTCGCACTCGGTGTGTACCGAAAGGCCCAGTCATTTGCACCAAGTGGTTTCCGCCGGGAGTCATTCGGCCATTCTGCTGGGCGAGGTGGTGTTGTATCCCCAATCGACAGATTTACTACCGCGCATATTACTGTCCATTCCCGAACAGAATTTCGCGTTTCTTTGAGACCGGTCCGTGGATTCCTTTGGACTCAGTATGGAGAAAAGGTGGAATGAAGGGACCGTTCTATGGGTGGATTTTCAGAACAGTACCCCCACCGCCTGACTCAATTATTCAGGGTCCTCCTCCGGAAATTCAACAACTCGCACGCCCCCCGTATGCCCCATGGGATGAAGAGTTGCAAGTTGTCCGCACCGATGACACAGGCAAGTCTTGGCAGCAAGGACACGATTTCATCGAGTCATTCTTCGATATCTTCCACCAATTGGTAGTCACCAGCGATACTACACCAGCCCTGATGACACTTTCCGACCACTTGATGGCAAATGCCCCCTGTTGGGATTCGGCTCGAATGGAAGTTACAGAATTGCGCCTTGAAATGCAGCAACTGCAATTGGTAAGTCCAATTCCGCAGTTACCTCCAATGATCGGTGCCCTCAACGGGATAGAGATCGAGCTCAATGCCCTCTCCCTACAGGGGCTTGCTGGAAATCCAGCGCCGCCACCCTCTTACTTCAACCTTTCGAACGCGTTCATGGGGTTGTCGTCTCAAATCAACTCTCTTGCGGGGTTATCGCCGCGATTTGTGCACGCATCACAAGATCTAGCGCTCATCGCACAAGGGTTTCAGGTATCTGGTAGTGCTGTCGCGGCAGGGCTCCTGACGCAGGATCAACAGGATGCGTTTAGATGGGGACTATTCAACCGTTTTGCGCAACATAGCGAAATGGTTGCAACAGCAATGTCTCCTCATGCGCGTGTGCAGCTTTCCGCTCCTCAGATCGAGTGGGAGCAATCGACGATAAATGGAGTCATGGTCGTCACCCAGTCTGATCAGTCTTGCCCTGTCGATACTTCTATGCAGAATCTATCCTCAATGTCGCGTTTTGATATAGACTTGATGCCCCACTTGTCATCAGCTCAGATGGCAGTCTGGTTTAAAGTGCCGGGCGCATTAGCGCAGTACCAAGTATTTGCTCCTACCGACGGTCAGACCTTGCCAACTTTACCTCTCGTGATCGGAGACATCGACGATGACAATTGTGTTGGCTTGACTGATCTCCTGCAAGTGACTGCCGATCAGGGAGAGGGCGGTCTTGCTGCCGATTCAGTCCCTTCGTCAGATGTGAACCATGATGGTATTGTTGATACAACGGATTTGCAGATTGTACAGAACAATCTCGGTCAATGCGGAGACAACTGGATTCCACTAGTGCCAGCATGCTCGCTTCCGAGTTGCTGTGTCGGTCCAGTCGTTGGCAATGTTGACTGCGATCTTGCGCAATCAGTTGATATCGCTGATTTGACAGTTCTCGTTGACCACTTGTTCATTTCGTTTGCGCCTTTGTGCTGCAACAACGAAGCAAATGTCGACGGTGATCTTCTGGTGAGCATTGATATCGGCGATCTGACCGTTCTCGTCGATCACTTGTTCATATCATTCACACCACTGCTACCTTGTCCTTAATGGCTGAGTAGCTTTCGAAGTCGGGGCTGCCACACTTGATGTGGCAGCCCTCTTTTTTCGTTTCGGTTTCATGTAACAAGTGTTGGAGATATGAGTTCTATTGGAGTGGTGCTTGATAAAATCGGCACTCGCTGGATGCTGAATTGCTCGAAGAATTAAGAGCTGAACGGTAGTAATGGAAATAAATCGGACGGATTCCTGTTCAAATCCGCCCGAACTTCTTATCTGTCTAAAGTGCTCAAGACTTGTTTAGAAGTCACATTTCAGATGCAAGCCGGCAGAGGCGCAAATGAAATGAACAAGTGATCTACAAGAACAGTCAGGTCAGCAATGTCGATGCTACTGTCAACAAGCACGTCTGCTTCATCAGGGCAGCAGAGCGGCGGAAAGCTGATAAAGAGGTGATCGACCAGTACTGTCAGATCGGCGATATCGACGCTATGCAATACATCGCAATCGATATTCCCCCGCGTACCAATACAACAGCTAGTGCTACTTCCAGTAATGACAAACGACAGATCAAGCGACTGCGTGAAAGCCGGTGGTTCATACATTTCAATCCAAGGTACTGAAGGAATGAATGGCGTCCCCTGTCGTATCCGTGCTATGCCCGTGGTTGATCCGGACATTCCTGCGAATGGACCGCCGGGATTACCCACAAAATCGATTCGGTAGGAAATGTCGAAGAAACTTCCGACACCCCACTGGGGACCGACTTGAGTAAGATTAGTTTGACCCGGGCTAGGCATACCAAAAGTAGTCCCTGCGGTAATTCGCAGCAGATCAAAATCAGGATCACCCACAATTTGACCCTGCATTTCAAAATAGTCAGTGGGAAATATTTGCGGTGACGCAAATGGTACACGTGGAGCGGTATGGACCGTATTGAGAGGTAGCGGAATATTGACGATGCGGGCATACCCCAAGAAGGCGCCCGTACCATTCATTCTGAGTTGAAGTTGGGAGTTGAATTGCGATTGCGTGCCGCCGAGTCCGCCCCCCGGAGTTTCTACCACACCACTAATCGAATGCATGATCGCGTTGCATTCAATCGTGGTGGCAGGTGGCAATCCGCTTGAAATGTAAAAGAGATCATTATTGTCAAAGGGACAGGTGGCTACTTGCGTGGCTGTCCCGAATCCGTTGTCTGGAGCAATACAGATAGCTGCCGGAGTCAGCGTACGGTAGACAGCATCATCATTGAAATGATTCTGCGTCGATTTCCAACCCCAACGCTGGCCAGCCGATGTGTCGGCAAGCTGTGCCGAAATACTAAGCCAATAGATTGTGCCGAAAGTCTGATTGAACCACTTCGGTGGCTTGAGTAACACATCGTACTGCCAATATTCGTTGTGGTTCGCAAAGACGAAAAACGGAAAATATGGGTCGTACCAGCCCTCAAATAATCCCGGAGTGATAGGCGTCATGACATAGTCAGTTACGGTATCAGCCCACAAAAGTGTTCCGGGGTGGCTGTAGGGAAGATCAAACCCGGCTGGAACATCCGTATAAATCTCCAGATAGAATCGATCGATCTTTTCAGCCTGTCCGTTGATGAAAGAGCCCCAGAAATGGAGGTCTTTCACCGGACCAGTCTCAGAGCAACTCCAGTCGTCGCTAAGTCGACGTGGCCACGTTGCCGAAACATCCCAGCCGGTTTCGTCGGGATGCTGGGCAAAATGCATCTTATGGCTATCCCCCGGTACCCAGCGCGGACAGCCTTGATAAAATCTGATGTTGCGATTCGTCGAACCGGACATCCCTGCAAGTGATCCACCGGGCGCACCGACAAAATCAATTCTGTACTCTATATCAAAAAAGCTCTCAGATGACCATCCTGGGGTTTGTTGCGAAAAAGTAGTATGTCCCGGGCTTGGCATACCAAAATTGGTACCTGCGACGATTCGAAGCAGATCGAAATCGGGGTCACCAAAAATTTGTCCGAAATGTTCATCAAGGTAGCCGTCAAATGGCTGAACGATCTCAAATGCAGTCCGGGGAGCGTTTTGGAACTGCACTTGAACCGGCATGACTATATTGCGTGAAAAACCGACGAGTGCTCCGGTGCCGTTCAAATTCATCTTGAGCTGAGCATTGGCGGTGACGGTCTCTCCCAACAGTGGACCACCGGGAACACTGACTATTCCTGAAAAGTTTTCAAGTGATGCATGAATCTCGATTGTCGATCCAAACGGAAGACCATTGACGATTTGCATGGTTTGACCGCAGCACGGCGTATATGAACAGGGAGCTGGGAAATTGGCCGTTCCAAATCCATTGTCTGCTGCGGCACATGGTGAACAGGGTACCGACGGTTGCGCATGAATCACTGACGCAAACAGCACAAAACACAGCATGACCGCAGACCATCGAATCGCTCTCATATTTCCTCCTGTATTCCAATTGAATCTCGACTCCCTTTTTTCATTCAAAAAAAGAGAACCTTACTGCCATCAATTTTCAAAGGATGTCAGAGTGCGGAAAGAAATATTGAGTCGAAGTCGAGGATAACTGTCATCCTCGAGGTCGTGGAGAGCGGGAGGATTCCGCACATGAGACTAAGTAATGTAGTGTGGCGGGTTTGCAGGTCAAGAGGAAAATACAATGCGATTCGTTAGTAGCGAAAGCGACATGGACAAACAGTTAGGTGGCACACCCTTTAGGGTGTGAAGTTAGTGATGAGGACGGGTGTCCCTAATCTCCAGATCAGGGTTCCTGCTTCAATAAATCTTCTGTAACAAAAAAACCCAAACTGTCCGCTGGACACCCTGCTCCCCCTTCACTCACACCCCGGCACCAGCGGTGCGAATGAAATAAACAGATGATCGACAAGTACCGTCAAATCACCAATATCTACGCTGCAGTCCCCATTCAGGTCAGCCAACTTGAGCGGCAGAATCGGATCAAAGCTGATAAACAGATGATCGACGAGCATCGTCAAATCGCCGATATCAGTCGAATGTGAGTAATCAACATCCCCCAACTCCCATGTCCAGAAATCGCCGCTGGATGGAATCGACGCAACCGTCAGCCCTGTAGCATCCCGCGCCGTTACTCGCCAGTAGTAATGCGTACCGAAAAAGAGTGAATCAGTCAGTGCGTATGAATTTGTTGTAAGCGAGTCCTTCACCAGCACAAAGCTGAAACTCGGCGTGAGTGATATTTCCATCTTGTAGCGCACGAAATCAGACGGATCAGGATCTGTCGACGCCGTCCAACTCATCGTCGGCAGCATATCAAAGATCGTCTCTTCATCCGCCGGATAGACCAACCCAAATGCACTAGGCGATTGCTGCTGCGCATTCATGCGGAATCTGTTGGCAGGCGACCATGGTGAATATTCGAACCCGTCATACGAACGCACACGCCACCAGAATCGCGCATTCTCCGTCAGAGCCGCCCCCACCTGACCAAATGATGTATCCGTCGGCTGTTCGGTGTTTGTCCCCTGCCATTCGAGTATCGTGAGTGCACTATCGGCGTAGACCTCAAACTGATAGGTTCGCGTGTCATTCTCTGCATCTATGGCATTGAGACAGTACAAGTATGGGAGGTTCCCCACTGCTGCATCATTTATCGGGTTGATCGGCACAGGGGTGGTCGGCACGCTGTTCATCCGAAATGATGATTCAAACCACGGCGACCACGCGATCCCATTGTTGACTCGCAGACGAACATAGTATGTCGCGCCATCGACGAGCGTGCTGCCATCGTAAACGACGAATGTATCAGCCGACGCAAACGGCGCCGGATTCCACTTCTCAGCAAACGCCCAGTTGTTGTCAGTGCCAACAGCGATTTCGAATTGGGATTGGGGGCTGCCACCGTCGTAAGGGGAAAAATCCCATGCAAAGAGTGGTAAGTGATCTGTGACATGAAGATTCGAGGAAACCGACTCAACTTTCAGCGAATCAGCTCCGGGAGTAGTGCGGACAAAATCAACGACTACGTGAATTGTATCTGCGCCACAAAGATTGGTTGCTATCATGTCAAAAGAAGTATCTACTACTGTTCCAAGTACAAATCCTGCTAAGGAATCCCCCGAAGCCTGTAGCCACGATGGAATGTTTAAAAACTGCAATGAAGTGTTCTCAGCAGTACCTCCAACAATCTCTCCGCGATATCTGTAATCGGAATCATAGAGTGCAGTATCAGAAGACTTGGAGACAATTAGCGGTGGAAGGCAGGTTTCAAGACTCATGTATACCGTTACGTTGTCTGATCCAGAATTGGCAACAACTAGGTCCAGAATATTGTCGCTATTAAAATCAGAAGAATAGACAGAATACGGTTCAGTACCTACAGAATAACTACGATAGTAACTAAAACTACAATCACCGGCATTCCGAAATAAAGAGATGTTGTTTGAGTTGTGATTGGCGACCGTCAAATCATTGTCCCCGTCTAGATCGAAATCGTTCAAAATGAGAGAAGAAGGCCCATTGACTCCAGTGTAATGCGCAAGCGACCCAAAGGTACCATTACCATTATTCAGGTATCTAGAAATTCTATTCGAATTTGCTACCAATACATCTTGCCAACCGTCACCATTGCAATCAGAAACACAAACTGACCCAGGTCCTACTAGGCCAGAGTAGTTAACAGAACTAGCAAACATGCCATTCCCAGTATTTAACAGGATTGAAATTGAGTTTGATCCTGGAGTAGCTACCACAAGATCATGCTTGCCATCACCGTTTAAGTCCGATGTAGCAATTGATCCAGGAAAATCACCAACGGGGTATACTCCGGTTGAGGAAAAGCTGCCATTACCATTATTTCTATAAACATGAACCCAATTCGATGCCTCATATGTCACCGCAACATCTATCCTACTATCGGAGTCGAAGTCAGCAGCTACAACTGAACTAGCCCCATTGCCGCCTCCAAGGGAAATGGAACTATCGAATGCTCCGCTACCACTATTGTACAAAATAGTTAAGTTGTTTGAATTCCAATTTGGAATCGCCAAGTCTTTGTCTCCATCAGAATTAAAATCTGCCGCAATAACAGCGTAAGGGTACATCCCAACTTGATAGTTTACGGCAGTTAAGAATGTGCCTTCACCG
Organism: uncultured Ignavibacteriales bacterium; assembly: GCA_964518635.1. Classification (GTDB taxonomy): domain Bacteria; phylum Zixibacteria; class MSB-5A5; order GN15; family FEB-12; genus CAZFGK01. The sequence continues at coordinate 128,724 of CAZFGK010000002.1, forward strand.
TCGTTGAGGAGGATTGAAACATCATTGGAGAAAGCATTTGTGACTGCTAGATCTTGGTGACCATCGCCATTGAGGTCTGCAGCAATCACTGATCTTGGGGAGTCTCCGCATTGATACACTTGACTTGGCCCAAACAGCGGGTCTGTTGCTGAGACAGCATGGGAGAAAACCACCACACACCAAAACATCATCGCAATCAGGCGACCGTGGATTCGCAGCCTAGTCTTCTTAGTAGGTTGAGTTGAGTCGGAGAGCGATTTAGTAAACTTGATCGACGGCACGATGAAAACCCCCGTGTCCTCTGTGGTGTAACCAATGTTCTGTTACTGTGAATATACATCATTCGTGGGTATGAGTCGCAAGAGGTTTGGGAAATAACTGCACGAAATGTGACTCCCCCACCCTCCATACCGCCCGTCTAGCCCTCCGCGTCTCCTGGCTCTCAATCACTATACCACTCGCCGTTGCTCCCCTTGGCTCTGACAACATGTTGTTTGGCATACAGTTAGGTCTAACGGGGTGATTCCAATTACCAGACGCTGGTGGGAGACGAACTTTTCGGGTTGGAACTTCAACTTTTTCCTATTGACATCTGCGTTCTATGTCGATATCTCTAATAGCAGATAACGGACTCCGATATCCGTTAATAGCAAAAAAGGAATAAGAAATGCTCTTTTCAAAAGGCTGTGCATACGCAATACGGGCGTCGCTGCTCCTCTCCGCCAAGGATGAGAAACGCGAATTTGTCCCTATTCGGGAATTAGCCGAAGAGCTCGATCTCTCCTTTCACTTCCTTACCAAAATCATGCAGGAATTGAGTGAAGCTGGAATTGTAACATCATTTCGTGGTCCTAACGGAGGGGTCGGTTTGGCGAGGTCTTCTCGAAGTATCCGGCTCATTGATGTCATAGGCGCCATAGACGGAGACGCGCTCTTTACGGAGTGTGCGCTTGGCCTCCCTGAGTGCACGAGCACCGACCCCTGCCCGTTGCACGATGCCTGGAGCAAACGAAAGAGCGACCTGCAGCGCCTTTTTTCAGAAACGTCTCTTGCGGACCTCGCCGAAGGTCTGTCGAGAAAAAGACTTCGGAGTGCATCCAAATGAAGACATCAAAGCCCACAATAATCTGTGAGCGGCTGCCTCTATTTCGGATATTGGACTCCTTTATCGGCTATTACAAGGCAAAGTATCAGAAATCAGATAATTCAAGAAAGGGAACAGCACCGTGCTGAAGAATCGAATTTCTTTTGTAACCATTGCCCTGACGCTCGCGCTCATTGCAAATGGCTGTAGTCAGAAAGCTGAAACAGAGGCCGAAAGGCAGGCACGTTGGGCTCAGGGAAAGCTCTCTGCCTGGGAGAATACGAATGGCATTGGTCCATTCTCCCAGTCGACATTCATCCCAAGGTCTGATGGCAGTAAGGCAGTTGAAGGAAGAGCGATGTTTATCACCAAGTGCGCCACTTGTCATCAGCTTGACGGCGACAAAACCGGTCCGGCTCTGCGCGATGTCACGAAGAGACGTACCGAGGCCTACATCCTCAATCAAATGCTGAATCCTGAGCAGATGGGTAAGCTTCACCCGGACGGCAAGCGACTGCTCGCGAAATATGCCCAGTTCATGGCAAAACAAGTACATGATGAGAATGAAGCATTTGTAATTCTTGACTTTCTCAAGTCAGAAGCGGCAAAACCAGTCGTACCGCTTGAACAACAGCCCGGATACGCTCCGCCTGCCGCAACAACTACAACTGCTGCCACCACTACAACCACAACAAATAGCCCAAAGTAACTATTGGAGGGTTCTATGAAGAACAGATCGAAAAAGCAAAGACAGTCTCAAACGAGCAAGTACTGCATCACGCTACTTGTACTCTTCGTTTCCTCACTCATTGGATGCAGCTCACAGAAGACCGAAGTTGGTGGTGTTGGGGACGCTCCACAAAAGGTCTATGTAGCACCCGGAACGCATGACGAAATCTACGCCTTCATGTCCGGTGGATTCAGCGGGCAAGTGTCCGTGTATGGGCTTCCATCCGGTCGTCTTTTTCGAGTAATACCGGTTTTCAGCCAGGATCCTGAAAAAGGATACGGTTACTCAGAAGAGACAAAGCAGATGTTTATGACGTCCCATGGTTTTGTCCCGTGGGATGATGCCCACCACCCACAGTTATCTGTGACCGGAGGCAAGCATGATGGACGCTGGCTCTTCATCAATGGGAACAACACGCCGCGACTAGCCCGTGTTGATCTGCGTACCTTTGAAACCGAAGAGATCATCGAAATACCGAATTCAGGTGGAAATCACGGATCTCCATACCTCACGGAAAACACTGAGTATGTAGTCGCCTCCACACGATTCAGCGTTCCGATTCCGCAGGCCGATGTTCCAATTTCGAGCTACAAGGAAAACTTCAAGGGAACGATATCGTTCATCAAGGTCGACTCTGCGACGGGACACATGAAGATAGCGTTTCAGCTGCTCGTGCCGGGGGTTCAATATGACCTCTCTCGCGCTGGCAAAGGGCCGTCTCATGGCTGGTCATTCTTCAGTTCCTACAATACAGAACAGGCGAATACACAGTTAGAGGTCAATGCCTCGAAGAATGACAAAGACTTCATTGCTGCTGTAAACTGGAAGCTGGCAGAGCAGTTGGTTGCGGAAGGTAAGGCACAGGAATGGCCAACCAACTACAGACACAACCACGTTGATGAGGCTCGAATTGCTCAATCCGAGACCATTTCGACGGTGAAAATGCTCATCGCATCAGAACATCCGGGTCTTGTCTACTTCATGCCGACACCAAAGTCACCGCATGGATGTGATGTCGACCCCTCTGGTGAATACATCGTTGCCAGTGGCAAACTCGCGGCAGTCATTCCAGTACACTCATTTTCAAAAATGCAAAAAGCAATTGCTGATAAAGCATTCGAAGGGGACTTCAACGGCATTCCAGTTCTGAAATACGACGCTACCATAGCCGGAGAAGTAAAGGAACCAGGGCTTGGACCGTTGCACACAGAATTTGACGGCAAGGGCTTTGGTTACACTTCAATGTTTCTCTCATCAGAGATCGTAAAGTGGAAGCTCGGAACATGGGAGGTTGTTGATCGCATTCCGGCTTACTATTCAATCGGACACCTGATGATTCCGGGCGGTGACACACGCGAACCAATCGGGAAGTATGTTGTCGCGCTTAATAAGATTACCAAAGATCGCTACCTCCCAACTGGTCCTGAATTGACACAGTCGGCTCAGTTGTACGATATCAGCGGTGATCGGATGAAGCTGCTCCTTGATTTCCCTACTATCGGAGAGCCGCACTATGCTCAGGCTTGCCTCGCCAGCCTGATAAAGGACCGCTCGATTCAGTATTTTCCACTCCAGGACAATAAAAATCCTCACGCCATTAAGTCTGAGGCAGAAGTACGCGTTGAACGGAAGGGATCTGATGTACATGTCTATGTCGGTTCAATTCGCTCGCACTTTGCCCCTGACAATGTCGAAGGTATCAAAGTCGGTGATCGCGTGTATTTTCACGTAACAAACCTTGAGCAGGATTGGGACGTGCCGCATGGTTTCAGCGTACTTGGGGCAAACAACTCAGAACTTCTAATTATGCCCGGAGATACTCGCACTTTAGTCTGGGAGCCGAAGCAGCCCGGTGTGTTCCCATTTTATTGCACCGACTTCTGTTCTGCACTACACCAGGAAATGTCCGGCTGGGTGAGAGTATCAAAGAGTTAACAATGAATGTGCCGTTGTCAGAGTCGATTGTGCCCACTTCGCAATTGTCGATTGCCACTCGACTGATCCCGAGGATATGCCTCGGGTCAGTCAGGCCGGGAGGAATTACTCTCTGCTCTCGTCTGCTGATTGCGATTGCGGCATTGTCGCTCTCGGTCTGCTACTTCTATCCGCTCTGGCACATTGATTTGAAAGCACCCCAGTACCCTGAAGGGCTGGGGTTGCGCATCTGGATCAATGAAATCGGCGGCTACCATGAAGGAGACTTGAGAAAAATCAACAATCTCAATCACTACATCGGTATGAAAGCGATAGAACCAGCATCAATTCCGGAACTTGCCATCATGCCATGGATTATGCGTGGCTTGCTACTTCTTGGATTGGCTGCGGCGATCATCGGCAAGCGATCCTTACTGATGATCTGGTTGGGATTGTTCATTTTGATTGCCGTAATCGGGCTGGTCGATTTCTGGATGTGGACGTATGACTACGGCCACAACCTCGACAACGAACGCGCAATCATCAAAGTACCCGGCATGATCTATCAACCACCAATCTTCGGAACTCGAAAGATGCTCAATTTTGAAGCGATCTCCTGGCCCGGCATTGGAGGTTGGACAGTTATGGCATCTCTTGGGCTTGGTCTTATCGCTGCCTTTCTTGAATTCAAGCGAACCAGACAGAGGGTTCGTGAAATTGGCGCAAAAGTACTTCCCCTCATTGTATGTATTGGTGCAGCAGCTCTGAGCTACGGATGCCAGGATGCAGGTCCTTCCCAAATTCAGTATGGTGTCGATCAGTGTGCCTACTGCGCAATGAGTATAGCTGATCCGGCATTTGGTACGCAGTTGAGAACAAAGAAGGGAAAGTATCTCAAGTTTGACTCCATTGAGTGCATGATTGCATCAGAAGTCTCAGGGAAGGTCGAGCCCTCCTCAGTTCACAAGAAATGGGTGACAGACTTTCACCTGCCGAATACATGTATTCCGATTGAGAGTTCAATTCTCGTCTATACACAGCATCAGCGAAGCCCAATGGGATTGAGTCTTGCAGCCGTCGCAGATCCAGCGGCAGCCGATTCACTCATCCAGAGAGTCGGCGGGCATAGATTAACTACAATCGAGGCCGTCAACTATGTGGCTGAGAGTTGGAATCTTCCGAAAACGGGTCTGGCTGTCGGGGAATAGCATGATAGTAATCTCCCCGCAGCTGCTACTCGTTCTCTTCTTTTCGGCTCTGGCAGTGCTTTCGACAGGTCGATCACATGCTGCAACGATTCATGTCGGACCGCAAATGGGAAACCATGCACTTCGTTCGTCGATTGAGAATGCCGCCGACGGGGATACAATTCTACTGAGTCACGGAACCTACTTTGCATCAAATCTCACGATCACAAAGGCAATTACTCTAATTGGGTCAGGCTGGCCGGTCATACGATCTGTTGGAGATGGGAATATCTTGAGAGTCCGTGCAACGAATGTGTCGATTCGAGGACTCCATCTGATTGGTGCACCGCTGAACCACTTACGCGAGAATGCGGCGATTCTGATCGACTCTTCACAAAACATACAAGTTGTCGGAAATCGATGTGACAGTAACTACTTTGGTGTCTACGTCTCCTCTTCATCACAATGCGTAATTGACAGCAATATCATGACTGGAGTTGAGCGCGAGTTGTCCAGAGCAGGAAATGGTATACACTTATGGTCAAGCAGAGAAATTGTAATCAGGAACAACCTGGTATCTGGACATCGTGACGGCATTTACTTTGAGTTTGCAAAGCACTGCACCATATCAGACAATCAGAGCAATCGCAACCTGCGATACGGACTTCACTTTATGTACTCCGACAGTTCGACCTATACCGCAAATACCTTCGATGCGAACGGTTCGGGTGTTGCAGTCATGTTTACGAGGCAAGTACACATGAGCGGGAATACATTTTCAAATAGTTGGGGTGGAGCTGCGTATGGTCTCCTGCTCAAGGATATCAAAGACTGCCGCGTAATCGGAAATACGATACATGGCAATACGGTCGGCATCTGGATGGAGGGAACAGACCGCGCCATGATCCAGGGAAATCGCATTCAGAACAATGGCTGGGCAATGAACATCATGGCCAATTGTACTCAGAATCAGATAGTCGCCAATGACTTTATGGACAATTCATTTCTTATCGCAACAAATAGCCGCTACAGCGGAAGCTCGTTTCGGGAAAACTACTGGAGCGAGTATTCTGGCTTCGATCTTGACCGGAATGGTTTTGGCGACCAGTCGTTCCGTCCGGTCAGTCTCTATTCAATCATGGTGGAATCAGAGCCCGCAGCGATGGTGTTGACTCACAGTCTCTTTATTGATGCCCTCGATCTTGCAGAACGAATGATTCCCTCTCTTACTCCGGTCTCACTGGTCGACGAATTGCCGAGGATGAAGCCAAATTTATGATCACGGTTGATAATCTATCAAAACAGTATGAATCACTCTTTGCACTGAGAAGAGTTGATTACAAATTTGAGTCAGGACACACTACGGGCGTGATCGGTCCAAATGGATCTGGCAAGTCTACATTGATAAAGTGTCTGCTTGGATTGGTGAAGAGAACTTCTGGGCAGATATCCCTTGGCGGTGTGGCAATCCACGAAGATGGGCAATACCGAAAAAGTCTTGGTTATGTTCCTCAATTGGCGAAGTATCCTCAGGATTTGACCGGGCATGACATCATCAACATGGTATGGAAGATGCGGATGGCGGAACCAATCCGAAAAGACGAGTTGATTGATCTGCTTGGACTAAAGTCAGAACTTGGCAAGAGAACTCGAGCCATGTCAGGCGGAACCCGCCAAAAACTGAGTATTGTCATTGCAGGCATGTTCGACCCTGAGGTGCTGGTGCTTGATGAGCCCTCAGCTGGACTCGATCCGGTTGCAAACATGCGGCTCAAGAGTTACCTGCACGAATTACACAAAGCAGGACGGACTATTATTATTTCGACTCACATCATGAGTGATCTTGATGAACTCGCTGACGACTTGTTACTTCTTGTTGAAGGGGAGGTAAGATACAAGGGCTCAATTCGTGAGCTCAAAATGAAAACTGAAGAGCCGCAACTGGAGCGTGCGGTTGCTCAGATATTACAGGTGGCTGCGTAATCCATGTGGCAATACATAACATTCTACACCATTCGAGATCTGTTGCGTAATCGATGGTTCTTTCTCTACTCTGGCTTCTTGCTCATACTCACTGTCGGATTCTTTCAGCTTCAGGGGACGAGCGCAAAAGTAAGTGTTGGGCTTCTGAGTACTGGGGTCTATCTCATCCCACTGTTAAGTTCTCTGTTTGGAGTGATGTACTTTTACAATTCCCGTGAGTTTATTGAACTTATGCTCACCCAACCTATTCGTCGGTCTGTTGTGTATGGAGGCATGCTGATCGGGCTTGGAATTGCCCTGACCATCGGCTATCTGATCGGACTTGTAGTACCTCATATTGCGTATGGAGCCACCAGCAGCGAGTCTCTTCGTTCCCTTCTCTACCTTGCAGCGATTGGAACAGTGCTCGCAATTATCTACTTATCTATTTCGTTTTACATCGCAATCCGTTTCGATGACCGTGGGAAGGGACTGGCGGCTACGCTTGGATTTTGGCTTCTCTCTGCTCTCATCTACGACGGATTAATTCTCGCCGGGACGATGGTCTTCTCCGATTATCCGCTTGAATACCCGTTACTGTTTGCATCGCTTCTCAATCCAATTGACCTGGCCAGAGTCATCTTGTTGATCGAAACAGACTGGGCGGCACTGATGGGGTACACTGGTGCAGTCTTCCGACAGGTTTTCGGCACACCAGTAGGAATTCTCTGCGGCGCTGCCGGACTTCTCCTATGGATCTTTGCTCCGCTCTGGTTCGGCTCGCGCTTGTTCGCAAAAAAGGATTTCTGAGTCAATCCCGTTTTGAACCGTCTGCTTTCAAACACGGCCGCAATTTAGTCTGCTGCCAACGGAAAGTGAGTTACACTCATTGCAAATATTCTGGCGGAGAGGTAGGGATTCGAACCCTAGAAACCTTTCAGTTTAACGGTTTTCGAGACCGCCGCTTTCGACCGCTCAGCCACCTCTCCGGCACAAGGTCGATTGCCAATCCAAAGGATCAGCAATGCCAGCCATAACAGCTGGCGAAGCGGGAAAGTAGGAATTCCCCGTCACTTGTAAAGTGCCCGTTTTCCGGCAGTTTGACAGCCTCGAATCACGACTATTCAGTCAATCAAATTCGAAAAATGTCCGAAGAATCGAAACCTCTGTGGTTCGAAGATTCGAAATGCTCCTCAGAATATGTTCAGGGCACTCCGCAGAATCATTTTACGTACATACAATCGAAGCAAACATGATTCAACGCTCCCGTGAGTCTTTCCTCAGCCGCGACTCCAGCATTCCTGCGAATGCTGGAGATTTTCAAGAGTACAAGATCAACAGAGTTCTGACTTACTTGTCCGAAATGTCCACTAAGGCTGTACGCCGCTGTGGCATTCCGAGCAAGGCGTATCTTCCCAGGCATCCGCGATATCGACGGGATGATCGAAGCGAAGCCCTTCTGCCCCATGCGAAGATGCCATCCGTTCGCCGGTCCCTTGCGAGAGAATAGTATGGCAGGCATTGCAGTCGGTGGTGATCGGCTTTTGGTCGGCAGAGACGAGTTTCCCGTTATGGCAGCGCATGCATCCGATGGTACTGTAATGCCCGAGATTACTCGGATAGGCCGCCCAATTCACTTTCATCTCGGGGAAAATCGAGCGCGAAAAACCGGCCTGAACTGACTGAATTGCCTTGTCGATCTCGAGTCTTTGTGAGAGGTACACCGCCGGATAATTCTTCTCGTAGTAGGAACCAATGTAGTTGGCGATTCCGGTCATCGCTTCTGGTTCGGTCGCATAGGTCGCAGTCATCGCTTCAACTGATACACGCTTGATATCCGGTAGAGAGCGATTAACGCCGCCGACCAGAATTCCCAAATCGACTGTCTCATCCGGAGTTGGATAGACATGGCTGGGACGATTATGGCAGTCCATGCAGTCCATCGTTCGCTTCGGTAATGAATCGAATTGCTGCGCGTTGAGGGTGTCGCCGTCATTGTTGGTGTAGACTGTTACGCGGCCAGTCTCCTTGTCGGTGATCTTCACCCACGGGATATCCTCACGATCATGATCGCGTGCAATGTATTCGACTTTCACACCGATATTCATATGCCAGTGGATGCCGGAAGATTGTCCGGTTTTCGGATCACCGCCGCCGGTCTTGATCAGAAGATTGATCGGCCAGTGGGTGTTGGCTGAGTCATACATATAGTGATTGAAGACCTTCTGCTGTCCGCCGAAAAATTTCTGCGGCCAATGACACTGTTCGCAGGTCTCCTGCGCCGGTCGAAGTTCTCGAAGTGGTGTTTCGATTGGACGGGAGTATTTGTTTGCAATGACTGAGTAGACCTGATAGGCACCGGAGATTTTCGATTTCGCCCACCAGTCGGCCCCGCTCCCGATATGACATTCTGCGCAGGCGACGCGGGCATGAGCGGAGTGCTGATAAGCGACGTACTCCGGTTTCATAACTTCGTGACAGGTTGTGCCGCAGAATTCTACTGACTCACTGAAATGATATGCCTTGTAACTTCCGACTGCACTCATCACGACAAAAACTGAAGTTGCAAGCACGAAAATCACGACTGAGCGGCGATGGCGGGGGACGTTGAGATCAATCTTCGGCCAGACTGGTTCGGTACGTTCGATTCCTTTCTTGATTCGATTCCATTCCCGCCACATGCCAAGCGGAATAAGAATTAGACCAAGGACCAGGAATGTCGGCACGACGCCATACAGGAAAATTCCGAAGTAGGGATTGGTGTTGTGTTCAAAAAAGCCGACCAGCAAGAGTGTTCCACCCGTGACACCAGCGACAATGGCAATCGCCGCCCCCAGTATCGTGATCGGATTGTAGCTCGCCCGTGGCAGGAGAGTATCTTTCACTTCTTGCTCCTCTTCAGCAAAAATATAAGTTTACGAATCGTAACTTACGGCTGCGAATCTCGCGGTTCTTTCGATGATTCGGCAAGGTCAATCTGAATCTTCGACATCGGAGTTTTTTCTTCCTTCTCTGATTCAGTGGTGACCTGATCCTCGTCATGGATCAATTCAGAATCTTTCCCATGCTCGTGATGATACATGGCAACCGGCATCTTCCCTGTCAACCAGGCAGGATTCATTGGATAAACCTGCGGATTGAACACGGTCGAGTAGAGATGCCAGACCAGAATCGCGAGTGAGGCGAGAATTGCTTCATAGAAATGTACTACCAACGCGACATCCAGAAATGACTTCGGCAGGAACTGGATGACGAAATTGTCAAACCAAAGCAGGATACCGGTGACGACCATGACAATCGTCCCCCAGACCAGTGCCCAGTATTCCATTTTTTCGACATAGCCGAATCTACCAAATTGCGGACGTTCGATCGGTGCGCCGAGATTGTAGCGGATCATATTGATGAAGTCTCTGAGATCCCCCCAACTCAGCCAGATATCCTTGACGAATTTCTTTCCGCGAGGGGTGAACAGATAGAAGAGGTGCCAAAGTGACGTGATAGTAAAGAGTACGGCCGCGGTACGGTGAATGGTGCCGCGAAGCGGGTGCCCCCCTTCTCTGCCAAAAAGAAGGACCGACCACCAGGCGTCGGAATAGCGAAGGGCAAATCCAGTGATAACGAGTACGATAAATGTAACCATCAGCCCCCAATGCTGGAGGACCTCATGCGTGGTCATACGGGTCATCTGCGGCACACCGCGAATCGCCTTCATCTGACGTCTGAAATCGATGACGCCGTGGAAGACCATCATCCCGACAATCAGTACAATGAGGACGACGTAAATTTTTTGAACGATACCAGCGATAGGTGTGCTGGAAAGACCGGGAGTTCCGTGTACCGTCGTACTTGCCAGTGTGGCGGTGATTCCGGGATGGCATTCGCCGCAGGTCTTTTGAAGATTGTTGGCATGAATAGATGAAAGCGTGTCGGTATGCGGCAAGATCATGTGGGTGCCATGACAAGAGGCACAGTTGGCGACCGCCACATCCCCTTTTTCACTCTTAAGACCGTGATAGCTGTCCACCCAGGTTGTAAGGCGACCGGTCGGGATCCCATACTTTTCGTTGAGTGATGCTGATTCATGACACGGGGTGCAGGTGGCTTCGGCTACGCGGATCGGATGTACCGGCGAGCGTGGATCTTTCGGCGAAATAATGCCGTGCTCACCGTGACAATTGGTACAAACGGGTGAACCGGTCTCCCCTTTTTGTACGAGTTCGCCATGAATACCGCGATTGTAGGCCTCGGCCTCTTCGGTGTGGCACTTTCCGCAAGTCTTCGGAATGGCGAAGTGGTTAATGGATGAGGCCGGATCCCCGGGCATCAGGATGCGATGCGAATTCCCGTCTGCTCCGTGACAGTCGGTACACGTCGGTGCTTTTTCACTCCCGTCGCTGAGGGCCTGTCCATGCACCGAGCTCTGGAAAACATCAACGGCAGCTCCAAACTTGATATCATGTTTCTTCACCAGATCAATGTCCTGGTGGCAGTGTCCGCACGTGCTGGTCAGTACCGCATGGTGCGTGAGCGAACCGCTGTCGCTGGAGGAGAGAATCTTGTGTCGGCCGTGACAATCGGAACAGGAGGGAATATCAGGATCATCGGGATAAGCCGCCCGTCCATGTGAAATGTAGTCGGCGGCGACATCTTCGTGGCATTGGCCACAATCAGCTCGCGGGAGGTCATCTTCGTGCGGGACTTCCGTGATTGTTACATGACACTGTATGCAATCAAATCCGGAGTGAATTGAGCTGTCGAGCAAGGAGGCGTAAAGCCCGCTCGCTTCATGCTCGGAATCTTCGTGGCAGTCGAGACAACTTTCGTTGGTTGGAGGAGGATCTTCAGACAATGTCGTGCGAGAGGAAAACAGCACAAGTGCGGTAAGCAATCCCAGAACGGGAAGCAGCGCACGCAGGTACTGGTGCGACTTCGAATTGATTCGGTCAGTTACTCCGTCATTCATACAGCTCTCGGCGCGTTCACATCCGATGAGGTTCACTCATCGTAAGAGAAATGTCCGCCACGGTCTTTTCTCTCCGCGGCGGACATTGAGTATCAGATCATCTGCTTTCTGCCACTGGTGCAGTTCCGTTTCGACCGGTAGCTGCACTCACACGAATGGCAAGCGTTCGGTTCATTCTCAGTTATTTGCTGGCCGTTTTCAGTGTCATCAGCCAGTCGACCATGACCTTCAGCGAGTCGGCATTCCCTTTGAACTTGGTTATATGCTTCACGCCTTTGAGATCAGCAGTCTTCATCAGATAGGGACTCAGCCAGTCGGCCTTGACCCGGCTACCGAGATCAGAAAGATCGGGGGCTTCTTTCTTCTTTGACCCGGCCTCTGCCTTTTCAGCCCCCTCTTTGGCGGGAGCTTTCTTCTCGATCTTCATGGACGCGACTGCGTGACAGTTTGCGCACTTCTGTTCAAGAAAAAGAGTCTTCCCGTCCAGGGCTGCTTTCTTTTCTTCTTCCGCTATTGCTGCAGTAAAGAGAACGCCCACGACCACCACGACTACCCCGGTGAGGGCAAGAATTCGTTTCATACTATTTCCGCTCCTTTTTGGAATAATTGTTTCGGCTGCCATTCTGGCCATCCTTCACTACCAGGTCGCTGCCGACTACTTACTGGCAGTCTTCAAAGTCATCAGCCAGTCGACCATGACCTTGAGGGAGTCTGCATTTCCTTTGAATTTCTTCATATGCTTGACACCTTCAAGGTCAGCAGTCTTCATGAGATATTGTCCAAGCCACTCGGCCTTGACCTTGCTCCCAACGTCAGAGAGATCCGGTGGTTCCTTCTTCTTGGATGCGGCATCTGCAGTCTCTTTTGCAGCAGTAGCTTTTTTCTCGATCTTCATTGAAGAAATCGAGTGACAGCTTTCGCATTTCTGATCAAGAAACATGCTCTTTCCATCAAGGGCAGGTTTCTTGGCATCTTCGGCGATAGCCGCGGTCAGAAACACTCCCATGAGAACCAGGGTCGCTCCGGCCTGTGCAATAATTCGTTTCATGTTACTTCTTCCTTTCATGACGTCTTCATGCATTCTACAAAGAACGAGGGTATAGAGACGACAATTTCTGATAGTTGTCAAGACATTGACTGTCAAATTTACCAAGAATAATGCCATACTCCGGAGTACAGATTTATAAATGCACTAACAATGGTAAAGAATTGGCTTGTGATTCTTTTCACAAATGAACGATTGGCAATTTCTTTCCGTCGTGACAACTTTGACTACCTTGTAGAGTATTAAAAACATTGCACTTTCAGTTTTATCACTCTATTTCTTATCCATCATGACGATACAAATGAGTGACAGGAGCCAATGCTCAAGATGAAAACTTCAAAGCTTCGCATACTCTCACTCACATTTCCCTTCGCGCTGTTGGTGCTGATCGGGACAATCTCAGGTTCACTTCTCTCTCAGCAATCTGACCCGACGATTCCAACCGAAGAAGAATTAACACTTCAAACGGATTGCCTTGATTGCCATGCGGACCAGGTCACTCAGATGACCGGCTCACCTCATGCCGTGATTGCAGACAATGAACGCGCAAAAGTCTCTTGCCTCTCCTGTCATCGTGAGGGGGCTCAGGAACATGTTGACGATCCTTATGGCGGTAGTATTGCCTCTCCAGCGAAGGCGACACCAGCCATGCAGCAGGCCGACTGCGGCAGATGTCACCTTGCCCATATCGAACTTGATAATATCGGGTTCGATCCGCATCTGACCGCAGCCGTCGCCTGCAGTGACTGTCATACCATTCACAGCAGCACCCCTCAGTTGACCAAAGACCCCGATATGGAATTCTGCGGCAAATGCCACAGCTCTACCAAGCTTCATTTTCAGCATCGGTCTACCCATATGCTCACCAGCGGCGGCATGAATTGTATCTCCTGCCACAGCTTTACCGGAAGTGGTGACGCGGCGGCAGCAGGCACAGACACATATCGTTGCATGAATTGTCACGCCGAAGAGAGTGGGCCATTCTTACATGAACATGGCGGAGTTACTGGCTTTGCGATCGGAAGTGAATCCTGTATCGGCTGCCATGAACCGCACGGCAGCAGCAATACCGCCATGCTCACGCGAACCGGAAACCAGTTGTGTCAGCAATGTCACGTGACTCCACTCGGACATCGCACCGCCCACAACGGCGTCGCGCTGACAGCCGATTGTATGGATTGCCACAGTGCCGTACACGGTTCTGATGAATTCCGCAATCTGATTTCATCGGACATGGCCGCACGAGTAAGTGGCGGACCGGCCTCCTGTTATTGTCACGAGGTCAGGAACTGAGGAACCTATGAAAACCCAGCTACTCCAGCGATTACTCGTTCTCGGTCTTTTGATTTCAACTCTTGGAATTGTCAACACCGTGACGGCAGAATCCTCCGGCGAGTTTCGGCTCGGTGGAGTCCTCCTCGACACGTACGGCAGCAATGCATCGTACATGCCCGCGCAGCAGTACTATGAAGGGCTTTCCCTTTCATTTGATCGCATAAGGTATTCCGATCCACTTTGGAGATTTTCCGGACACGCCAGAAACATGACCCTCAATAGTCGTGACCTTGCTTTCACTTTCGGACATCTGAATCACTTTTCGGTCAGTGCCAGAAATGACCAGACCACTCGAGTGTATAGCGCATCGGGGGATCAGTTTGGACGCCGTCATCTGACTCAGTTCGATCTCTGGATGGAACCGATTGAATCATTTCGAGTCTTCGGCTCATACGGAATACAGGATCGGAATGGAGTCATACTTTCATCGATCTTCCCGACCGATTCCATCTCCATCTCAAGTTCCGATTTCGGTCAGAAGACTGCCCGATTTGGCGCGAGATATGACAAAGACGGTTACGTTCTTGAAGGGGATATGAGAATTCGAAATTACAACGATCGAAGTGATAACAACCGTGATCGTGAAGGGACTCGTTCTCGCCTCTCAGGTCGTGCCCCGATGCCGGGGATCAAGCAGGTATTTCTCAACGGTGGATTCATGCAATACACCGAGGCGTACAAGAATACTCCCGATTCTTTCCTGACCAACACTGGTTGGGGTGGACTCCGCTGGGTCAGCCGAGATGGGGCCTCTGCCAAGTATTCATTTGTCTATGACCGCAGCCGCAAAACCGGTGACCTGCTGGCGACCGACAATATCACCCAGTCAATCTCTGTCGCAAAAAACTGGATGCGCAAAGGGGGCGTACAGGTTGGCGGACTCTATCGTTATCGGGACAACCTCACGACGGTCCTGGAAACTTTCGGATTCAACGGGAGTGCCTGGATTGCCTTGACTGATCAGCTCACCATCCGTGGCGCGGCGGGAACAGAAAGCCGCGAGATGGAAGAGGGTTCACTCATCAACGGCGTCCGTGGTCTTGATCGTGGTTTCATTCAGGCCGAGTATCGAAAAAACCCTTTTCAATTACGAGTTCGCTATAGCATTGAAACGCGCTCGTATGATGATCTCGGCACGACCAATGATATTGATCAACTAAGTGCCGATGGCTCCTATTCTATTTCAAAAATCGGAAACTTCTCCGCGAATTATGCTTATCGCATGGCCGATCAGCAGTCGACTGAAGGAACATACAACTACGACGAGCATCTCGTTGCTGGAGACTTTACTTCCGCATCTTTTGGAAAGCTTAGAGGTACGTTGAGCGGACTGTATCAGCGCGCGACTGGTGATATTGATGTAGAAACCGCAAATGGGACCGCCGGACTCCGCTATGATATATCGAGACGCGTAGCCATTGACGGAAAATACTCAGCTTTCAACTTCGACAATTTCACGCAACGTGACATTCCAGCGACACTCTATACCGACTACTCGACTTTGAATGTCATTGAGTTGGCGCTCGTGGTTTCCTGGTAGAAGGCAAGCAAGGTGAAGACGATGAAGACGAATGAGCATGATAGAAAAATGAACTCATACACACTCTTTGAGAGTCCAGAAAGGAGGGTTCGTATGAACCCCGGAATGCGCACAAGGATACGAGTCGGGCAAGTTGCTCTGCTTGGCCTGGCTGCGATTTTGTTTTCTTTGGCCAGTTGTACCCGAGAGATCACTGGTGATGTCGAATTGGCAGACAATTCATCAGATGATTGCTTTACCTGCCACAGCGACCTGAATACCGCCGTCACCAACGCGCGTTATCAGTTCGAAAATTCATTCCACGGCTCCGGCGAAAACACGAACCGGAATCGTCTGTATCAGGCCAGCTATCAGTCCTGCGAACGCTGCCATACGAACGAGGGCTACATCGGTTATGTCGACAGCACGACAATCACTGGCGATGCCTTTACCGCTATCGGCTGCTTTACCTGCCATTCCCCTCACAGCAACGGAGATTTTACGCTGCGGCAGCTTGAAACCGTGAAGCTGATGAACGGTTACACGGTCGATTTGGGCAAAGGAAACCTTTGTGCAACCTGCCACATGAGCCGTCGTGATGTGACAACGTTTGTTGTTGCTGGAGTGAAACCTTCCGGCACGTGGGGACCACACTACGGTAATCAGTCAGATATGTTCGTCGGACAGAATGCATATCAATATGCTGGGTATAACTACACCCGATCCTGGCACGCTACTGGTGTGACAGACGGATGCGTTTCCTGCCATATGAGTCCATCCTTCCATGAGTCAATCGGCGGACATAGCTGGAACATGCGCAACGAAGAACGTAATTTCCAGAACCTCACCGGCTGTAATGTCACCGGTTGCCACAATTCGGCGCCGATTACCGCTTTGAATCGTCTTGCCGATGCAGATCATGACTGGGACGGAACGATCGAAGGGGTTGAAACCGAAATCACTGGCCTGCTCGATTCGCTGCATGATCTTCTCGTGATCGGTAATCTCGCGGATACCCTTGGCGTTCCGAAGAACCGGGTCATTTCTACGGCTGACTCTGCAGGTGCATTGTACAACTTCCTCTTTGTGGAAGATGACCGTTCACTTGGCGTGCACAATACTGACTATGCCGTCGGGCTCCTTCGCTCGTCGATCAATTTCCTGGCAAAGGGAAATCCGAATGGAGTTCCTGAACAGCCAGTGCTGCTCAGCTCACATTAACACGAGGGACTCCTCGTCATTCTCCGCTCAGAGACAGGACTCAGGCGGATCGGCGAAAGCCGGTCCGCCTGTTTGATTTGAGGGCGTGAATGATTTACTGCGGTGAAGTGAGAGCTGAAGGTCGCTCACCTTTGTTGAACGATTCGATCTGTAATTCGATGAAGCGATCGACTGCACCCGGTCTGGGGCGAATGATCTGATACGCACCGGCAGCAATCAGGATAAGTATCGCCCCCTCCTGAAAGCGGGCAGTGAGAAAAAAATAGACCACGCCGAGAACCGCGATGGCTTCGAGAATTGCGCCAGAAACAATACAGATCATCTTGAAGCGATTGGTGAGAGCTTCCGATGCCCCTTCTCCGCTTGTCAATGATGGCTGCTTGAACAGACGCTCACGCACCAGATAACTCGCTGCAATAAGGCCGAGTGAAACCGCAATGAGGGCGTAGAAGAGCATATTTGCTGATTCTCCGGCAATAGAAGCGGTCATCCCCCCTTGATTGTTCAGGTAGTAGATCAGAAAGAAGTATCCTGCCGGAGCGACGACATTGAGGAGCATGCCGAGATAGAGCCCGGGTTTCATGATCTGGTACTCGTCGAACTGGTCGGGATTGAGTTGGGTGGACATGATTCTCCCTTTTGTCTTTTCGGTCTGCAAGTGCTCCAGACGAAGTTATTGCTTTGGTAATTTCCCAGCGTTGAACAATTCAACTTTTCTTCGAATGAAAAATTTTATTGCATCATCATTGGGAATAAGCAAATGGTAAATGATCGGCGACAAGGTTGCTAGCAAGAGAGGCAGAAGCGTTGCGTGTGACTGGAAGTTTAGACATATTCCAAGAATTGCAATCGATGCACAGAGTGAGGCAGCTTGTAGAGACCAAAAGCGGCTCGAGATTACAACGTCTTCCTGGGCAGATATTGTTGATCTTATGCAGGGAGATTCAATGATCATTCTCTTTAGCAAAAAAAAGTAGTTGGCCATCCCAAGCAGACCAAGAACTAAGATGTATATAGAGAAGCTGTTATAATCAGCCGAAAAAGTTAGAAGATCCGAAATTTCCCAATTTACAGACTTTCCAACAAGAAAGTAGGCGATGAACGGAATAACGCAAACCACGAAGAGACCGTTTCGCTTCCAAGTCATCGCCACTGGGTTGGCATCAATGTCTACAATCTTCACTTGATCAGTAGTGCCAACCATCAATGCACCCTACTCTTCCCGGTCCGCACCTGCTGGAAAAAGGTCTTCATCAGGGCGGCGGCCTCTTCGGCGCGTATCCCTTTGATGATCTCGCAACGATGATTGGTGCGCGTATCGGTCGGCAGTTGATAGAGTGATTCACAACCACCGAATTTCGGATCCGGCGCGCCATAGACGATCAGCGGAATACGGGACAACACCGCTGCCCCAGCGCACATGAAACAGGGCTCAATGGTCGACACCAGCACGCATTCTTCCAGCCGCCAGTCGTTCAGCGTCGCGAACGCTGCCGATAAGGCGATCATCTCAGCGTGAGCGGTTGCATCTTTGAGGGCCTCCGTACGGTTGTGCCCCCGCCCGACCAGTCGACCGTCATGAAAAACCGCCGAGCCAATTGGCACTTCCCCTTCTTCGAAGGCGAGTTGTGCCTCGCGCAGCGCGATGGTCATGTAATTGTCCAGTATGTGGGGATCAAGCATCCTGAAATATAGGGGGACAGAGACCGTTTCTGACAAGATTGAATCAGAGCAGGACTATCGATCCTTTCAATGTTTGAAAATTGCCGTCGGCGCTGCTTCTGCGTATACAATGGCATGGCCACATTCCCGACCGTTCGCACCCTGGTAGGTGATCAATGCTATCTGCGCCCGAGCACTACAGAAGATATCGCCGGATCGCACAACTGGCTGCTCCAGTCTGATCCGTCATTCTTGAGTGCCACCCCAAACGGGGTTCAGTCCGCTGCTGAATCGGCTGAAGGGTTCAAGAAGCTGGAGCGAAGTGTCATGCGTCAATGGTTCACGGCTGTCAAGAAGCAGGATCATCTGCCGGTGGGACGATTCAGCTACCGAGTGATTCACCCGTTGACTGATATCGCAGAGATTGATTTTCTCGTCGATCCGGATTTCAGACGCAAAGGATTCGGAACTGAGATCATGCGATTGGGCTGCCGATATTTGTATCGCGCAGTGGCGGTACATCGTTTGCAGACGCAGGTGATTGCATTGAATCAACCGGCGATTACGCTGTTGGAAAAGTCAGGATTCCGACGTGAGGGGACTCTTCGGAGCAGCCATTTTTACAATGGCCGCTACCACGATGTGTATGTGTATGGCCAATTGGCGTTTGAATCGGGGGAAGCCCCGGATGAGTTGCCGCTGCCGTTCAGTGTCGGGGACTGATAACTCACGGAGTATATACAGACCTAAATTATGGCTGTCTGCGAAGTGCCAAGGCCACATTTTCAAATTTTACCCGATAATATCCGTTCGCGACACGATCAAGGCATTGAAACTTGGGGACATACTTGTTGTAGTCCGAATACTTTCTATCTTTCGGAACGTCCCGATCGTTGTCTATTCTTAGAATTGAGGCAGCGTGCATTACGTCGATGTAAGGTAGATTTCTTCTAGCTTTCAATACCGTCACTGCTTCAGCATAATTGATGTACCCTTCTGAAACTGGAAATCCCAACGCTGCTTCCTTCAGTCTATTGATCATTTTTTCAAACTCAATTGGAGTAGCGCTTTGCATGCCAAAAGAAAAACAGAAGGTTTTTGCAAAGCTATTATGAGAAAGAGCGAAAATCGTACAGATATCCCCGATATGTATACCGTCTAACATGCCCTTCTTCACCTTAATGAATGGGGACACTTGTCCTTCTGACTTTTGGATCTCGCTTTGATGATCGTATAACAATTTCAACAAATTAGTTAACGACCAATCCTTTTCTAGTCCACTCATCTGCAACCTCGCTTACAATCCTCTTAATTTTATAATAGCTCAATTTCAGACGTAAACATGACGAAGTGATGGTTGATTTAGCAAGGATGAAATTAATTATCTACAATACATAACGAGAATTACTTTAGTAGAAACTCACCAATGGATACTCTTGTAGTATTGACTAATAGTTGAGTAAAACAACTAGTTTACTACCGTTACAAAAAGTGACCAATTGTCTCAACGACTACTTCACTTTGCCGAGAGTCTTCATTCGTGCGATTCGATCTGGTTCATCTCGCGTAAGCCATTTGTCATTTGAAAGTAAGGCATACGCTTTCGCGAAATACTCCACCGCCTCTGTTTCTCGCTTCAGCGAAGTCAGACACTCAGCGATCTCTTCGTAGATGTAGCCATCCGGCTGCTTTGCGCTGTCCGCTTCCTGCATCAGTTCACGTTGCTCCTTTAATGCGGATTCGAACTGTCCCGTTGCGCGCATGCAACGGGCCAGACACCAGCGCGCGGTCCGAATCGGCTCTGGTTTCCCCTGCTCTCGCCTGGCGGCAAGGGCTTTGTCGAATGCAAGCATGGCCGAATCATATTTCGCTGCTGAAAAGTGAGCCCATCCGAGATTGTTGTACAGACTCCCTCGCCAGCCACGCGCTCGCGTATCGGTCGATTGGTTGGCAATGTCGATTGCGAGTTCATTCCAGTTGTGAGATTCTTCGGGAATCGCTATCGCGAGCATATGGGCAGCGTCAATGGTGTAAAAGTCAAGCATCTCCTGATTCGCCAGATCAAAAGCCAACTTGAAATTCAGTTTTGCGGAGTCCGTTTTCTTGTCGGAGTTGTAAGCGCGCCCGCGCTCAAGATAGTAACGCACGCGAACAAGTGGAGGCGTAATGGAAAGCTGCTTTTCGATGGTATCCAGAAGGGCATGTGCCTCAACGAATTTCTGCTGAAGCCCAAGAGTACGCGCGATCTGAGTCTGTAACTCGATATCCCAGTCGGGGCCAAAAGCATGTTTGGAAGCTGCAAGTAAGTCGCGAAAACTTTTCTCGCTTGCAACCGGATCCTCGTAGTTCCAGAGATCATCAAAGTTGACCGCAGCCATGAGCGGTGTTCCTCCCATCAGAAATATTCCCAGACAAAGCGTGATGATCTTATTCACTGACCTGATTTCCGATTGGTACTGCAGCGACCGGTTTCACGCCGCGAAGCCGATCAATCTGACCCTTGAGCGACTCGAGTTCCTGACGAGCACGCTGGGCATAGTCTTTGTCATGGGAGGCATAGAGGACTGAACGGCTGACATTAATCAGCGCGGGTTTCGTAAAATTGTCGGTGCCGATGCTGGCTGCTTCTTCAAGTGAGCCCCCTTGTGCACCAACACCGGGGATAAGAATCGGAAGGGTCGGAGCAATGGCACGAATAGAACGCAACTGATCCAGATGCGTCGCACCGACTACAAGACCGCAGTTGTCATGCTTATTCCAGCTATTCACCTTTTCTGCGACAATTTCATAGAGTGGCTTGCCGTTCACATCCAGCTGCTGAAAATCTTTTGAACCTGGATTTGAAGTCAGGCAGAGAACAAAACTGCCGCGATCTTTGGTATCCAGAAAGGGCTGGACTGAATCGAATCCCATCCACGGATTAATCGTCGTCCAGTGTCCGCCGAGGTAATCGAAAAGAAAACGGGCGTAGTGAGAGGATGTATTCGCGATATCTCCGCGTTTGCCATCGAGGATAACCGGAATATGCTCAGGGATCCGTTCAACCAGAAGTCGCAGCAAGGAAACACCTTCCGCTCCGTGCTGCTCGAAGAATGCAAGGTTCGGCTTGTAGGCGCAAACCAGATCACTGGAGGCATCGATAATGCGATGCGCAAACTCGAAAATCCCCTTGAGTGTTTGTCCCATATCTCCGGGCATCTTTTTGTGATCCAGATCAAGCCCGAGACAGAGCATGGAACCGGATTTTTCTATCGAAGTTTTCAACTGAGAAATTGCGCTCATATAACCTGTTCAGATCTTTCCGTAGAGTGAATCAATATTTTTGTACTTGTCCAATGAGCTGCGTGACGGAGTGAAGCCCTCGTTTTTTTAAATACACTGGAAGTTCCGCTGCGATTTTCAGCGGCAAGTCCGGTTCGACGAAGAGAGCTGTTCCGAGCTGAACTGCGGTCGCTCCGCAGAGCATAAACTCAACCACGTCATTTGTAGATGAAATACCGCCGATCCCGACAATCGGGATGCGAATCTTTTGATAACACGCATGCACCATTGCCAGCGCAATCGGCTTGATCGCCGGGCCGGTAAGCCCACCACGATTAAATGTGAGCGTCGGTCTCCATGAGTGAACATCGACCGTCATCCCGACCATCGAGTTAATCACCGAAACTGCGTCCGCTCCCCCCTGCTCGGCTGCGAAGGCCATGGTAGAGATATTGGTGACGTTGGGAGTGAGTTTCACGATCAGTGGACGTGGGAACTTCGCCTTGCATCGCTTCGTGACTTCTTCCGTGATTGCCGGAACCGCACCGAACTCCATTCCCCCCTCTTTGACGTTCGGACAGCCGAGATTGATTTCGATCATGTCGACACAATCATGCTCTGCCAGACGATCGCAGAGGGTTTCATACTCTTCGATATTCTTCCCGCCGACGTTTACGATGATCGTCGTGTCCTGCTTCTTGAGAAATGGGATCTTGTCGGTGATGAATTTTTCGATGCCGACATTGGCAAGTCCGATTGCATTGAGCATCCCAGAAGAGGTCTCAGCCGTGCGCGGAATCGGATGACCGAGGCGTACTTCTGGAGTGATGGTTTTGGTGACCAGTCCACCGAGCACTGAAAGGGGATACATGGTAGCAAGCTCTTCCCCATACCCCGAGCATCCGGAAGCAGTCAGCAGTGGATTACGAAGAGTGACTCCGGCGAGAATCACACTCAGATTGGGGAGTTGTGATTTCTTGGCACTCCCTTTCGTTTCCTTTAACTTCGCAGGAGCAGCTTTCATAGCTTCACCTCACCGATCCGAAAAATCGGTCCTTCGACACAGACCCGAGCATGCCCGCCAGCGGTAAGATTCACCACACAGCCAAGACACATCCCCACACCGCAGGGCATCGGTGCTTCGAGCGAAAGCTCTCCAGGAATATTCTGAGCAAGAGCGAGAGCATTCGTTGCACGAAGCATTCCATCAGGGCCGCAACCGTAGAGATACGGGTGAGCAACCGGTTGTGATTTCAAAAGCCGAGTCAGCCCTTCGGTGACTACTCCCTTTTCTCCGAGTGAGCCGTCATCGGTCATGATATGAACCTGCACGCCAAGTTTTTTCAATCGGCTTCGTTCGATGATATCATGCTCGGTACGACCGCCATAGAAGAAGTGAATCTGTTTTTTGGGGAATCCTTTGGCGATACTCTCTTCCGCATGATACAAAAGCGGAGGAAGTCCAACACCACCGGCCAGATAGATTGGAGTCGAATTCCTCTTTGGTATGGAGAAGTGATTTCCAAGGGGCCCGAGCACACCGATCTCATCCCCTTTGTCAAATCCACCTAACAAAGAGGTTCCCTTACCAAAGGTTTTGAAAATAATCTGGAGTGATTTTTTTTTGCTGTCCACCTGTGCGATCGACATCGCTCGACGCAAATAGACATCCCGATGCAGAAGCTGCAGATGCACAAACTGCCCGGGGCGACATTTCGACAATCCTTCAATGGGACCGACAGTTAACTCATGATAGCCATGTTGAAGTTCAATCCGTGAAAGAACCGTGGCGGCAGTGCTCTTGATACTCATCGGTTGGGCACTACAATTCTCCAGCGGTACAAAATCCAGTACGAGGATTCGTTAATCTTCGATGGTCTCACATTCCCTCGCTGTATTTCCTGCGCAACTCGCGTTGCATTAAAGGTGGCGGATTCGATTGCCTCTTCAGCCCTTCGATTAAGTTCATCAATCGAAGAGGGTGCTCGCAGGGAATCTTGAATGACTCGGCCTGAAAAATCAAGAAGCAAATGGAACCCAAGTATATACTCACGGATCCCTTCTACATACGCCTCAAGTGGAAACTCAAAATCCTTCTTGAATTCTTCCGGCGGAAAGTTGAGTTCAATGATCGTATCCCCCTCTATACTGACAAAGAGACTTGCTTCAACATCACTGACACTCCTGCTCCCAGTTCCCAAGCCTTCATCTTTTTCACCAAACGGTTCGTTCGTAAACTGATTTCTCAACGAATCACTCGCCACATTCCTTGTTGGCTGTTCTTCTTCCTGATTAAGCGTCTGCGGCGTGCGAAGATTCCCCGCCAGCTGGGTTCGAATCCAACTCGCTTTGTCACTCTGCGGGAAGGAATCAAGATACTCCTGATACGCATACACCAGACTGGAATCGCCGGGGGAATTATACTGATCGGCGAGCCAGATCATGGCAAACTCGGCTACAACTACTTCCTTTGAGTCGGGAAATCTTGTCAAGATCTCCTGGTATGCTGCACTTGCAGCGACCACATTCCCCTCGTCGATATAGAGCGACTCCGCCTGTCGAACGTAATACTGGGGTGTAAGCGAATCGAGCGGAGCCGAGGTAATCCCAAGCACCAGTCGGGCCTCCTCAGCGGATGTGGAATTCGGAAAACGCTCAACAACCTCTCGTAGCAATGAATCAACCAACAAGCTGTCGGCCGTTGTTTCACGAAGAATACCGGCCCTGAAGAGCATCGCATTCGGTGCCAGATCAGCTCGGGGGAGTGAATCGATAATCCAGGTCAGCTCAGCGACTGCCGAGTCGGCCTGGTTGAACTGAGTCCAAAACAGATCAGCTAGATCGTAAGCATCTTTGGCCGCTTTATTTATCTTTTCAGGGCTGGCGGTGGAATCGAGCACGATCTGCTTGTTCATCTGCTGTAGCTTGGTAATGTCCGATGACCGTTTGGTCGATTGCTGCCCCGGTACAGAATTAGGAGCCAGCTTCACGGTAGCTTCGTAATAGGTCTTCGCAGAGATGAGATCATTTTCGTCGAACTGCGACATCATGCCGAGGCGGTAATTCGCTTCGGCTGCGATTAATTTATTCTCGTCTTTGGCCAGGTCCCGATAGATCTCTCTGGCAAGAATCGGTTCTTCATCAATCTCATACCCCTCAGCGAGTTTCAGACGAAGCACACCGACTGAATCATGATTGGCCTTGTCCCTTATCAAATCGTTCAAGATCGATTGTCCAAACTCCACCTGACGAACCAGATAGGCAGACTCGATTGCCTTTCGCTGTGCGCGAAACTTCCCTTCCGGATCCCTAGACGTTTTGGCAATGTCGAGATAGGCCGCGAGGGCATTGTTCGGATCGAATGAAGCAAGATAACCATCCGCGAGCAGCCCTTGCGCCTGTTCACGCTGAGTGTCGTTGCCGACACTGTCCCGCACCGCGATTAAATAGGGACGTGCCTCGACCGGCTTTTTCTCTTTGGAGTAATAGCGACCGAGCTCAAGGGAGGCCTCCGCCCGTTCTGTCTTGTCGAGACTTGTCGACGCAACTTGTTTGAAAAGGACAATCGCTGAGTCTATTTCATTCAGCTCCCGTTTTGTCTGCGCAAGAAAGAGCGGAATCCGATTGGCATATTTTCCATCCGGAAATTGTTCCTGCAGATCCCGAAATCTCCGCTCTGCCCGGTTGAACTGTTTCGTACGATAGAGTGAGACTGCAAGAATATACAGGGCATCATCGTAATATGATGACTTCGGGAAATTCTCGACAATCTTCTGAGTCTTTTCAATTGCGAGCTTGTAGTCGGCATCCCCACCCGATCCGGAAAGATTCCCCTTGCGAGTCTTTTCTGCCTGCTTAAAGCTCTTGTTTGCATTGAAGAAAGTATTGAAATAGACCCCGCAACCGGAGAAGACAAAGGCGAGGAGTAAACTCACGGTCAAAATCTGGCGAAGCGGAGTAGTGAATGAGGATGGCATACTTCTCATACAGTTTCCCGCTTCTGCTGTTCCGCCGGATGGCCGATGGCCATAACGAGCAGAGGGAGGATTTCACCTGAAAGGGCGGCAAATCGAAAATCGACCAGATCACTCAGAGGAGTCGGCTCAGGATTGATTTCAACGATGGTCGCTCCCTGCTGCTTGGCAATGAGGGGGAGCTGCGAGGCGGGGTAGACCAGCGCGGAGGTGCCAACCACGAAAAAGAGGTCAGCTACTCTCGCCGCTTCATACGCCTGATCAATCGTGACCGGGTCCAGATTCTCTCCGAACCAGACGACACCGGGACGAAGTTGACCGCCGCAATGTGGACACAAAGCGATCTTTGATGGATCAATTTCAACTGTATCAGAGTGGACTCGTTCGCAGTCGACACATTTGTTGATCGAGATATTTCCGTGCAGTTCCATAAGGTCGGTTGAGCCAGCACGCTGGTGAAGACCATCGACATTTTGGGTAATCAGTGTGAAGTTCCGGGTCAGTTTCTGCATTGCTGCAATGGCCCGATGCCCGTCGTTCGGTTCCACCTTAGTCAGCAAATCCCGCCGCCAGTTGTACCACTCCCAGACGATCTTTGGGTTTGCCAGAAAGGCGGTCATCGAGGCGAGTTCTTCCGGCTTGAACGAATTCCAGAGCCCTTCCTTTCCCCGAAAGGTCGGCACCCCAGATTCGGCAGAGATACCCGCACCGGTGAGCATGGCAATTTTTCGCGCGGTATGCCATTGCAACGCAATCTGAGAGAGCTGGGTCGAAACATGGGGCGGTGGCATCGATTTCGGCTGGGAAAAGGGGATGGACATTCCGTTTAAGCTACGCAGATTTGCCGCCGACACAAGGTTTGGCGGAGGTTGAGCCCGTATCAGGGAGATGAGTTTTTTACATCCGTCGGGTGGGGAAACGGTCGGTTAGTTTCCCTGTTTTCAGGGTGAACTGAATCTCCGTCTCGGCTGACGAAAGATCAAGGATCCAGCCAAACAGCAGAGTCGTCCCCTGATAGACCTTTTCGAATCCTCCTTCGGATTGAGAAACACTAAACAGCGGAAAACGCCAAAGTTCCGCCGACAGATTGACCGTTCCTTCCACCGCAGCCCCCTGCCACTCATCGATCAGTGCCGCCGACCGAACGCCGAGATTCTCTGACCGCCCGTCCAGCCATTTCGGATCAGCGACGGAGCCATTGATCAGCACATAGCGATCATCGGAATGACCGGCTTGGAAAGTGAGATTCTGCTCGATGACAAATCGAACGGTCATCGGCTGATCGGTTGCGAGTGAATAGCGAACAACCAACTCCCCCGTCGGCAGCATCTGCATCTCTTTTCGAAATGCAAACTGAAGACTGAGGCCATTCTGATTGATTTGTGAATTGGTCGTGCATCGAAGGCCGGACTCAATTCTCTCAGACCCCATGCGATGATCAGTGCTGCGCCAAAGGGACGGCTGATGGTTGAACTCGAAGGCTGCAGCACTACTCTCAACCGGGAGAAGATGCTCGATAAAGGCGCGTTTGAGATACGGGTCGTGAGTCAGCAGCTTTTCCAACCCCGGCTCTTTGGTGAGAACCTGATCATGTATCGAAGCCGATCCTGATCCTTCCTGTTCCGGCGAGACTGCTCTGGAGAGCTGACGATGATACCCCTCGTCATAGCGTGAAATCGTATCGGTAAGATGACAAGCAGGGTCGAAAAGGGAATACTCGACCAACATCCCACCCTTCGACGGGCTGATCGCGGCGCGGGTGCTCTCTGATTCGAGAATGAAATCGACGAGACCATCCCCTTGAAGCTCAGTCTCGTGAACAACAACCCCTTTTCGTCTTTCAAGTTTGCGAAGAATCGATTCTGCCAAAAGCATTTCGGCATACACCTGCTTACGAATATGCGGCAGATAGATTCCGCCGAATACTCCGTGCCAATAAGGGCAGTTGCACTGTGCGGCGTAGAGATGCTCTCTTGCAATGGTAAGCTGCTCTCTATTTTTTGTATTCTCTTTGATCGAGTCAATTCGGTCTGATAGTGCGAGCATCTTTTTGTGAAGGAGATTGACCTCTTCGTATTTTGTCAGGAATCCGCGCCAGTGACCGCCTCGCACAAAATGCCCGTACTGTTCTCGTTTCCCTTGCTCATCGAGCCAATGCTCGAAATCTTCAAACTCACGATTCTGCTGCGCGGGGAGTGCCCAGTGAAGCATCTCGGCATAGGAGGCAGAAGGAAGGTATGCACGAGCGCCGCTTGGTGTGGCGGCGAGTTCGCCAAGCGGCACGATCTTGAGCCAGTCTGACTGACGGCTTAGCGCTTCAAGAAAGCGATCAATCCAGCCATTGGTGTAGCAGTGTTCAAATGTCTTCGGCCAGACTCCGAATTTTTCGCCGTCATCGGCGTAGACGGCACAGCCATCCGGATGTTTCTCGGCAGTGCGCTTGAGATATTCGATGACATCTTCGACTTTGCCAAACGGGATCAGATACCGGAGCCGTTTTTGACTCAGAAGGAGCGTGATCCCCTTCCCATTTTGATCGGTGCGAAACGATTGATGTAGTTGCCCAAAAGTAAAACCGGCATAGAGAAAATGGGTGTCATCGACCGGGGCGAATTGTATCCCGGCATCTGCGAGAATTGCCGGAAGATGCGGTTCCCAGATTCGTTCGGTCAGCCAAGCACCAGTCGGGTTCAGCCCAAAGTGATGATGCAGATAGCGGTTGAGTTTCTGAATCTGCGCGATGGCATCCCGTTCCGGAATCGAGATAAGAATCGGTTCATAGAATCCACCGCTGAGCAGTTCGAGTTGCCCATCGGCAATACCTTCACGAATGAGTCGAAAGTATCCCGGATCATGCTCTTCCTGATATCGCCAGAGAATTCCGGATTGATGCAAGGACAAACGAACGGAGGGATACTGACGCAGCCGCTCCAGAAATGGCCGGTAAGCGCGTTGTTGCGATTGTTCGAAGACCCAGCCGAAATTTCCGACCGGCTGATGATTGTGAAGAACGATAGAAAAACGAAAGTGACTCATACTATTCAGAATACATCCTACACGATGTGAAATTGACGCCAGTTTGAGCCACACGGCACAACGAGCATAGCCCCCTATTATTCGTCGATTGAGTCACGAATAGCGAGATAATTTCGGTACCGAAAGGGGGCGATACTCCCCCCCTCGACCGCGGCCTTCACCGCACAGTCCGGTTCGGCGGCATGCTGGCAGCCGGAAAAACGGCACAAATGTGCTAGCTCGCGAAACTCCGGGTAATACTCTTTAACATCATCCGAATCGATCTCCCAGAGTCCCATCTGACGAACCCCCGGGCTATCGACCAGAAAACCGCCGGACGGAATCGGAACCATCACGATGGTCGTAGTGGTATGTTTCCCTTTTCTTGTCTCGCTGGAGACCGCACCAATGCGAAGACCGGTCTCTGGGATGAGGGCATTGAGGAGTGATGACTTCCCCACCCCGGAATGCCCGACGAAAATCGAGCGATGCCCAACAAGATGCGTAAGAAGAGTGTCGATCCCCTCCCCTTTATCCGCCGATACCGTCAGGACCGTATATCCAATCTGTCGATAAATTTCGATAATCTCAGAATCAATCAAATCGATTCCGAGATCGGCTTTGTTCACCAGTACAATCGGCTTAAGTGAGCCAGACTCGGCGGCAATGAGTAAACGATCAATCAGCCCGCTCTTGAGGATTGGCTGCACTACCGAGGCGACAATTACCAGTTGATCAAGATTCGCTGCGATCACTTGCTTGATCTGCCCCAGCCCGGTAGTCGGACGCGCGAAGCTGCTTCGACGCGGGAGGACCTCTTCGATTCCACCTAAGCCATCTGCCACTCTTATACGGACGTCATCACCGACTGCGACGGGTGTTTCATTCTGACGGGCGCGTTTGACTTTGGAGAGTGGTTCGCACGGGACAATGAGACCGGATTCGGACTGAACTAGAAATCGCTTCCCCTGCGTTGCAATCACGACTCCCGATTCTGTTTCTGCCATTTCCAGAGTATAGCCCGAAAGAAAATCGTGAACAAGTGAGCATCTTCGGTGGTATTCTATTGCATGGAGACAGATGTGACAGTCGAACTTCGAGAAAGAAGCATCCCGAAGGAGCTTTCCCCCTACCTCCCCTTGATAGTCTTTGACGGAACATGCGGACTCTGCAATCGCCTTTCGGGATGGATTCTCGCGCACCAGTCAGAAATACCGGAACGACAGATGTTTGTTGTCGGAGGGGAGTCGACATTCGGGAAAGACTTGCTGCAGGATCTCGGCGTCGAAAAACTGGCTGAGAGTACGATTCTTTTTCTCACCCCGGATGGAATCTTGACCAAAATGGATGCCTCGTATGCGATCTGGCGACGGCTACGATTCCCCTATTCGCTAATACCGTTTCTGTATGGCTGGCTCCCGAGGACAGTCTTGAATTCTCTCTATGACCGAATCGCAGCGAATCGAACCCGAAAAGTCTGTACGTTAAGAGATCGGGAGTGGCGTGAGCGATACGCACGGTTTGTGCTTGATGATCTCCCCTATCCAAACATGAACTCCTAGCGTCCTCGCGCAAAGATGATAAAATCTGTCAGAGGCGGCTCGCTGCCAGCTTGACGGATCAGGAGATTGACTTGCCCACGGTGGTGAGTCGAGTGATTGATCACATGGGTGAGAGTCTCTTCGACCGTACTGGTATATGACTCCCCGCGTGAATTCACGTAGGGAATACCAGTCGCGAGATAGCTCTCGCTCTTTTCTTCAAGTAAGCCAAGCCACTCCTGAATTGACGCACGGTTGAGCATCTGCAATTCGTCCAATGGAACCTCCTCCCAGAAATTGCGCCGCATCGGACGTTGCATGACCCGATCAAACCAGCACATCTGAGAGAGAATCGCATGCCCGATGATAGACACCCCCTTAGCAATCGGCCCAGAGCTACCTGGCTGCAATTTCATCAGGACATCTAGTGAGCGTTGATTTCCCCATTCGGTGTAGTGCAGCCGTCGTACAAACGATTGCATCAGCAGACTCATTCTCTCTCCTTTCAGACGGAACCAGCGGGACCAATTTCGGTTGCATCCCTCAGCTTGCGTACAAATTCAAGTGTAACAAAGACAGAAACTGAAATTGCTGTCAGGGAATTGACACGCTATCTTTTTCTTTTCCGGTCTGCGAAGCCCTATCGGGGGAGGACCGGCCATTTCCAACAGGCACTCCCAGGAGATTGCAGGACATATGTTTAAGTCGATTCTTACAAAGCTCTTCGGCACCAAGCACGACCGTGATGTCAAAGCGGCCGCCCCCCTGGTCGATGAGATCAATGAATATTTCGAGCAGTTTGCCTCGTTGACCGATGACCAACTCAAAGGGAAGACCGCCGAATTCCGCGCTCGCCTTGAAAAAGGGGAGATAGTGAACGACATCATGACTGAGGCCTTTGCTGTCATCAAGGAAGCGGCTCGACGCCACTGCGGACAGACCTGGTCGGTAGTTGATCAGCCGGTCTTGTGGGAGATGGTGCATTTTGATGTTCAGCTTATCGGCGGGATGGCTTTGCATAACGGAAAAATCGCCGAAATGGCCACCGGTGAAGGAAAGACTCTCGTCGCAACGCTGGCGACCTATGCCAATGCACTCAACAGCCGTGGTGTTCATGTCGTGACGGTAAACGACTATCTCGCACGACGTGATCGTGAATGGATGGGTCGTCTTTATGAATTCCTGGGACTGACCGTCGGTGTAATTCAAAACCAGATGAATCCCGAACAACGGCGTGTCGCCTACCAATGCGATGTCACTTTTGGAACTGCCAACGAATTTGGTTTTGATTATCTGCGCGATAACATGGCCAGCCGGAGTGAAGATCGAGTCCAGCGCGGACATCACTATGCCATCATCGATGAAGTCGACTCTATCCTGATCGATGAAGCCCGTACCCCTCTCATTATCTCCGGTCAGGTCGAATCGACCGCCAACGAACGATACCGTGAGATGAAAATTGTCATCGACACCATTGTGCGAAAGCAGACTTCATTGATCAATGAAATGGTCGCCAAAGCAGAAACGATGTTGAGTGCTTCGGAAAATACTGCTGGTACCAAGGGGAATGCCAAACAAGCTCGTGAAGATGAATTCGAAGCCGGGACTTTGCTGCTGGCGGCTCGTCGCGGCGCACCGAAGAACAAGCGGTTGCAGAAACTCCTGAAAGAGCCGGGTGTCGCAAAATTGATGTCCGAGACGGAATCCTCCTATATGCAGGAGAAGAAACTGCATGTGGTCGATGAACGTCTCTATTTCTACATCGATGAACGTGAGCATTCCATCGCCCTGACCGACCTCGGTATCCATCAGCTTGCGGTCAGTGAGCAGAAGTTATTTGAGATTCCTGATCTGTCGACGATGCTCTCTGAGATTGAGGGAAACAGCTCACTCTCTGACGAAGAACGGAAACAACAGACTGATCATGCCTACAAAATGCATTCTGAGCGTACCGAAAAGGTCCACGCCATGAATCAGCTGCTGCGCGCTTTCTCCCTCTATGAAAAAGATGTCGAGTATGTCGTGCAGGATGAGAAGGTGATGATTGTAGATGAATTCACCGGACGAATTCTTCCCGGACGTCGCTATTCCGATGGCCTGCATCAGGCGATTGAGGCCAAAGAAGGAGTACGGATCGAAGCCGAAAGCCAGACCCTGGCGACGATCACGTTGCAGAACTATTTCCGCATGTATGAAAAACTCGCCGGTATGACCGGTACCGCCGAAACCGAAGCAGGTGAACTCTGGGAGATTTACAAACTTGATGTGCAGGTGATTCCGACGAACAAGCAGATGGTCAGGGAGGATGTTGAAGACCGAGTCTATCGCTCCCGGCGTGAAAAATACAATGCCATTGTCGAGGAGATTCAGGAGAAATACGCTGCCGGTCGCCCGGTGCTTGTCGGAACAACCTCAGTTGAGTCATCAGAGACTATCGCGCGTATGCTCAAGCGTTCAGGTGTCCCACATAATGTTCTTAATGCCAAGCAGCACCAGCGTGAAGCAGAAATCGTCGCCAATGCCGGTCAGCGGCAAGGGGTAACTATCGCGACCAACATGGCAGGTCGTGGAACCGACATCAAACTGGGCGCAGGAGTGCGTGAGGTTGGCGGCTTGCATATTGTCGGAACTGAGCGGCATGAATCACGCCGTATCGATCGCCAGCTTCGCGGACGAGCCGGTCGTCAGGGGGATCCGGGATCGTCGGTCTTTTTCCTCTCGCTCGAAGATGACCTGATGCGTCTGTTTGGGGGCGAACGTCTCGCCCTCATCATGGACAAACTCGGGCTTGAAGAGGGTGAAGTGATCACGCACGGCATGGTCACCAAATCAATTGAGCGGGCACAGAAAAAAGTCGAGCTGAACAATTTCGAAATCCGTAAGCGGACACTCGAGTATGATGATGTCATGAATGTCCAGCGCAAATGGATTTATGAACGTCGCCTTGCCGCTCTCGAAAAACCGTCAATCAAAGATGAAGTCCACGAGTTGATTGATACTGCCGTCGGCGATATTGTCGACACCCACTGTCCTGAAAAAGAGAATAACGAATACTGGAATTTCGCAGGGTTGAAAGAGGAACTTGCCTCAGTCTTCATGCTCTCCCTTCCGCTGACTCCTGATGAACAGGAGAAAATCACCCCGGCTGATCTGAAAGAGAAAATTCTCGCGGCAGCGATGCATCTCTACACGCTCAAAGAATCTGCCTATGGGGATGAGATCATGCGCCAACTCGAGCGATTCTGTGTCCTCTCGACCATTGATCGCTACTGGCGGGATCATCTTGCGGAAATGGATGAACTACGCACCGGAATTCATCTGCGGGCATATGCCCAGTCATCCGGCAAGCCGATTGATATCTACAAGAAAGAGGCCTTCGGCATGTTTGAAAAGATGGTCACTGCCGTCGACAAGGATATCGTGGGGCTGGTGTTCCGTCTGCAGGTGAGTGTCCAGCAGCAGCAACAGCAGCAGATGGAGCGCAAACCTGCCCGCATGACCACCCAGCATGCTGATGCAACTGGTGCGGGTCTAGCGGCTGGACCGGGGGATGCGGTCGATGCCGAAGAACCACTCGGCGTAGGTGGCGGTTCAACTGCCACTGCAACTGCCCCGCCAAAGGCACGGGCAAAAGAGGAGTCGAGTCCGGTGCAGACTGTTGTGCGCACTTCACCGAAAGTAGGTCGGAATGATCCTTGTCCATGCGGAAGCGGGAAGAAATATAAGAAGTGCCACGGGGTGAACGAGAGTTAGTTTCGTCTCACGGTGAAAATGTGTGGGCGGTATGCCTCCCGGCATGCCCCGTGAACAACTTGTCAAAGTTTTGGTAGCAAAGCCCCTTTAGGGGCGAATGTTTCTTTTTGAAAGTTAATGCATACAACAACACCCGCCCCTAAAGGGGCAGGCTACCGCGTATGATGTAATTGAAGACCCTGAGCGGGTGCTCAGGGCTACTGTTAATTTCTTGTCACCCTGAGCTTCTGGATCTCACCCTGAGCTTGTCGAAGGGTCTTCCTCAAGGCCTTACCGAAACCGCCACACTCTCGCCAAGCGTATCCAGTTTCAAGAGTGCCTCCGGAATACAGGCGGCGACATCAGTAGCGGTCATACCGCGCCTTCCCTGATGCTCCGCTGCAATATCTCCAGCAAGTCCATGAACATAGACCGCCACACAAGCCGCATCGTAGGGGGTAAGCCCCTGCGCAAGCATCGTTGCGATCATCCCTGCCAGAATATCGCCGGTTCCGCCGGTCGCCATCCCGTCATTGCCGGTTGAGTTGACAGTCACTCTCCCCTCTTGCGAGGCAACAATCGTCGGGCTCCCCTTCATCACCAGCGTAGTCTTCTGTTTCATGGCGGTCGCTCTGATCAGCGCAACACGAGCATGAAACTCTTTCGGCGGCGTTACACCAAACAAGCGCACGAATTCTCCTTCATGCGGAGTGAGAAGGTGCGGGATTTCAAAGACCTTTTCGCGAATATCGCCGAGAGCAAAAAGAGCATCTGCATCGATGACTATTGGCGATGTCACTCCATCCACGAATCGTCGAACCAATTCAATTGTTTCATGGTGACGCCCAATCCCCGGTCCGATGGCAATTGCATCATGTTCTTTCGCAAGTGCGCGAATCTCTCCAAGTGACCTGAGTGCGATCACCCCTTTGCGAGCGACATCCGGGAGGCCACGAGTCGTCACTTCCATGAGTGACATCGCGATCTCCGGCCTGATCGATTCAGGACAGGCGATCTTGGCAAGGCCGCAACCAGTATGCAGTGCACCAAGTGCGCTCAATCGAGGCGCACCGGAAAGTCCTGCCGATCCACCAACGATCAGCACTTTCCCGAATGTCCCTTTATATCCATCAGGAGGACGCACGGGGAGAAGATGTGCGATCTCATCAGCAACGCTTACTTCGACTCTTGATGTATTTGTATCTGTTGACGAATCTGGTTGATCAGGCAATCCAATCGGAAGAATTTCGACCGCACCGGCTGCTTCTCTTCCCGGAGAAACAAACAAGCCATATTTTGGCAATCCAAGCGTGAAAGTCTCTTGCGCTTTGACATGATCAGCTGCACAAGCTCCAGAATCGGCCTGCACACCGCTTGGCAGATCCATGGCGATGACTTTCCCCGATGAATGATTCATCGCAGTGATCAGTCTGGCGTAGAGTGGAGATGGCTCACCTGTCGCACCCGTTCCCAACAAACAATCGACGATAATATCCCCTTCGATCGTATCGGGAACATCCGCTTCCTTCTGGATGTGACGAACTCGAATGTGGGATGAGGTCAGCCGTTCGGCATTGGCTCGAGCCCCGGGTGAGAGCTGTTCTATCGGTGCGGTTTGAATGACGTTGACAGAAATCTCTGCGCGGGCAAGTACTCTCGCCATCACTAAGCCGTCCCCGGCATTATTCCCTTTGCCACAGACAATGGTAACTGATTGCTCGGCCGCGAGTGATTGCGCAACCATTGCAGCGGCAATCGTACCGGCATTTTCCATGAGGATGAGAGATGAAAGTCCGGCTGTTTCCGCAGCCGCTTCGAGTGCACGCATCTCGGCGGCAGTAACTAATTGCATGGCGCAGGATACACGATTTCACTCCTCCCGTACAGTAGGGAGTTGGCACCAGACAAGTGGTCGGCTATGAGCGACTTCGAGTTTTCTTCGTCGAGGGCATCCCTTTGGTCTTCGAAACTGGCTTAACCGGTTCAAGTGCGTACTTGATTGCAGTCAGCACATCGCTGAAGTGCTTCACTGCCAGTTTCGAGGTAATCTCTTTATTCACGTCGATCAGATCACGACGGTTTTGCTCCGGCAAGATCGCCGAAGTCACTCCAGCGCGTACTGCGGCGAGCAATTTCTCTTTCAGTCCACCTATTGGAAGAAGATCACCACGAAGGGTGATTTCGCCAGTCATTGCCATTTGTGGTTTCACCGGACGATTTGTAAACAACGACGCGAGCGCAACGGCGATGGTAATCCCTGCAGAGGGGCCATCTTTTGGTGTTGAACCGGACGGAACATGAATATGAATCTCTTTATCGTCGAAACCACGCGCCGGAATTCCCAACGCTGCGGCATTGGCACGAACGAAGGAGAGTGCCGCCTGCGCCGATTCTTTCATCACACTCCCCAATTGACCGGTGAGAATGAGATTAGTCTTCCCTTCCATTGCCGTGACTTCGATAAACAGAAGTTCTCCGCCAACACTGGTATAGGCAAGTCCGGGAACAACGCCGGGCCGATTCGTGCGAGAGAGAACTTCGCGAGTGAACTTCGGAGGACCCAGAAGTTTTCCGACTTGATCGGCATTGATCGTCGTTTTCTTTTTCCCACCGGATGCGACCATGCGCGCAACTTTTCTTGTAACCGAAGCAATCTCACGTTCGAGATTTCGCAGTCCGGCCTCACGTGTGTAGCCGTCGATGATTGCTTTGATGCCGTCATCGGTGAAGCTGATATGTTCATCAGTCAGCCCATGATTCTCGATCTGTTTACGAATCAGATGACGACGGGTGATCATCAGCTTCTCGTGATCAGAATAGCCCGGAATCTGGATGATTTCCATACGATCACGAAGCACCGGTGGAATCGGCTCCGCCCAGTTGGCAGTAGTGATGAACATCACTTTGGAGAGATCAAACGGAATCTCCATGTAATGATCGCTGAAGCTGTCGTTCTGTTCCGGATCAAGCACTTCGAGCAGTGCCGACGCGGGATCGCCTCGGAAATCAGCGCCGAGTTTGTCGATCTCATCGAGCACGATAATCGGATTATTCGACTGTGATCGTTTCAAGCTTTGAATAATACGCCCCGGCTGGGCACCGATATAGGTGCGACGATGACCGCGGATTTCCGCCTCATCCCGCATTCCACCGAGCGAAACTCGCACAAACTGACGTCCCATCGCGCGGGCAATTGACTTACCGAGAGAGGTCTTCCCTACTCCGGGCGGCCCGACAAAGCAGAGAATCGGACCTTTGAGAGAGGCATTGAGTTTTCGAACGGCGAGGAATTCAAGAATGCGTTCTTTGACTTTCTCGAGGTCATAGTGATCCTCGTCGAGGACTTTTTTCGCTTTGCGAAGGTCAATGACGTCTTCCGTCGAGAGTGACCACGGCAGATTCACCAGCCAATCAAGATAGGTGCGGGAGACTGTATACTCCGCTGATGAACTATTCATGTGACTCAGTCGATCAAGCTCTTTGATTGCAACTTTCTCGGCATGCTCAGGCATTTTAGCGGCAGCGATCTTTTTTTCGAATTCAGCCAGATCACGCGGTTCATCTGATTCACCGAGTTCGCGGCGAATTGCCTTGAGCTGCTCTCGCAGAATAAAATCCCGCTGTGACTTACCAAGCTCACTCGCCGCCTGAGCCTGAATTTTCTGCGAAAGTTCAAGCACTTCGATCTCTTTGTTGATCGCCGTGTAGAGTTTCTGCATCCGCTTGAGAACATCCACCTCTTCGAGAAGCTCCTGCTTCAGAGAAGGAGAGATGTTTAGATTGGATGCAACGAAATCAGTGAGCTTTGACGGCGTATCCTGATTCAGAGCAGAGACATGAAATTCTTCGTTCAGATACGGAGCCAGATCGACGAGTGTCTTGATCCGCTCCATCAGATTCCGCTGCAGCGCAGTGAGGCGAAGAGATTCGGTAGTAACATCCTCAAGCTCTTCGACTTCTGCGGTGAGAATCGATCCATTGAGAAAGAATTTTCGGGCACGAATGCGAGTGAGCCCCTGAATAAGGAAGCGCACTGTTCCGTCCGGAAAGCGAAGCATCTTGAGAATATTTCCGGATGCACCAATTGTGTACAATCCATCCGGTCCGGGGGATTCCTCTTTCGGATCACGTTGCTGGAATAGTCCAATCTTCACTCCACGCATGAGTGCCTCGTCGACCATGCGGGCATGTTCCGGCTGCTGGACGATGAGTGGTACGACTAAGTAGGGATAAACGACCATCCCCTTGAGCGGGACAATCGGCAACGTCTGTGTATCGAGTAATTCTTCGATCAGCGGCGAGGTAAGTGTAGTCATCTCGTTGGTTTCGTTTCCTGTGCGGTCATGTCAGGGTATATCGTCAGGTGAGGCGAAAACCACGAGGGACGAAAAGTAGTTCCCGGCCTTACCGCCCAACCAGCGGCACCGGGAAAACCCAGAGAAGCTTAGCTAGACATTGAAACGAAAGAGGATGACGTCTCCATCATCAACAAGATACTCTTTCCCTTCGAGACGAATTTTTCCGTGTGATTTGAGTGCGGCCATGGTCTGGTGCTCGACATAGTCGGTGAATCGAATGACCTCGGCCCGAATAAACCCCCGCTCGATGTCACTGTGGATAACTCCTGCCGCCTTCGGGGCGGTGAAACCACGCCGGATAGTCCAGGCACGTACCTCCGGCTCCCCTGCGGTCAGAAAAGAAATCAGCCCGAGCAGGGTGTACGATTTGCTGATTACCTGAGAGACCGCCGGTTCGGCGATCCCCAGGTCGGCCATGAAGGAGTTTTTCTCATCCGGTGCCAGACCAACCAGCTCCATTTCGATCTTCCCGCAGACCACCGCGACATCACGACGACCGGGCTGAACGAAGGAGGCGAATTTCTTGGCTATTTCTGTCCCCTGTGCAAGTTGCTCCTCGGAGATATTAATGACCAGAAGTAATGGTTTTAGGGAAAGAAACTGGAAGCCACGGACCAGTTTCAGATCATCCTCCGCCACGTCCATTTCGATCAACGGGCGTTCCTGCTCAAGATGCTGCATCATTTTTTGCAACAACTCAAGTTCGCGGGCTTCGTTTCGGTCGCCGGTCAGTTTCGCTTTGCGGGCTTTTTTCTCGATATTGGTCTCAATCATCGCCTGATCCAGAAGGATCAGCTCTTCGATTAGTGACTTCACCTCTGAGACTGGGTTGGCTGATGAGGAGAAGGCGTCGATCACTGCGAGGAAAGCATCTGATTGACGTAATTCCGCAGAAAACTCGAATCCACCCCCCTCTTTCCCCTTTCCGGAGAGTCCCGGCGCGTCATAGAACTCAATTTCAGCGGGAGTGATCTTCTTGGGACTGACAATAGCGGCAAGGGCCGCAAGTCGAGAATCCGGGACTTTGATCACGGCTCGGTGGGTTGCCTGTGAATAGTCGCCGACTGCTTCCTGCATTTCAGCTGCTGCGTTGAAGATGGTCGTCTTGCCAGATTGCGGTTTGCCAATAATACCTAGTTTCATGGGGAGGGGAACGTAACCCCGTTGCCCAGCAATGGCAAGCTGACATGGGAGTAATTGATCAGAAGAATGAGATTCAATTACACCAATTTTACAAACGCTACTTTTTCATGGCAGCATCGGTATTCAGAACAATTTTTCGGGGTCGACGATCGAAGGCGGATGAGCGTGACTGGATGATTTCGATGAAATTGCCGGATGGATCTTTGAGGACGAGACGTTTTCCATAGGTAGTTGATCCGGTGACCTGTGACAACGGGGTGATCCCTTTGCCTGCTAGTGCGGCTTTCAAGGTGTCGAGATTGGCAACTTCAAGAATGAGTCGTCTTGCCCGGTCAAAGTGCACCTCCGTAGCTGGAATCGTTGCCAGATCATGAAGTGCGAAAGTGAAGCCACCAGATGGCCCACCCAATGGGACCGTCGGGGGATAGTAGCGTTCGGTCAGAACAGGAATACCAAGGAGATCGACATAGAATAGTCGCGCAGCAGGCATGTTGTTCACTTGCATCCCAATGTTGTAGACATCGATTGCCTTCGGAGTCGGGAAGCTCTCCACCTTGATCAGATTCCCGACGGTCCCGAATGGATCACGAAAGTGAACAGTCCCACCAATCCCCGATTCCCTGCTTACGGTATCATGCAAAATCGCGCCGAAGAATCGAAGCGAGTCGATCCCATCCGGAATCGAACGGGAGGAGAAGTTCACTTCGAGCATCGATTCCGTCATACTCTGCTGCGCTGGGAGTGTGTCGACCAGATAGCAGATGAGATAGTAATCTTCGAAATGAAAACTCACCGTGCGGGGGTAGTAGTCGCGTGAGGCGATTTTCAGGCCGCAGCCATCCTGATAAAATCGTATCGCCTGATCCATATCATCGACCGGCAACCAGACCCCCCAGAGCCGAGGAATCTTGCCCACGACCACAGTATCAGAAGTGGTGTCTGCCTGAAGAGTAGCCCCGATTGTAGCTGAAAGGCATAGAGCAAAGGTGATTGCGCGAAACATTGGTGCATACCTCCGGAGTTGGGTGTTCATTCAACAATGACGAACACCTTGTCCGAATATCGACCGAACCGGCAAGACTAAAAGTACTATGCGACCAGTGAACGAAGGACGCGAAGATTTTCAATATCCTCGGCCAGGGTCTCTTCATCCTTGTTGGTTTCAAGAATAAGCGGGACTTTGGCGAGCCGTTTGTCGTTCACAATATGCCGAAATGCCTCGAGTCCGATATGCCCCTTCCCGATATGTTCATGCCGATCTTTGCGACTCCCCTTGGGATGCTTGCTGTCGTTCATGTGGATGATGCGAAGACGATCAAGCCCAATACACGAATCGAATTTTTTGATAGTCTCGTCATACCCTTTTGGATCAGCCAGTTCATATCCAGCGGCGTGGATGTGACAGGTGTCGAGGCAGACTCCCAAATGATGGTCAATTGAGACTTTCTTGATCATTTCACCGATCTGCTCAAAACTGTAACCGAGAGTCGAACCCTGACCAGCGGTTGTTTCGAGAAGGAGATGGACAGAATTCTCATCCCCTAATTCCTGAAACAGTCTTGTAAGACGCGTCGCAATTCGGTCGATTCCTGCCTCTTCCCCGGTTCCGACATGGGCCCCCGGATGCATGACGAGATTCGGAATTTTGAGCAGGTGGCAACGTTCCATTTCCACTTTGAGCGCGTTGAATGATTTGGTAGCAAGCTCTTCATCTGGGGAGGCCATGTTGATCAGATAGCAGGTGTGTGAGGTGGAGACCGTCACACCAGTGTCGTCGATGGCTTTGAAATACTGATCCATCTCTTTTTTCACCAGTGCCTTGGCAGCCCACTGACTGTTTGATTTGTTGAACATCTGAATCGTATCGCAGGTCGCGGTCACCCCACGACTGATCGCGTTGTAGATTCCGCCGGATATCGATTCATGTGCACCAAAGCGTTTCATGCTCTCTCCTTCATAGTTCACCCTGTTGTTGACAGTGGGAACATAAGAGTTGCCACCCAAAAGGCAACGCCCTCGTCCCGGACAAGAGGGCGAGGGCGTTTGACCGTCGTTGCTGAGACGACAATCTTAGGATGTATAAATGCTCAGCGGCTCTTCGCAGCCGCGCTTGATTTTGTCTTACAGGTCGAGAGACCGAATGGAAGATACATGCCACAGTGGCCAATGACGGCCGTCAGGATGGGAACAATGCCGATGATTCCCCACCAGTTCTGGAAATAGATTCCCGCGCCGATGATCAGACTCCCCACGATCAATCGTATGATTCGGTCAACGGTGCCTACATTCTTTACCAGCATGACTGTATGAGTCTCCTTTTTCCTACTTGTGAAACGATTCAGAGGCGTCATTCGTTCCGTTGCGGGCCGAAGAAATTATATTTTTTTTCGGGGGAGCATCCATGCGTTCGGGGCATGGGCAAAACCGATATGTTCGTAGTACCCCTGTGCCATCGGGGCTTCCAGCAGCAGCACCATTGATTCATCACCGGCTAATTCCTGAGTAATTTCAATCAGTCGCTTGCCAATTCCTTTGCCGTGCAGCGCACTATCCACTGCCAGATCAGAGAGGTAGCAGCAGTACGAAAAATCACACACAGAGCGAGCAATGCCAACGAGACGACCATCGATTCGTGCCGTTATTACAAGTGAGGCATACTGGATCATTTTGGCAATTCGCTCCGGTTGTTCGACTGGACGTCTGACTCCAAGCCCTGATCGATTGAGGACGTCAATGAATTCAGTCGCAGAAAGATCCGGTTCGGTGGCATACTCGATTTCAGGTGCAGTCGACATCGGTTCCCCTATTCTGGTCGTATAGCAAGCAGCTTTGGTTCGGTCATCTCTTCAATTGCGTAGCGGACTCCCTCACGACCGACTCCCGAACGTTTCATCCCGCCGTAGGGCATCTGATCCACACGCC
This sequence comes from uncultured Ignavibacteriales bacterium, assembly GCA_964518635.1. Lineage (GTDB taxonomy): Bacteria > Zixibacteria > MSB-5A5 > GN15 > FEB-12 > CAZFGK01. The sequence continues at coordinate 171,292 of CAZFGK010000002.1, forward strand.
AGGTTGGAATATCATTCACGATGATTCCACCGCATTCGATTTCACGCCAGGAATGAAGAATATCAGCGATTCGCTGAGTGAAAATTCCCGTCTGCAGACCAAAGGGGGATTCATTGATACGCGCAACTACGTCTGAAAGTGACTCGTAGTTCTCAATCACTGCAATCGGAGCGAATGCCTCTTGCATACAGAGGGGATGATTACGCGGAACCTGCGAGAGAAGAGTCGGAAGAAATGCAAGACTCCCCTGGTTTGCAGCTTTTCCACCACAAAGCAGCATCCCTCCGGCAGCTATGGCACTTTCGACCAAAGCATTCGATTTCGAAACTGCCGCAGAGTCGACCATCATGCCGACATCAGTCTTCTCGTCAAACGGGTCGCCGAGAACGAGCGATTCAGTTTTCTGGACAAGAAGATCGGTCATCTGCTGAGCAATCTCTTTCTGGAGAAATATTCTCTGGACAGAGATACAGCTTTGTCCCGCGACTCCGAAAGCGCCGCTCACAATTCTCGATGCCGCCCGATCAAGATTGGCATCGGTGGCGACAATCACCGCGGCGTTCCCTCCAAGTTCGAGAGCGATTTTCTTTCCGGCTGCCTGTCGCTGCAACTCCCAGCCAACAGTGTCCGATCCGGTGAATGAGATGAGCTTGATCCGCGGATCAGTGATCAGTGGCGTGGTCTCTGCTGCAGATGCAGGGAGTATTGAGATCGCTCCCTTTGGATACTCGATCTGATCAATCAGCTCGGCGAGAGCAAGAGCGATAAGTGGTGTTTTCGATGCTGGCTTCAGCACAATACAATTGCCGGAGGCAATTGCTGGCGCGATTTTGTGAGCAACGAGGTTCAGCGGAAAATTAAAAGGGGTAATCCCGGCAATCACGCCAATCGGGAATCGACGAACGAGCCCGATCCGTTCTTCATTCCCTGCGGTCCAGTCCAGATCAATGATCTCTCCGCCGATACGTTTCGATTCCTCAGCGGCGGTCGCGAAGACTCCAATCGCGCGAGTGACTTCCAATCTTGAATCCCGAATACATTTGCCAAGTTCCCATATCATCAACTGTGCAAATCGTTCCGCTTGCTGTTGCAGTAGCTCACTCAATCTGAAAAGGGCTGTCGAACGCTGGAATGATGACAACCGCCGAGTCTGATGAAAAGCCCTCTCAGCCAGATCAATGGCCGTAAGAAAATGGGAGGATGACGCGAGAGAGACCTCACCAATTGTCTGACCGCTAACTGGCGATTCGACCTTCAATCGAGCGGTCGTCTCAATCCAGTCTCCACCCAGGTAGATTTTTACTCTTGGCAGCAGTTCTTTCAACGGGATTTGATGCATAGAAACTGAACATAGCAATCCGACGGTTGCACAGCAATCTCATGGGGCTCTACAAGCCACCTATGGGGGGTCTCCCATGAAAATTGCCCGAACATGATTCTCATGAGAAGGTCGATCTCTCAAGCCATTCAAGTACTTACGTCCAGTCAGAGGGGCTACTGACAAAGCTGGCACGGAATTCACATATTTCAAAGCAGCGAGGAACCACTATGACGAAAATGAACATGCTCCATACGTGCAGGACGCTCCGGACAATTCCGAAGAAGCTTCGCTCGAAACGAGGGGTCTCGGTGTTGGAAGTCATGGTCGCGATGACCATCCTGAGTCTGTCCCTCCTGCTCCTTCTGAATATGGCTGTGGTCGCAATTGATGCCAACGACTGGTCGAATAAAGCGACCCAGGCAACACAGGCGATGCAGGAGAAACTGGAAGAGATTCGATCGACCCTTGATTTTAACAACGGGGCTGATTCAATCGGTACGGTTGCCAGAAGCTGGACAACTACAGATCTGGGGAATCATCTCATGCAGGTTGATGTCACGGTGAGCTGGATTGATGTCCGTTCACAATCACGAAGTAACACCATGTCCGCGCTCGTGCGCGTGGACTAGGACCGAGGTGGATAATGAAATCAATGAAGATGAAATACTCACACCGCGGCTTTTCACTTGTTGAAATACTTATAGCCCTGCTGATCATGGGGGTGGTAACAACCGCGGTCTTCAAGACCTATATCAACCAGCATGAGAATTATCTCATTCAGGAAGATGTTTCCGTGATTCAGCAATCGGCACGTGCATCGATTGACGAGCTTAGCCGTCAGATTCGCATGGCCGGATTCGGACTTCCGGTCGGGCTTGATCCGATTGTGGCCTCGAATACGAATCCGGATACGATCACTATTCGCTACCAGTCTTCTGACTGCGACACCTGGTTGACTGCGGCGATGCCGCAGACTTCGTCAGAGCTGAAATGCAACGATGTCAGCTGTTTTGATGATGACTCCTGGGTGTACATTTTTGAGCCGGACTCCGGCGGCGGTGAGTTCTTCCTCATTACCCATGTACAGCATGGCTCAGATCACTTGCAACACAATACCATGGATCTCTCACGTAAGTACGGCGAGGATGCGATCATCCTTGAAATGTATGAAGCGAAATTCTACATCGACGAAACTGATACGACACATCCGAATCTGATGATTCAACTACCGGGGCAGGCACCCGCGGTCTATGCCGAAAACATCTCTGATCTACAGTTTCGCTATCGGCTGAAAAACGGACTGGTCGTGGACGATCCGCCGCTCATCGAAGATGTCCGTCAGGTCATGATCGATGTCGTGGGACGATCGTCTGATGCCGTCGTGACTGCCAATCAGGGGAATTCACATCGGTTTCGGACCTATACATCTTCTGTCAATCTGCGTAACACCGGCATAGGAGAGAGCTGATTCGTTTGAATCAGGAGGGAGTAATTGTATGAAGCAGTTCACGCCAAATGTCAAGACGGACCAGAGAGGATTCGCGACTCTCTTTGCACTGATCATGGTCGGTATGCTGACCCTGATCGGATTGGCCGCGATGCAGACATCAAATGACGATGTCAGTATTGCCGGGAATTCGCTTCATGAAATGAAATCCTTCTATGCTGCGGAAGCAGGACTGGAAGCTGCGGCGGCGCAGATTCAGCAGGAGTATGAAGAAACAGGTGCGCCGCCGGTGGCGATGCCCTCCGACTCCAATGCGATCAACGGATGCGCCTTTGCCTATGAAACCAACGATGCTGGCCCGGCTGTTCAGAAACAACTGACTTCCGGTACACTTGCCGGTCTCAATGCAATGGTGAAGACTTTTACGATCAGTTCCACCGGATCAAATGATGCCGAGAGAGCGAAAGTGACTCTTACGCAGAATTTTGAGGCCGCGAATATCCCGATTTTTCAGTTCGCCATATTCTACGATGATGAGTTATGGGCCTCTCCGGCCGAAGCGATGGTCGTGAATGGACGAGTGCATAGTAACAGTGACATCTGCTTGCAGGCATCGAAGAGCATCAGCTTTAACGGCAAAGTAACCAGTGCAGGGGATATTTATCACGGCTACAAGTATGGGATACAAAGCGGTGTCAATGGAGATGTTTTCTTCAAGCATCCCAATGGCGTGATGGTGAACATGAAGCAGAGTGGGAACTGGGTTGACGCAGAAGACCCCGACTGGTATAACAAAGCGACTTCCCTCTGGGGGGGGAATGTGCGTGACAAGTCATTCGGTCAGCAGGGACTTAAACTGCCATTGAAAGACAAGGACAACCCGCGTTCGATCATCGAGCCAGCTGCAATCAGTGATGATTCATACGAGACCAAGGCGACGCTCAAGTTTATTGAGGGGAAGGCATTTCAGAAAATCGGCGGTGTTTGGAATGATGTCACCGCCGCGATGACCACCGCCGGAGTGATCACCCAGACAGCCGACAAGTTTTATGATCCACGCGAGAAGAAGAATGTCGATGCGCTGGATCTGAATGTAGGTAAACTGTACAGTGCCGGATATGCCCCTTCTAACGGGATTGTCTATTTCAGCGATACATCGGCGGGATCAGGTGAATACAAAGGGCTGCGCCTTCAGAACGCGACCACACTTGGTGCTGGATTGACCATCGCAAGTAACAATGCGGTCTACACCCAGGGGGATTTTAACACCTCTGGCAAGAAGCCGGCTTCGATTATCTCTGACGCTCTTGTTGTACTCTCTAAGAATTGGGATGACGCCAACAGTACCAAGTCGTTATCCAGCCGTGTAGCCGCAACGACGACCATCAATGCATCGTTCATTACTGGCGACAACAGCTTGGGCGCAAACAATTACAATGGAGGCGTTTCGAATCTTCCCCGTTATCTGGAAGACTGGGGAAGCTCCAGGACAATCAATATTCTGGGATCAATGATCAATCTGTGGGAGTCGAAGTATGCAACGGGGAAATGGTCGCTCGACTACTACGACCCGCCCGCCAGAAACTACTCCTATGACACCGACCTGAATGACCCGTCGAAAATGCCTCCCGGAACACCGCAGCTACTGGTGTTTCAGCGAACGGGATGGCAGCAGCAGCACCTTGCACTTGCTGAATAACTCCTAACCCGGAGTGAGGACTATGAAGAACGTGAGATTACAAACAGAATCTGGCTTTGCAACTCTGGTCGCTTTGATCATGGTCGCGATGCTGACACTCATCGGGATTGCAGCAATGCAGACCTCGAATGATGATGTCAGTATTGCCGGAAACTCATTGCAGGAAACTCAGTCATTCTATGCTGCAGAAGCCGGCCTTGAAATGGCTGCCGCCGCGCTTCAGACCGAGTATGAAAACACCGGTGCTCCGCCGATCATCATGCCGAGTGGGACTGACTCGATTAACAGCAGCGTTGTGAACTTCGACACTGATGATCTCGGTCCGCCGACGATGCGTGCACTCTCGCAGGGTACACTGGCAGGTCTGAACGCTCTGGTAAAGTCTTTTGCTATTACTTCGATTGCAACCAACGCAGCAGATCGCAGTAAAGTGCAGCTCGAACAAAATTTTGAAACTGCGCTTATTCCGATTTTTCAGTTTGCGGTCTTTTATGGCAATGATCTGGAGATTGCACCCGGCGCAGACATGAGTCTGGTGGGGCGTGTCCATTCCAACGGGAATCTCTGGATTCAGGCCGGTGCATCGCTGAAACTCGACAGTTATATGACCGCTTCAGGAGACATTCTCCATGGTCGCAAAGGACCTGGAGCGGTAAGTAGTGGCGATGTGTCGATCAAAAATGCGGCAGGCAGCTATGTTTCAATGTATGACGGATCCGACTGGCTTGATGCCGCCGACTCCAATTGGTATGCCGAATCCGTCAGCCGATGGGATGGTCGCGTGAAAGATCACGCGCACGGTCAGGGAGAGCTCAAGCTTCCTCTCACGACCACTGACGATGCCCACGCGATTATTGAGCGATACAATGCCGGAGCGAATCCGGAATCATTCGAAGAGAAATCTTCTCTCAAGATCATTGATAATGTCGTCTACAAGAAAGTTGCCGGTAGCTGGACCGATGTGACGACGACCTTTCAGACTCTGGGAATTCTAACGTACACTGCTGACAAGTTCACCGATCAGCGTGAAAATCAGACAGTAGACGTGACAGAGATTGATATCCAGAAGCTCTATGCCAATGGTCAGGCACCGAGTAATGGAATTATCTATTTTTCTGACGCCGATGGCGGCGCGGGAGAGTATCCCGGATTGCGCCTCAAGAACGGCTCGACTCTGGGCGCACCACTTTCGGTGATCAGTGAGAATCCCGTTTACACTCAGGGTGATTACAATACCGTGAACAAACAGCCCGCCGCTATTATGGCTGATGCGGTGACTTTTCTGTCGAATAGCTGGGATGATTCGAAGAGTGCCCTTGCAAAGTCGAATCGACCGGCTTCGCAGACGACGGTGAACGCGTCTTATTTGACCGGAAATGTCGAAACCACCCCATCTGTCTATAGTGGTGGTTTCGAGAATCTGCCACGCTTCCTCGAAGACTGGGGAGCGAGCGGCGGAAAGAAATTTATATGGCGCGGTTCCGCGGTAAATCTCTGGGATGCTCGTCAGGCTATCGGCTCCTGGAACGGTACTTACTATACGCCGCCGAAACGTGACTGGGCCTACGATACGATGCTCGACGACCCGAACAAGCTCCCGCCGGGAACGCCGTCAGTTCGTGTCTTCCAGCGTACTGGTTGGGTGCAGACCTTCGTCGGCTACTCACATGACGCTGTCAATGACTCACTTGATCAGGATCTGCTCTAGGGAATTGACTCAATTGATGAAAAAGAAACGGGTCAGCTGCAATGCTGGCCCGTTTTTTTTCAAGAGGTCTGGCGAGATTGCTTAACGGATCGAAAGATCAAATGGGAGACGCGCGTAGGTCCATGCATCAATAGCGGAACCTTCATCTATCTCTGAGCCTCCTGCAACTCGTGAGAGAATCTTTCCGAAAATTCCCGGAATCTCTGGTAAACGTAGCGATGCCCATAGTGAGGTCTTGCGACTCAACAATGAAACTTCATACTGTCGAAGTTTGAGAGAGTCCGCCAGGTCAGAGACTGCGTCATTCAGTGTGCCGATCTGATCGACCAGACCATAAGTCACCGCCTCGCGACCAGTGAAAATTCTCCCTTCAGCCAATTGCGAGACTGAGTCGAGAGTCAGGCCACGTGACATCGAAACTGTTGATAGAAATTCGTCATAGGATGTTTTCAAAAACCGACGATAGGCGTCCCGTTCACTATCCGTAAATACTCTTGCAGATGAATTGATCGCGGCATTTTCCCCTCTGGTGTACAGCTCTGAGTTGAAACCGATCTTGTCGTAAAGTCCGCTCATGCTGACTTTGCCACCAAAAATTCCGATCGAGCCGGTGATGGTGAGAGGCGTCGCGTAGATTCTAGATCCGGCGGTCGCCAGGTCGTAACCGGCGGAAGCAGCGAGTGAGGACATCGAAATCCAGAGTGGCTTTCTTTTCGCCCCTTCCGAGGCACGGAAACGAATCAGCTCACCAGCAGAGGAAAGCCCACCCGGAGAATTGATTCGTACTACCACCCCTGCGACCGATGGATCACCTACTGCCTGATCGAGTTGCTGCTTAAAACTAAGCGGCTGCAGCTGTGGACTCGATGAACCAAATGAACCAGATCGATCTGATACGACTTCCCCTTCCGCGACTATCACCGCAATTCGAGAAGGTGAATCCCATCGATCTGACACTGGCAGTTGTTCGACGTAACTTCCCAGCGTGATTGCGCCGTACCGCTCGGCTTCTTTCAGAAATTGATCACGATGCATGATCGTATCGATCAGACCGATGTCACGAGCGATACTAGATGGATAGGGACCAGCATCGAGTATCTGCTGGAGTGAATCTATCGGAAGACCACGAGCATTTGAGATACTGCGAAGTAACTCAGCCGAAAGCGTATCGAGTAAACTGTTGACCTGTGAGCGATAGTGGGACGACGAGCTATCGAGAGTGAACGGCTCGACGGCACTTTTGTACCGTCCGAAGGCAATGAAATCTGCTTCGAGTCCAAGCTTGCGAAGAGTCTCAGCATAGAATGTCAACTCGGCACTGAGTCCGACCAGTTCAAGCGCAGTTGCCGGGGGGATCGCGATCTGATCCGCGACGGAGGACAGATAGTAGGAGACATTCCCTCTCGCGGATAGATAGCAAGAAACCTGTTTTCCGTTCTGACGTGCGCGAGCAAGCTGTTCACGAAATTCATAGGCCTGCGAAAATGAAATCCCCCCCTCGACGACGAAATAGATTTTCTCGATACTCTGATCATCGACGGCATGTGACAGCGCCAGCAGCTTGCTGGCGAATCCGTTTTGAGTTCCGCGAAATGGTGCTTTGGTGTCTGCCTCGCCGATCGATGCCGACCGGACAATGAGTGATTTCCGCGGTGTACGAAAAAGAGATGATCTCGACTTTGTGGTCGAACCAGCGTACAGAATTGTGCCCTGGTGCTTCCCTTTTCGATCAAGCTCTGCCCGACCTCCGAAAAACTCTTTCAGGAGATTGAGCCTGAGACCGATGGTCCAGGTGTCGTCGGTGCGATAAGCGGCTTGGATGGCAAGCCCCCCTTTCGGGCGAACCTCTGCTTCATACTTCCAACGGGCATCACCAAATCGCTCCCCTGAACCTAGATCAACATCTGCAGAGAAAGTCAGCCATTCACTCTCAGGACGATAAGCAATTGAATAACGATGTTCGACCTGGGTACGGACACCGTCGATTCGTCCACGATTCAGATTATCGAGTTTGGCTGCGAAACTGAGAAATCGGCTTGATCTCCAGCTAAATCCGACTGACCAGAGATGACGGTTGTCAATTCCGTCGGGACCGTCAGGAAAGAATCGATAGCCGAAACCCAGCCCCCCTTCGGTCTTGATTGGTACGCCTACACCGAGTGCGTACTCACGGGTTGAAACATCCCCTTCGTTTCGAATCAGCCGAGTTGCAACGCCAAAGAATCCGAAATTCGAACCGAATCCCCAGTCTTTCAGAAGGGACTCTTCGCGTACCGTTCCCATGATCAGGAACTCATTCCCGCGGCTATACCCGAGATTTGCGGGTTGATTCCAGATCGCTGCGGCACCGTCGACTCTTGCTAACGGCATCTCGAAAAAGACTGAACCGGGAAGAATCAATCGTCGGGATGGTTCTTCTGCTTGAACAAGATTGGCAACAAATAGCAAGCCAAGTAAGATCAGTCGAGATTTACTCACAGTCCATCCTCGACATCTTCGCGAACATCTCCACGACGCACATAGATATTCCCTTGCCCTTTGACAGTCGCATTGATTTCCGCACTTCCCGATCCGAGCCGAACAGCCATTCGGGTTCGCTCGATCGCTTCTGCAATGTAATTGAAATCGGTCGCCTCAATACTTCCCTGCTCACTCACTCTAAGAAGCAGCGCGGCACTGGCCCGTTCAGGTAACGTCAGCTCGATATCTTCATCCTGATTTTCGATCACCATTTGTCCGGTTCCGAGATGTCGAAACTCGACCTGAATCGGGTTTGCCTGCCCACGAAGAGTACTGGTAGCGTCGGCGAGGTCATAGTTGATTAACTGAATTCGCCCAAAGGCATCTTTGATATCAAGCGCGCCACGTGAGTTTCGAACTATGACATCGCCGCCGTCATTGATCAGGAATGCCGGCGATGAGCTCGTCGCTTCTATTCCAATTGCTTCTAAAGTGGCGTTGGTTGTGACCAGTCGAATCGCGCCTCGTAAATTGGTCGCAGTAAGCCGTTGATTTGCGGTCTCGATGTCGGTGAGTTGAGTCACCTCTGCGACAACTACTCTGCCAAGTGATTTTGATATCTTGACCAATTGAAGCGGCCCGACGATATCGACATCAAAGAGTTGGGCATCGACAATGATCTGAGCATTCCTGGGGAGGGAGATCGTGACATCAATGGTGCCGGTTTCGCTGTTTCCTCTCCAGGGGGGTGGATTTGGACATCGAAACTGCAATTCAGATTCAATTGCACTCAATTCGTTTTTGACCTGAATAGCGGATATAAATTCGGAGGCCTTTCGGGCGTTGGTCGCGCGGGCACGAACGGTATAGCGGACTATCAAAGAGGTATCATCATGCGTACGGACTACCAATCGTCCGGGCAATCCCGCTGCAGAGCGGATCGAAAGAGTTCGCTTGGGAAGGGAGAGTGAAGTCAAGGTATCTTCGGCGACCGAGAAGAAGCCGTTCTTCTCCTCTCTGAGGCTTTGGGCAGAAAGTGTATTTGACTGAACAAGCAGACAAAACAACAACAGCAGTGGGAAGAGGAACCGAGACATGACGTTCATACGAACCTACGACAGTTGTGTTTCGTAGAGCAATATAGAGGCAGCAACCGCTGCATTGAGAGATTCGACACTGGCATCCTGTTCAATACGCACAATCTGAGTCGCTTCGTCAAGAATGAGTGTGGGGAGGCCGTGCGCTTCATTTCCGACAACGATCACCTGTGGGGGCCGTTTTTTGGCAGTCATGACCAAGTCTGCTACTTCCCGCCACCCCTTCCCCTGCATTGCAAGGGCCAGAAGCTGAGCGCGGTTTGTTTTACACCAGGAAAGAATCTCTGGATCTCTTGCTTCAACCAGAGAAAGCCCGAAAACCGCACCAGCACTTGCCCGAATGACTTTATCATGGTGCGGATCGACCCCTTTCCCGCTGCAGATGACCTGAGTCACCCCAAATGCAAGGGCCGAACGGAAGATCGTCCCCATATTC
>CAZFGK010000003.1:0-22496 GCA_964518635.1 uncultured Ignavibacteriales bacterium
CATATTCAAGTCCGTCGAGTGAGACATCTGCTGAAAGAAGTAATGATCGTCGATCCCCCCAACTGGATCCGAAACGACCGAACCAGAGATTGAGGTGTTTGCTGCGATAAGCGACCATCGCCGTCGAGAGTTCCCCTGCAAGCCCACGCCATTTCTTTCCTGTGTAGAGTGGATCTTTGGCGCGTGACTCATCGAGTGACCCGGCGAGATGAAACGACAGAGATGGCATCGGCGTGAGTGAAAATTCACCACCAACTGATTCAAGAGATCGCGGTGCGAATTTTCGCTCGACACTCTGCTCAGTCTGGATATTCAACTTTGACAGGATATTTTCGCGACTCCGAGTCAACCATCGGAGTGATTGATTTGAATCAAGCCCCGTGATTGAAGCAACATAGGGGGCTCTTGCAAACTTGTCGACTGCGAAAGTGTGCGTTCGAATCAGTTCTCGTTCATGCCAGTCATACCAATTTCTATTTTCCTCGCTGGTGAGAGGCACGAAAAGTGAATCGGTTTGACTTTCCCCAAGAATTGAACTGCATGTACCAACCAAAGTTACTAATGCAACGAGAGCAGTACGAACGTGAGTGACCAACAGCGGAAATTTCACACACCCGTTCCTTTGATCACGGTCGGGACCGTTCGCAGGAGAAGTTCGGCATCCAGTCGCAAAGACCAGGTGTCGATATAGCGAAGATCGAGCTCCATCCATTGTTCAAATGGAATCGAATTACGACCACTCACTTGCCAGATGCAGGTAAGCCCCGGTTTGACAGTCAGGCGACGCCTTTGCCAATCGGCATACTGTGCGACCTCTTTCGGCAGAGCTGGGCGCGGCCCGACCAAGCTCATATCACCGAGCAGGACATTGAACAACTGCGGGAGTTCATCGATGGAAAACTTGCGAATGAACCGACCTACTCTCGTGATACGAGGATCGCGTGTCATCTTGAATGCGGGCCCCTGCATTTCATTTTTTGCGGCAAGGGCCTGTTTCAGGGCTTCGGCATCTACCACCATGCTGCGGAATTTATACATCGGAAATAGCCGACCATACCGACCGACACGAATCTGCTGAAAGAAAAGTGGACCCTTGCTATCGAGTCGTATGGCAATCGCGGTGCAGATGAACAGGGGCAAGAGCAGGATCAGCATAACGGCTGCTGCAATTCGATCAGCGAGTGTCTTCACAAACAACGTTAGTCGATCAATCGGGGTGAGACGCGACAAGAGCGCAGGTTCATCGGCAATCCAGACTGGCCGAACCGATCCGCGACGAGGGGTCGGAAGTTCTGGTGAGAGGAATACCGGTGTTCCATGCAGTTCGATTCGTTCAAGCAACGGCTGCAGTGGTTCATACTCGGAGGGGGAGGCCGCAAAGAGAACCGCATCCAGTGGTTCACTGGTGAGCACCCTATCGATGTCAGACTGTTCAGTCAGGAGCGGGATATCACGATAGCGCCAGAGGCGCGGTGCACCACCGCCGATGAATCCGACGACAGTCGAATCGAGATCCTGCGTATCAAGCAGACGGTCGGCCATGTCGCGTGCTTTCTGGCCCGAACCAAGAATTAGTACTCGTCGTGTGCTCTGTGACTTTCCAAAGCGGGCTACGAGTGAGAGTATTCGCGGAATAGCTAAGAAGTGAGCAAACTGAGTAAGCAGATGTGTGATCAGAAACAAGGTGACAACCCCTCGGTCAATCGGGAGCGGGGCGAGGTATTGAAATGCCAGTACTGCAATGACACATTTTGCTTCATCGGACAACACGCGAGTCCATCTTCTGCGAATATGAATCGTAGGCAAAACCCGCTCCGGTCCACGGGAGATCGCATACAAGGCACGATAGACAAGCAGGAGGGACATCCCCTGAAAAAGGAGTGTCGGAGTTGCTGCATCGAGCAGAAAAAGTGACAAGGCAAATGCCCCTGCCGATACTATCCCTTCCCCAACACGTCCGCAGGCAAGAAGGAGAATGCGTCTTATCGAAAATCGTTGAAATGCGGGAACAGCGGAGGCGTCCGAAGCAGTTCGATCATTCGTCTGATTGGTGTTCTTGTCGCTATATGTCGTTTCCGTAGTATCAGGTATCTGCTCTGCGGCAATGCGATTCCCTATTGCCTGAGGAGAGAGGGAAAATTCCTCTTCGATTTTATCAGACGAGGCTGTCACTTGGTCGAGTGCATCTCTTGAATTCATCGCGCCTCCGTGCGTCGAATGTTCATGCGAATTCGAATGCGCCATCTCGCAAAGGGGATGAACGCATTTCACCGCAGAAATTAGATTCACATGGCATGCCGACCGCGTCTTCGAGAACGACAACTCTCATGATGCAGGGCAAAGAGTTACAGAGCAATTTTTCGGATGTTTGAAAAGTACATGAGAAGTGCGGAAGTTCATTCCCTGTTGCTGAAATTTTCTTTCCACATGTAGCTGTTCACAGGAAAGTTGGATGAAAAAAACCGACCGACGAGGAGAGTCGTCGGTCGGTAGAGGAAGGAAGGTATGAGAGAAATGCTGAAGGTCTTTTTTTTCTTTGATGATTGCTCCGCTACAACGAACGAGCGAGGAGAAGAGTCGTGAGTATGCCTGATGTCGTAGTGAGAAAGGTCGTGAGTGTCTTGCTGTTGTCTCGTTCTGTTTTCACCCGTGTCGGCACGACGATGATATCTCCACGCTCAACTCGCTGACCGAGAGTTCCACCGCCTGAGTAGACGATTCCATTGGCTTTGATCAGCGAAGTACCTCGTTTGTCGGCACTTCTTGAGAAATTACCCGCCTGCTTGATATAGTGCGCAACGGAACGTTTTTCGGCATAGCCAATCGTCCCATTTGATGAGACTGCGCCAAGGACCGAGATGCCACTCGGAATCGACGGCACAATAATCTTGTCACCGGGTTCGAGTACGATGTTTCCATTCTCTCCTTTGGACGCAAGCATACGATTAACATCAATGACAATCCGGTTCACAGCGAGAGAGTCATATTCGAAAAGTCTCGTACGAGTCAGTGTTCCAGTCGTGTCCCGAACAATCGGATTCGATTTGTTCAAAAGTTCCGGGAGACGAAGACGGCTCAAGTTTTGTCCGACCGACTGACGCTCGAAGACAAGCCCTTGTGGAAATGCATTCGAAGTAAAACCGCCCGCTCGATTGAGCAGGTCATACAACGTCTCACTTCGACTAGAGAGGACATACTCTCCCGGGAAGGAGACCTCTCCTTCAAGTTGCACTGTCAGATGCAACCGCCACTGCGGAATCTGCCGGACATAGACGCGGTCGTCATCCCGAAGAGTCGTGCCAAGTCCGATACTGTCGAGCAGCGAAATTTCTGTAAGAGAGACTTCACCGGTTGAATCAACCCGTGCGATCTCCGCCTGTAATCGGGATGCAGCACGAGTATAGGAGCCGGAGAGAAAGATCAGATCGGTGATGGTCATCCCTCCATACAAAGGATATCGACCCGGCTTGCGAACTTCTCCTTCAATATAGACACCCATCTCACGCTGAACTTCTCTTAATGCGTAAACATGCAATGAGTCGCGATTGCTGATCGGAAGATTGTGTGACGGATTTCCATCTAGAGCGGCCCTGAGATGAATCGGAATTATCTCAGTCTCCCAGTTTGCATGGCGACGAAAGAGATTGGCACGTGCAAAATTGACATCGTAGTCGCGAAGCTGCGCGGCTGATAAAAGGGATGCGACTGTGGTCGATTCGTCCTGTTGATAATACCCCTCATGCTTGACCATGCCAAAGACTGCGGCAATATGTGTCTGCTCATCGAAAACCGAACGGATCGTGACACGATCTCCATCTTTCATCGGAAACATCGCACCGTCAAGGGTTGAGCTATCAAGCGCATTCAGTGAGACAAGTTGCCATTCCTGATTACGAGAAATTCTTTCGAGAGTCACTTTGTTGAGATAGGCAGTCGCATTAGCTCCACCGGCGAGAGTAAGAATTTCTGAAAGAGATTCTCCACCGCGAAGTTCATAGATTGCTTCACGACGAATTTCACCACGAATTGCGACTCGTCCAGAGGCAACCGGGACGACGATCGCGTCCCCCGACTCCAGACGGATATCACTCTGATTTTCACCTTTAAGTAAGAACGCATACAAGTCGAACTCACGAACTGTACCACCAGCGCGCACAAGACGGATCGAGCGAAGTGATCCATTGTCGGTCGGTCCACCAGCGAGATAGAGTGCATTAAAAAGTGAAGTGAGTGATGAGACGGTGTAGGCACCCGGCCGGCGAACTTCGCCGGTGAGAAAAACACGAATCGCTCGAATTTTGCCGAGCGAGACATTGATTTCAAAGTCAGAATAGACCGAAAGCAGTCGTTGGCGAAGACGATCCTTGGCCTGAGCAAGGGACTGTCCGGAAACCGTCAGTTCGCCGACTTTCGGAAGGAGAATCTTCCCTTCACGGTCAACGGTCAGATTGAATTCCTTGTCAACTCGTCCCCACAGATTCACAATCAAATTGTCGCCGGGGCCGAGGACATAATCGGGAGAGGCAGCAACTTCGCTGGGAGGAAGCAACTCCTCCGGCGATTGAAATAATTCGGAACCATACGGACGAAGCTTCGAAAATGGCGTCAGCTCTTTTTTCTGCTCTTCGTCTCGTATGGTATCATTTGGCAGTGCGCGAAATCCTTCCCGCAATTCAGGTCGCCGTACAACCTGTGCGGTAGTATCGTAGAGATCAGGTGACTGATAGGTCGAGGGGTTTGCTGTTTTGGGGGAGCTCTTTTGCTGATATTGCTTCAGCATATGAATCTGATCGGGGGTAAGTGATGAAAGATCATTGGCTCGCCCTTCCCGAAACCACATCAACGAGACCAATATGATGATCAGGGCGATGAAAAACAAAACTCGCATGTCGACTTCCTTCCTTGTCGGTCTTCTGAACTCCATCGCATCCCGTGTTCACTTGTCACAACCTCTCTCCGGCCGGACTCACTGATGCCACATCGCGATTTGTCTCGCACGACTTCGTGCACATGATCAGCGATGCTGACAGCTCTAATCGCAAGGACTGTGCCGATCTGAAACAGTCCATTGAACTTGTTGTGTAATAACGAGATGCGATGAACTCCTGGGACCGCCCGGACAAGTTGTTTGGAGTTTGAGGGCAGAATATTCCAGATGATGTGGGAATTAGTTTCGTGTGCAGAGTGAAATAGCCGGTGACCGATTTGCGTTGAGTTCGGTGTCAACAGCCACCGCAGGAAATGCTGCGTGGAACCCCTTTTCGGGCAGGAGCTTGACAGTCCCAACGGGGGGGCGTAGGTTCTCCCCTCGCTGGCAAATGGATGAGGAATCTTGTCCCGGAGGCCAGTATTTTTATCGCTGAAGCTGATAGGGTTGGAGTGAAGCGAAGATTCGCCCGCTCCGCGTTTTGATTGGAGAAGGAAGCATGATGCGTGTGAAAACGTTGCGGCTGGCTTGTGCTATTGTCGGTCTGACGGCCGCTACGAGTTTTGGAGCCGGATTCGAATCGAGTGTGGTGGGAAGTTCGGCCGGAAGCATGGCCGGAAGTTTCCGAGGCATAGCTGACGACTGGTCTGCTGCATATTACAACCCGGCTGGACTCAGCTGGATCAAAGATAACCAACTCGGACTCAGTTGGAATTTTCTCCATTACCGCGATGAAGTCACCGCTCGACACGGGTTCGTAGATCCCGTCAGCAGCGAGCGATATGATATGGGTGTCTATAATGATCGCCAGATTTTCAATCGTCATGAAATTCAGCCCAATGGCAGCTTCGGTTTGGTAACCCGCCTTCCAATATGGGGAGAGACCTCATTCGGGCTTTCGATCTACGAACCATTCGATTACTCGATCTCCTGGAACCTGTTCAGCCCGCTCCAGACTTATAATGATACTCTTCCCGATCGAAATCCTGATCGTCAGTATCTGACTGATCTCGATGTCATCGCTTTTCAGGCGACATTCTCGAAAGAGATTCAGCCCGATAAATTGTCACTTGGTATTGGTCTGCAGGTCCTTCAGGCCGAGTTGATTTATCATGATCTGGTTTTTCGGAAGAATCCTCTGACCGGAGATGCCGCGGCTCGCCCACGTGACTATATACCTGAACTGCCGCGCAACGAAGGGGATGGCTACGGATTTGGTTTCAATGTCGGAATGATGTACAAGGCATCGCCGAAACTCTCGGTTGGGGCAACGATCTCTATGCCGTTTGAAATGACCCTCAAGGGACAGACCGTCCTGAATTTCATACTCCCAAAATACGCAGTTCAGAATTCGACTCCCCTTGGATCAGTTGAAGACTATTTTACCTCAGGTGGTCGTGACTCGATTCGAGCAGATTTTGAAACGAAACTTCAGCTCCCTCCCTCATTCGGCATTGGCATCGGTTACGCCGTTTCGGAGCGACTCACTGCCGCTCTTGACATTAATTACACTCTCTGGAGCAGCTTCGATGGCTTCTCCTTTGAGTACAGTAATTTCGAACTTCTTCCGCTCATAAATGACTCTTTGCCGGGATTCTTCACTGCAAATCTGGCACACCCCGTCGAATGGGATGATGCCGGACGCGTGTCGCTCGGACTTCGTTACAAACTCTCCTCCTTACTCACGGCGATGGCCGGAGTAAATCTGGAACAGTCAGTCAACAGCTCGGGTACCTCAGTCACTCCGAATTTCATCGACACCGGTGACAAACTGCAGCTGGCCGGCGGGATGCGCTTTTCCATTAACGAATGGGATATCACAAGCTCGATTCGCTACACCAAGTTTCCGGATCAGAATGCCGGTAGCTTTATCGACCTGAACGGTGACGGCACTATTGATACTTTCCCCGGCGATTTCAAAGCCAAAGCAATTGAACCCCAAATCGCCCTGACGTATCGTTTCTGAGGAGCAGATAATGACACTGATTTCACAATATATTCGCCGCATTACCTCAGTCACGCTGATCCCCGTGACCTTTCTTGCACTCCTCTTCGTGAGCGGTTGCTCTGATCGAGGTACTAATGCCCCTTCATACGTAACTGAAGAATGGGGACTGATACCTCGCGTCGGAAGTAATCAGATCTTTGACTTCCCCGGACTCTATTTCCAGCCGCAAAATCCGACCGGATTGTTGCTTATGACTGCTTACATGCCGAAGACCTCTTTCGCGGCTCCAACTGGAACTGGACGAAAAGTCCCCCTTCTTGTACTTCTTGCCCCACAATTCGCGTCGCAGGACTTCTACTTTAATACCGGCGCACTCTTTGATCTTGCCCAGGAGATGACTCTCAATGGGGAGATTGAACCGATGGCCATTGTCTGTGTCGGTAATAATCCCTCTTTCGGCGGATTCTTCTATGGGAAGAGTATCATCGGCGGCAACTACGACTCGGTCTTCAGCCAGCAGTTCATTGATGCCATGATCAATTTCAAGGGGTACAACATTCGCACTGAAAAAGATAAGCATGGCATCGCCGGGATCGGCATGGGCGCATACGGCGCATTCCGTCAGGCGATGGTCAATTCCGCAGTCTGGGGCTCGGTCTCTGCAGCCGATGGTCCGCTCGATTTTGACGGTGCTGACGGTACTTCCGGACTTGTTCCTTTGTTTGACTCCATTGTCGCAAAGTTTCCCGGTGATCCAGGCACTTTCTACAAAAGATTCGATACCTCTTCCTTCGATCAGATTCGTTCACTCATTGTGAGCGGTGCAATGGCATTCTCTCCTGCTGACACGGGAATGGTCGTTCCGACAAATCTTCGAGACTCCACCCTGATTGCAGGACCACTTGCCAGAAAGTTCCTCTTGGTCAGAAACAGACAACTGGTAACAGATTCGACGACGTTGATTGATTCATTCTTCCGACCTGCGTCTTCGAATTTTTCAACACCGACCCTTACCGTCACCTATTCACTTACCGGAGCTCCATACCTCAATATCCTCCTCCCCTTTGAACCGGATGGAGACCCGTACGGACCAATCTGGAACATGTGGTTGAATAACAACCTTCCGAACATTCACACCCGCCTCGGCACACCGCTGAGCAACACCCAGATGTTCCTCGCATCAAGTGACAATGCCCTCTACAATTTTGGTACGATGACCCGCTCATGGGCATCCACTGTACAGTCTGCTTATCCGACCGCTGGTCAGGTACAAACCTACGAGTACGGTGGCTATGAAGGAAATCCGGCAACCGGAAACCAGTACACCACCGACATCCTTCGGAAGATGCTACTCTTCCACAACGAAGCATTCAAAGACTGAGTACTGAACAAACTTGAATTTCAAGACCCGGATGCTCACGCAACCGGGTCTTTTTTTGTAATTTGGTGTAACTTGCCGAGAACGAAAACCGATGACGCACAAGAGAAAGAGACACTCATGACCACACTCCCCGCTCCCTACGACATTCTCGCCATTGGCGCGCATCCTGACGACATCGAAGTCGGCTGCGGCGGAGTGCTGATCGATCAGGCAGCTCGCGGACGACGATGTGGCCTGGTGATCTTGACCCAGGGGGAGATGGGAACCGGCGGGAATGCGGAAGTTCGTGAGAAAGAAGTCGCTGAAGCAGCGATGATCATGGGGGCTGATCTGCTCGCCCATTTCAACTGGGGGGATTGCCGACTGGAAGACAGCTTCGATAAGCGACTCGCACTCGCCCAGATCATTCGGCGTACACGTCCGAAGATTATCCTGACACCTTATCCGCATGTCGGCAATGGACGCCGTCAGTCACACCCCGATCATGTTGCTTGCGGCGTGATCACGGTGAATGCGTCGAATCTGGCAACACTCAAGAAAGCAGAGATACCGGAACCCCCACACCAGACACAGCGAGTCTTTCATTATTTTCTGCCGCCGGGAATTGCGCCGAGCTTTGTGGTCGATATCACTGCGCATTTTGAGAGGTGGATTGCCTCTCTTTCGGCGCATCAGTCACAGTTTCTGAATCCTGATAAAAGCCGCGACTACATCGAAAACCTGAGCGCTATGGCCCGCTCGTATGGTTCGCAGGCGAGATGCAAATACGGCCAGGGATATCTGTCGGTGGAACCGCTCCTGATCGGCGATCTGATGACACTCGTTGAACAACCGGAGGGGTGAGGAGGGGTATTAGTTTGACCACACGACAAGAAATTCCCGCAAAACACAAGCAACGTGAAAAATTGTTCACACGTTGTTACGGGTGGGGATCAGGGCAAGGAGCCCATTGTGTCAACACTGGCAGACGAGGAAATCTGCCGCGACCTCAAATCAATGCGCATCAGTTTCGCCTCATACTAATTACAATCTTTCCTCTCGTGTGCCCACTAGCAACTTGAGCAATTGCTTCTGGTAACTGTTCGAATGGATAGACTTTGCTGACGGCCGGTTTTAATTTTCCGCTGGCAAGCAACTGACGTAATCCCTCCAAATCCGCTTTTCGTATCTTCTGGCTCACACCGTTCAGTTCCCCTTTTGGAGAGAAGATCGCTGCGAGGTGCAATTTGATGATGGGCAGAATCGGTCCCATAAATCCGCCCAGTGTTGGAGATCCAACCATGACATACCGTCCGTTCGGTTTGAGTACGTAACGGCAATTTCGGATGGATCTTGTCGCGGCGACATCCAGAAACAGATCGTATCTCTGTTTCTCTGCCAGATAATCCTGAGTGGTGTAGTCGATCACGCGATCTGCACCAAGTGAGCGAACGAATTCCACATTCTTCGTCCCGCAAATTGCTGTCACGCGAGCATTCTCGGCCTTAGCAATCTGTACCGCCATGGAGCCGATGCCGCCGGAGGCACCAGTGATGAGTACTTCATCTCCGGTCCGAAGCTTTCCTTCGTCAAATAGCCCCTGCCATGCAGTCATGCCAGCCATTGGAACCGCTGCCGCTTCCTCGAAAGATACATTGGCGGGTTTTTGCACCAGTCGTGCTTCGGTCGTAACAGTGAACTCACCATAAGCACGATCAACTTCACGTCCAAAATTTTCTTCCACCGAGCCAAAGACTTCATCACCAATTTTGAACTGCGTTACCTGCGAACCGACTTTTGTGACCACCCCGGCGATGTCGCTGCCGAGACGTGTGCTCGTTGGTTTGAAGAGGCCAGTCACCACTCTCACAAGATAGGGATTACCGCGAAGTACATAGTAGTTTGCCGGATTCACCGAAGCTGCCCGCACCTGAATCTGTAGGTCATTGTCTCCCGGTTCTGAAATCGGTACGTCTTTCACTGTAAGCACTTCAGGACCGCCATACTTGGTTCGTGTCCATGCTTTCATTTTTCCACAATTTCCTTTCTGAGGTAAGGATCTGGTTTGAGGGAAAACGGCAAACTTTCTCACCTTTCTTCCGGCGGTTTGACGCCGCGAAAGGCGCGCCAGAGCAGAATATCATAGACTATTTTCATTCCTGCGCCAATCACGAGCGGCAAATAGAGTGAGCCGGTCTGCATCAGGAGCCCTGCAAATCCGGGTGCAACTGCCCATGAGCCAAGACGCACAAGATTCGTGATTCCCGAAGCCATCGTTCGTTCACTTGGTTCCACGACCGCCATCACATATGACTGCCGTGTCGGCACATCCATTTCAACCAGCCCTTCACGCAGCAAAAACAGAATCGCGGCAACAGTGAAGTTTGGCGCAAAGGCGACGGTCATCAGCAGGATGCTCGACGGGATATGCGTGAAGACCATCGTATTCACCAATCCAATCCTCTTCGCCAGCCATGCCGCGCCTAAATGTGAAAGAGCATTCAACAATCGTGCGCCAAAGAAAAGCCCTCCGATCATCCCCTCCGTCGCACCAAATCGTTCAAAGAAAAAATAAGAGAGCAATGCCGTAGTCAGAAAGCCACCAGCAATGCTGTCGATTGAAAACAGCGCAGATATCTTGAGTATGATCGACTTGCTTTGAATTGAAATGCGAGTGAAGGAGCGCAATCCGGAATGAATTTCATTCGCTTCAATGCGATTCGACATGCGCCAATAACAGAACAAAACCGGAAGGCCAAGCCCAGCGCAGCCAAGGAGCATATATTGATGTGAGTGTTCGGCAACTACTGGAGTTGACGCGGCTATCAATGACGGCAACCCGGCAAGGAGGGCGCCAATCGCATGCCCGAGATCCTGCAGTACATTGTATCGGGCGATGACTTTGGTACGTTGATCCTCGGTGGTAGTTGACGGGAGAGCTGCTTGTTCGAGAATGAGAGCAGCACCACGATCTTTCCCCATCCCGTTCAGCATTCCAAAAAACGCTGCTAGAGTGAGTGATAATGGCGAAGCCGAGAACGCAAAGAGAACTGTTCCCGTAATTGAGAGCAGCGTCATCAGGAAAAGAAATCGTCGTCGTCCAAACGCATCGCCGTAGAATGTCGCAACAATCGCCGCAAGAGCAGCCCCGACGAGTCCGAATGATATTATCGAACCAGTGGCAGCAGCATCAATCCCGCGAGTGGCGAGGTAGATTCCGATCAAGACTGCGAGAAGACTCGTGCTGACAGCGCGCAGTAAGGCGGTGGTGTAAAAAAGTGAGCGGTCGGACATCTGGAAGAATATCTGTTTTCAGCATCAATGCCACTACATATGATTACTTCATGAACTTCTTCATCGCCGGTGCCAGCGGCGCGACCGGACGTCTGCTTGTCGCACAACTGCTGCACGACGGTCATCAGGTAACGGCACTCGTTCGCTCGAATGAAAATCTGCCGACTGAATTGCAACCGCATCCCTCTCTCACTCTCGAAGTCGGAAGAATACTCGACATCCCCGATGCGAAACTCACCGCAATGCTGACAAACTGCGACGGTGTCGCCTCTTGTCTGGGGCACAATCTCAATATGCGCGGCATATTTGGCTCACCTCGTCGACTGGTGCGGGATGCAGTGCAACGAATGTGTGAGTGCATCGATAAACTTGAATCGACTCATCTTATTCGTTTTGTTCTGATGAACACCGCCGGTAACAGCAATCGTGATCTTGATGAGGAAACATCTCGTATGCAGAAGTTCGTGATTGGACTCATTCGTTATGCAGTTCCGCCACATGCTGATAATGAACAGGCAGCCGACTATCTGCGCGTTGTGATCGGACGAAAGCATGAACGTATCGAATGGACAGTTGTTCGCCCCGATACGTTGATCGACGAGGAGAGTGTGAGCCAATACGAAGTGTTTCCGTCCCCCACCCGCAGCGCGATCTTTGATCCGGGGAAGACGAGCCGTATCAATGTCGCACACTTCATGGCGCAGCTTCTGACCGATGATCCATGTTGGCAGAAATGGCGTGGCCAGATGCCAGTCATATACAACGTGTAATAGTCGCACCTCTCAACTATCTTGCGAACTCCATTCTTTTGCATGGCATTCGGTTTCTCCACTTGTTATCTTTTCTGCACGAACGAGACAGGAGACTAATACGTGAGAGATTTCTACATTTATAGTGCCGTCATCGTGTGCGGCGCATCAGTATTGGCAATTGAGCTGCTCGGAACGCGTGTCATCGCGCCTTTCTACGGATCGAGTCTCTATCTCTGGTCGGCACTTATCAGTGTGACCCTTGCCGCGCTGAGTCTTGGCTATGCTGTTGGCGGACGATTTGCCGACAAGAATGCATGACTCTCCTCTTTCTGCCTGATCATAGCAGCAGCCGGAGTCTGGATCGCCTGTATACCACTCCTGCGATCACCGGTGCTCAGCATTACCGAGTCACTCGGGCTTCGCTCCGCAGTGCTTGTTACAGCAACACTTCTCTTTTTCCCGCCATTGGCACTTCTTGGCATGATCAGCCCCTATGCGATACGATTGAAGGCACTCACTCTCGGTGAGGTTGGTCGTACTGCCGGAAATCTGTACGCAGTTTCAACTCTAGCGAGTGTTGCCGCCGCGCTGACCACCGGATTCATTCTTATTCCAAACATCGGTGTCTCACGACTGGTCTTTGTGATCGGACTGGTGCTGGTTGTAACCGCACTTATCGGGCTGGTGTATGGAAAGAAATGGCAGGTCGTTGCTCTTCCTGTGATTCTGTGTGCGGCAGGAGCAAACTTTCTGTATGGCTCGCCAGTGGAAGCGGCGAGACCTGAAATTGGACTGATGGCGATCGAAGAGAGCCCCTATGCAGAAATTCGAGTCGTCGATCAGGACAGCACCCGCTACATGATCATCGACGGCGGCATTCACACCATTGTCGATCCAACCACCTGGCAATCTCTCTTTGCCTATGTCAATGTGCTCGATGTTGCCAGAGGAATGTTTGCTGAGCCCGGACGTGCATTAGTAGTCGGTCTTGGCGGCGGATCAGTGGTGAAGAATTTTCATCGATATGACTGGAAAGTTGAAGCGGTAGAAATCGACGGGGTGGTCACAAAAATTGCTCGCGAGTATTTCGGACTTACGGAGCAGGAAGCGGTTGTCTATGAGATGGATGCCCGTCAGTTTTTTATCTCGTATGATAAAACTTACGACCTGATTGTCATGGATGCGTTCGGAAGCAGTTCAATCCCTTTTCATCTCGTAACCGAGGAAGCATTCGCTCTTGTCAAAACACGCCTCACTCCCGAAGGAGTGATGACGATGAATGTCGAAGGGGTCGGCTGGAGAGATCAGTTAGTGCTTTCACTAGCCGCGACCGCGCAGCGGTCCTTCAAATATGTCAGCGTTCTCCCCATTGCCGAGCCACCGGACAAGATCGGGAATCTGATTCTCATAGCCGCTGACCGTCCAATTGAGCTATCAAATGAACTACCGGTGCCGCAGGATCGATTTTCTCTTGAGTATGATCAGTCGCACGCCTGGGACAATCGCTTTGTGGTAGATACAACTGGAGTGTTCGTATTGACTGATGAGCTAAATCCGGTCGAGGTCTGGGCCGAGAGAATTAATCTGGTCGCGCGCCGTGATCTGCATAACTTTTTCAAGCAGCCCGGCGTCGCCTGGTAGTCAGTTTCCGTTTAGCGGAAGAATCTCCCCACTGACATTCACCACCACCGGGTAGCCATCAAGACTGTCTGGCAGACTCTCTCTTACTCTCGCCGATTCTTCAAGAATCAGGATCATGATCGTCGGGCTGCCATCCGGCAACGCACTGATCGACACACCGGTCACGCCGGGGATCGCCATCAGGGAATCAGCGTGACTGTTCATCACACGAATAACGTCGGAATCTGGAACGGTCAGTTTCTGTTCTTCTTTCTTTTCAGATGATGGACAAGCCAGAAGAAGTTGCGTGATGGCCAGAAGGAACGCAACCATCACAACTTGTGGAAATTTCAAAAGTCTGTTTTCACTCTGCACGAAAAGATTGCCTCACTCTTGCTGCACGAGAGATGGTTGAATTCATTACAAAAAAACCTGCCTCCGCGATTCACACGAAGGCAGGCATGAAATATTCTCAATCAATCGAGCGACACTCGATGACTAGATACCGACCATTGACGCGCTTCCGAAGAAGCCAAGTACATCATTGATCGGTGAAGCAAAGGCATAGAAGCTGCTACCTGCAAAAAGCAGACCGATTGCGCGTGGATTGCTCGCGACATCCTGCACCATGAGGGAGCCTGAGTCACCACCGGCGAGGAATTTCGAACCGGTATTCGACAATTGAATTAATCCGGTAAAGGTCTTGGTGAAGGAGGTACCGCCCGCGCATTCGTTTTCATAGGTGATATTGATGGTCGCGTTCAGAGCAACCACCGTGCTGCGAGTAAGACCGGTAGTACGACCACTCTTCTTTACTGCCTGATTCAGCGATGCACCAATAGTCGCCGCAGTCAAAGTGCCAACTTCGAGAATTGCACCGTCGGAACGGACAGCACCAGAGATGACAGTAGCTGTAGATGCATCAACGTTGCTTCCCGGAAGTGAACTGGACTTCACCAGTGTCGCAACGTTCTGGGCATTGGCCGCGTTGCATCCGACATCCAGAAGACCCGGCTGAATGATAAAATCGCCAGTCTGTGCGGTGGTGCTGTTGCCGCCGCTGACAATATCAGCTTCGAAGACGTGATAGTTGCTGAGAATACGCTGCTGTCCACCGACATTGATCAGCGCGCCGAGTGTACCGCCGCAGCAATACCCGTTGGCAAGATCCTTACGCCATCCACCAGAGGTTCCCAACTGGATCGGAAGAGTCTGCTTCGCTTTGTGACTCACTCCGCCTCCGCCGCCACCCTTCATGGCAACGATACGATCAGTGATCACAACTTTCGTTCTGACACCGTCGAGCATCACTGGTGATTTTCCACGAGCGCGCTCGGAAGTGACCATAATCATGATCGCCGGTTCCCCGTCATCTCCGATGGTCGTCGCGGTCCCGATGACATCAGGATCGGTCATGAGTTGCTTGGTATGCTTGTCCTGAATTCCCATGACTTCCTGCACGCGCGGATTGGCGGCACTCAGTTCAAGGTTCTGTCGCGGATCCTGAACAGTTGACTGAGATGAGACAGGTGAGCTGTCATCATTTGAGCAACCGGTCCAGATGAATGCCGTTGCCATGGCACAAATGCCGGCAACAGCAAGCAGTCTCGTCCGTTGATTCGATACTTTCATGCGACGATCTCCTAAAGCATTGACTTTTGATTCTGTTACATCGGAAATGACCTGATTAGAAAAACTGACCAG
The DNA here is from genome assembly GCA_964518635.1 of uncultured Ignavibacteriales bacterium. Classification (GTDB taxonomy): domain Bacteria; phylum Zixibacteria; class MSB-5A5; order GN15; family FEB-12; genus CAZFGK01. The sequence continues at coordinate 15,606 of CAZFGK010000003.1, forward strand.
ACCTCACCGCTGCGGTACCCTTGTCGCCTGTTCAGCGACCTTGAATCTCTAAAAACTCCTTCCGTCTCGAGTGTTTCTCTATCAGGACGATTGCTTGTCCGCGCACCATTGATTGAGTCATGTGAGTCGTACAGCCTAAATGAAATCAACACGCGCAAGCACGTTGATCACAAGGCAAAAACTCTCACGGGCCTCATGGGAGGCCTTAGCTGGATACGATGGAAAAACACCGGTGACAAGGGACAGACCACCGGACGAGCGTTAGGGGTGCTCGGCAGATAAAAACAGATGAGAGAGAAATGTGTAGTAAATAGTTGAGGGGGAATCGTCGGTGAACTTTTGTATTATAAGTTGTTGTGCGACAAGCTCTTGACTGGGGCGTAAGCTTCCCTGTCAAGCGGACAGTTCTAAAGTAGAGTTTTCTCGTAATTGTTGTTCACGGAAGATGGCTGGTGGCAGTCCATTCAGTGCGTCATGCGGACGCCGCTCGTTGTAGCCAATCAGACAGTTGTTCGTAATCTCCCGCACATCATCCTGGTCATCGAATAAGTAGCTGTTGAGCACCTCCTCGCGATCAATGACTTTCGGATACACCTCAAGCTCACCTGCGCTGCATCAGACATCACTCTGTTGGGATTCATCCCTTATTACTGCGGCGAACGAACAGCGACCGGCGGAACTGCGAAGTACATTCGCGACGTCATCTGCGAAATCAACCGTGAGCCGAAGACCGTCAGTCATACGCCGGACGACGTGTTTGCGCTGCAGAAGGGGGAGAGCACTGCACTCTTCTTTCTGGAGATTGATCGCGGGACAGAGGTCGTTGGCGATGAAGAAAAGGGAGTACTCAAGAGTCTCCGTTTCTACTCAAACTACCTGCTGACCAATGGCTACCAGCGGTATGCAGCTGATTTTGGCGTCACTGCGTTCAGGGGGTTTCGTAGTCTGTATGTCACATCCAGCGTCACAAGGCTTGCAAACATCCGGCGCGCCGCCTCGCAATTGACGGTGGCCCAGAAGGTCAGGCGTTTCCATTGGATTGTTGCGACTGAAGAACTCAATGAATAATCATTATTCACACCGACTTGGTTGTCGTGCGATCACGAGGATGCAACGAAGTAACAGATCGGGTAATGTGCATTCGGAAACCCCGCATGCTGCGGGGAGGAGGCTTTATGGCTATCACGTTGAAGGAAGAATCCATTCTCAATCAAAGGTCGCAGATGGTTGACCATGCCGCAGGTCGAGGAGACACCGTTCTCGAAGCGATTCAACAGCAACTGGAAGATGCTGAGATCCCCGGCGGGTGCACATGGAGTATGCAGGAAGTGAAGAGCTCGGGGTTCTTCTCAAAGACGCAGCGAGAGTTTCTCATCGTCAACCACGAAGCATTCTCTGATTATCACCTGTACCTTTGTATCCGCGACTACGAAGTACACTTACACTGCAGTTGGTTCTTGACGGTAGAGCCGGGCTTCCTGAAGAAGTGGGCGTCTGAAAAGCTCACCGGATTCGGCGAAATGCTCTCAGCACCGCGAAACATCATGGTGCATCAGGATCTGCAAGCGTGGGTGTCCGTGGTTCATCAGACCGTTCTCTCCGCCGTGCAGAAAGTCATGAGCAACATGGGGCAAAATACGTCGCATCTGCATCGAGGGAGCAAGGGATTTCTGGAGTTCTGGTAACGGGCTCAATGCCATGCCACAAATTGGGCAATTCCCCGGACCATCCTTGACAATTTCGGGGTGCATTGGACAGGTATATTTTCCAGAAGAAGACTTAGCATTTGCAGAAGTGAGTTTAGCAGGCATTGGGCTGCTTCTCGGCAAGACTACATACTGTTTTGGATTGTACAAAAATTTGGCTCTGCAGCCAGCGCTGCAAAACCAATACTCATGAGATTCCCAAACATGTTTGTGTGGCGAATTGTGTTTCACAACCATTCCACACACAGGATCAGTTTTCTGAACAGGGTCGCTATTCAAATGAGTTGGATCCATACACACTATTCCTTCGCTCCCTGCTAATTACTTGTTACATCACTTGTTTGAGGCGCTTCTTTCTTCTCGTGCTTGATTTGCCACAATCGCCAATATGTATAGACGACCGGAATGATTTCGAGAGTCAAAAATGTAGAACTAATCAATCCTCCCACCATCGGGGCAGCGATTCTTTTCATCACGTCAGCACCTGCTCCAGTTGCCCAGAGCAGCGGAATGAGGCCAATCGCTGTGGTGCCGACTGTCATCAACTTGGGACGAACACGCATGACGGTACCCTCCATGTGAGCCCAGATGATATCATTGAGATCGCGAATCTTTCCAGCTTTCTTTCGCTTTTCATAGGCATGGTCCAGATAGAGAATCATGACAATTCCGGTTTGAGTTGCCAAACCTACTAATGCAATAATGCCGACAAGTGAAGCTGTTGAGTAGTTGTAGCCGAGGAAGTACATCAGCCAAATACTACCTACAAGTGCAAAAGGAACTGATGCAAGTACGATGCACGTTTCAGTGAAATTCCTGAAGTTCAAGTAAAGCATGACTACAATGAGTATGAGAGTAATGGGGATGATTATCTTCATCCGCTGAGCCATGAGCTCCAATAGTTCATACTGACCTGTCCACTTTAGGTAGTAGCCCGCTGGGATTTGGATGTCGTTCGCCACGACTTTCTTGGCTTCCTCAACATAGCCTCCTATATCACGTTTGCTCTGATCCATATCTACGTAGACATAGCCGACCAGTAATCCATTCTCGTCACGAATCATTGGCGGTCCGGTTGCAATACGCACGTCCGCAATCTCTCCAAGAGGAATTCCAGCGCGGCCTTGAGGAAGTTCGAAACTCTTGCTGGAAGAGCCAAAAGAAGACTGTGATGGAAGGGACATGTTCGAACTGCCGGAACTGCTGCCCGATTGTCCCACACCTCCGCTTGAACCTCCCTTCATGCCATCTGAACTCATCTGAGCCAGAAGCATGACACTTTGGAATGCCTGAAAATCAACCATGGGATCATTACTTGCCAGTATTGGCGATGCAAATTGATTGAGGGGTTCATATAAACCCATAGGTGAAATTGCACCTGATTGCGAACCAGTTTCATTGTCTGGAATCGGAATAAGTATTCGCTTTAACTGGTCGATGTTTTCTCGGACGTTACGAGGATAACGAACATTTATGGAGAATCTGTTTCGTCCTTCGATGGTGACACCGACTGGCATACCGCCTATTGCTGATTCAATTACGTCCTGCACATCCCGGATCGAGAGTCCATACCGAGCGATTTTTGCACGATCAGGAATGATGTCGACGTAAAATCCTCCGGTACTGCGGTCAGAATATACAGATCGAGTACCCGGAATAACTGAAAGTGATCGCTCAAGCTCCACTCCTATGCGCTCTATTTCATTGAGATCATCACCGAAAATCTTAACTCCGATTGGAGTGCGAATTCCAGTTGAGAGCATATCAATTCGAGTCTTTATGGGCATAGTCCATGCATTTGTCCAGCCCGGCATTTGCATGGCTTTGTCCATCTCAGCAATGAGTTCTTTCCATGTCATCCTTCGTTCTTCCGGCCACACTGGTCGTAGTATCTTCTTGATGAACTCAGGAGTCCAACTGGAATACCATCGTGGCTGGAATACTGTTCTCCATTCGTCAGTTGGTTTTAACTGTACTATGGTTTCGAGCATACTAAGTGGGGCTGGATCAGTCGGCGTTTCGGAGCGTCCTGCCTTGCCGTAGACAGATATGACCTCTGGAAAGGACCGAATGACCCGGTTTTGATACTGCATGTATTGTTTCGCGGCCTCAACGGAAATGTTTGGCAATGTCGTTGGCATATACAGAACATCTCCCTCATTTAAGGGAGGCATGAACTCTGAGCCGATTCTTGGAATCATAGGAAGTGCAGACAGGATAGCCATGACTCCAATGGCAATCGTCGTCTTGGGATTTCTCAATGCTACGTACACAAATGGCTTGTAAATCGAGATAAGAATTCGAGAGACAGGATGCGTCGATTCCGGACGAACTTTGCCTCTCAGAAGAGTTACCATGAGTGCTGGTACAAGAGTGATTGCGACTACGGCTGCAAAAAACATCGCGAAGGTCTTTGTGTAAGCAAGTGGGGTAAAGAGTCGCCCCCCCTGACCAGTTAAGGCAAAGATGGGGAGGAAGCCAATCGTAATGATAAGCAGAGCATAGAAGATGGAAGGTCCAACTTCCTTTGCGCCGGCAATGATCACTTCCGTACGTGAAACATTGGGCGGCGCTTTCTCCATGCGTTTATGTGCATTTTCAATGAGCACAATGCTGGCATCTACCATTGCCCCAATAGCAATAGCGATTCCGCCAAGACTCATGATGTTCGCATTGATACCGAGAAGATACATCGGTATGAAAGCAAGGCCGACCGAAATGGGTAAGGCAATTATTGGGACAATCGAGCTGCGAAAGTGAAGCAGAAACAGAATTATGATTGCCGCAACAACCAGACCCTCCTCAACCAAAGTGCGAGTCAGTGTTTCAATAGCACGATTGATGAGATTGCTTCGGTCATAGACGATCTTGACACTTACTCCTGCTGGAAATGCAGGCTTAAGTTCTTCCAATTTCGACTTCACACGTTCGATAACAGTCAGAGCGTTCTCGTTGTATCGCATGACTACTGTTCCGCCGACTGCTTCTCCCTGACCGTCGAGTTCGCCTACTCCCCGACGGATATCGGGACCGAAAGAAACATTCGCAACATTTCCCAATAGAATTGGCGTACCAGTTGAGCTTTTGCCCAGCCCGATTGCTCGCAAATCGTTGAGACTTGTTATGTATCCCTTTCCTCTGACATAATATTCTCGCTCAGTTAACTCCAGCACCCGTCCGCCGACATCATTGTTGTTGGCGCGGATGGCACGACTAACATCTCCAATTGAAAGTCCAAACGCCTTTAGCTTTTCAGGATTTACTTCAACCTGATATTGCTTTTGGTATCCGCCGATACTTGCAACCTCGGCAACACCGGGAACAGATGAGAGCGCATATCGTAGATTAAAATCCTGAAATGTCCTCAGTTCAGAAAGATCGTGTTTGCCTGATGTATCAACCAAGGCGTACTGGAAAACCCAACCCACGGAGGATGCATCCGGACCAATCGTAGGGGAGACACCCTGCGGCAGTTTACCTTCGATCTGTTTCAAATACTCAAGCACACGACTGCGTGCCCAATAGATATCAGTCCCCTCATCAAAAATAACGTAGACGAATGACATGCCGAACATGGAATAACCGCGAACTGCGGATACATGAGGAGCTGCAAGGAGAGAGGTAACAACCGGATAAGTTACTTGATCTTCGACCAAATCAGGGCTGCGTCCCATCCACTCCGTATAGAGAATAACCTGGACGTCGGATAAATCCGGGATTGCGTCTAACGGAGTGTTCTTTATGGAATACCATGCGCCGGCACAGGCAAAGAGGGTTCCGATGAACACTACCGAGCGATTGCGCGCACAAAAATCAATTATTGAACCAATCATATCTGTGGCCTGCTCTCTTTGTTACTTCCCATGTCCCGCATGTGCGTTTGGCTCGAAACTTCCCATGCCTGCGATTGCGGCCTTCAAGCGACTTTCAGAGTCGATGAGAAAGTTGGCACTGGTGACTACTTGATCGCCATCCATCAGGCCAGCGATGATTTCTATGAAATCGTCTGATCGCTTGCCAATTGTCAGCAGGCGTGGCTCAAAATGGGTTCCGTTATGGATCACAAAAGCGTACTGTCTTTCACCGTCATCCATAACAGCGTCCGATGCAACTGTCAGTACATGCTTACCCTTACCGCCGATCTCGACATCGCCGTACATCCCCGGTTTCAACCGTTGAGATTCATTTTTCAATTCTACCCTGATCTTTAGTGTGCGAGTCTGTTCAGAGACTGAAGGATAGATAAAGCTCACTCTCCCAACAAAGCTTTCTCCCGGATAAGCTGCGGTGGTAAACCGAGCTGGCTGGTCCAGATGAATGCTGTTCAGGTCAGACTCATATACATCCGCCAGTATCCAGACAGTGCGTAGATCGGCGATTGTAAAAAGATTTTGGGATGGTTCAATGAACTGTCCTTCTGTGACTCCTTTTTCGAGCACATATCCTGAAAATGGACTTCTCACCCAAAGTTCCTGATTCGGAGTTTGTGCGGTGTCGAGGATTGCAAGTTCTTGTGACGGAATTCCAAGCAACTCGAGTCGCTTGCGTGAGGCAGAAAGAAGCTGCTTTCTCGTGTCGATAGCTTCTGCGTTAGCCACTCGATTGAAAGAATTGCGAGAAAGGATGAATTCTTGCGCTGCTTGGTAAAGTTCTTCGCTGTAAACAGAAAGAAGCTTGTCGTTCGCATGTACTTGTTGGCCTGTTTGGTTTATACCGAGTTGCTTTACCCAGCCGCTGAATCTCACATGCACATTGGATATTCTCGTTTCATCCGGCGTGACATATCCGGCAAATCGAAGTCCGCCCTCGATTTGTCTCATATCAACTGTTCCAGTTCGTATGCCTATAAGTTGCAGTCGCTTGGGTTCAATTGATATTGGTACCAGGCCGGGAACGGGGAAAGCTCCCATATCCGACCCAGCCGATTGAGAATGAAGTCTTGAGTCAGAGTTGATATTTGAACCATGATCGTGATTCATGACTCCCTTGGTACTGTCGACCACTTCAAGATCCATACCACACTTTGGACAACTACCCATCGTGTCAGAAACAATTTCGGGATGCATCGGGCAGGTGTACTGGCCAGGCTTCGCTGCTTCGGTTACCAATTCAAGGTTCATCCCGCACTTTGGACACTTGCCCATCGTATCAGAGACAATTTCGGGATGCATAGGGCAGGTGTATT
>CAZFGK010000003.1:22596-97407 GCA_964518635.1 uncultured Ignavibacteriales bacterium
GGACACTTGCCCATCGTATCAGAGACAATTTCGGGATGCATAGGGCAGGTGTATTTGCCAGGCTTCGCTGCTTCCGTTACCAATTCAAGGTTCATCCCGCACTTTGGACACTTGCCCATCGTATCAGAGACAATTTCGGGATGCATAGGGCAGGTGTATTGGCCAGGCTTCGCTGCTTCGGTTACCAATTCAAGGTTCATACCACACTTTGGACACTTGCCCATCGTGTCAGACACAATTTCGGGATGCATCGGGCAGGTGTATTGGCCAAGCTTCGCTGCTTCGGTAACTAATTCAAGGTTCATCCCACACTTTGGACACTTTCCCATTGTGTCAGAGACAATTTCGGGATGCATCGGGCAGGTGTATTGACCGGCTTCCGAGTGCTTTTGGTTTTCAGTTTCGGAACTCGAATCATCTTCCGATTTGATTGTACCAACTTGAGGAATTTCCGTACCGGACGCGTCAATCTGTACCAGAGACATTCCACAGATTGGGCAATCTCCTGGTTGACTTGATACATACGTCGGATGCATTGGACAGTGGTATTGCACTGATTGCATCGTACTTTCACTCCATGGTGTAAGTCCAAAGTAATTCAATGCCATGACAACTGCAAAAAGTGACATCCCGCCAAGAATGATCCAGCGCACCAGACCCATGGTAGCTGTGAATCGTGGCTGTTGTTCTTCACCCTCAGGGAGTGGTTCGTGATCATCTGGATTGTACGGTGTATTTGTGACTGACATGAGTTCCTCTTTTTCTACTTAGAATTCGTGACTTGCTGCCGACTATAGCTGTCCGGATCAGTGATATAGTTATCACTTTCTGCCAGTGCGTATGCCAGCTGGTTTTCAAGCTGATTGAGACTGACCAGATCTCGGTAGATCCCAGCAGCAAGCAAGAGCAATTGACTGTAGCTCACTCTGCCTGCGGAATAACCTGAAAGTGCACTTTGAAATGCTCCTTTCGATGTCGGTATGATTCGTTGACTATAAAGCTCAATCGAACGGGAGAGTTGTATTGCAGTTTGATACAGAGAACGAAGTTTGCCTTCTGTTTCTTTCCACAACTGAACTGCTTCAAGGTCAGTACTCAATCGCATAGCTTCCATTGCAGCGGCCATGCGAGTCTTTCCCGACCGGGAGAAGATAGGCAACGAGAAGTTGGCTTGAAAACCCAACATATTGTCGCGTTCCTCTTCTTCAGAATCCAGGCGAATGCCATAACTCGCGGTCAATCCGAGCATAGGCCACTTCATGCTCTTTTCAAGGTCACGCGAGTATCCGAAAGACTTTGACTTGTCCAACAGCTTCTGAAATGGTGGGTAGTGCAGTTTAGCAGAGTCGAGCCATTCTTCTGGAGAAGTTGGCAATCCGATGGGCTCAGTTGACGCAATCGGGACAACCAGCACGTCAAGCTCCGCTCCCCGAACTACGTTGAGTCGATAACGTGCCTCGATGCATTGTCTTTCGATTTCAATTAGTTGCGATTCAATTCGCCATAACTCTGTTTCTGAACTGAGCACTTCCTCACGGCTGGCCTGATTCGAGGAGAGTTTTGCCTGAACTGTTGCATGTACTTCTTTTAGAAGGTCTCTTAGCGCCCCCACATCACGTTTGGTCTTGTCCAGATAGAACAGATCGGCAAACGCATATCGAGCAACCATGATCATATCCGCCTGCATTGTACGACGATCCTGAAAAGCTACGTTTGCTTCGGCAATAGCTACCTTTCTTTCAAGGTGATTTGAGCCAGCCAAAGGAATGTTCTGGCTCAGCCCAATCATTTGCATTGTCATTGGGTCCATCTTGAAATCAAGGTTGGTCGGAAGACTGACCACGCCGACCATAAGCATCGGATCATCCCATTTGCCAGCTGCAAAGACCTTTTCTCTTGCTGCCTGTTCCATGTATTGAGCTGCAGTGATCCCATTGTTATGCTTTAGAACATCAAGGATTACATCCTCAACTCTCAGACTGTCTGAAGCAAAAACTGTCGCCGAGTAAACCATAGAGCTTGCGGCTGTTGCATGAAAAAGGAACTGACGCAGCCCCTTCGTGCTGCAACTACGGTCGCGCGAACGACACAAAGAACAAAAGGCAAGCACAAATTTGCCTAACGTCGAAAGGGTCTTCAAGGTCGAGAACGGAAACTTGCCGTTCATGAGCTTTTCCTCCAAAAATTGTCTTCGCTGTCTTAACTACAAAGACAGCACACAAACATGTCGATACGAGGGAGAATTTCCCTCAGATAGAGGGATAGGGGAACTTGATCAGGTGCGAAGAGGATGATTAAAAATGCCCGGAGAATTAACAATCGGGCTTCGTGAACGTGGGATGATCAAACTCACTTGGATCGCGACCAGAGAATGAATTTGAAAAGTTGGTGACGAGAACAGGAAATCGTTTAATGAACTAGATGATATCCGCTCAAGCGAAACGTCTTTATCGAGCTGATGCGCTACTGTCCAGAGTCCTGAACAACAATGATCACACGCTTGATTGTCGACAGGAAGTTTGCTTTTCTCGTTGCTATCATTTTCAGAGCAGCAATTAGTCTCACTGGGGGCTGATTTGACATCACAGCAATGGTCTCGAAGTGTATCTGTCCGTTGAATTGCACAGAAGCACTTGTCGCCCGTTAGTGCAAACAGTGCAACCAGCACGAGGATCAGAGGATACTGTCTTAACTGCCTGATCATAGAATTCACTTTCAAGTATAGCCAATTAAATGCTAAACCGCCGCAAAAAGCTAATAGTTCCCAACAGCCACACTATTAGTGCTATGGCGAGGACGGAGACTTCAAGTTATTGTAGTTCAACCAAATACAAAGTCAGCACGAGAAGTGCGGGTTGAAGATATTTGCATTTGTCTATCGGTAAAACCCATGGATTAATCAAGACTAGGCTGTATTTCCAACCTCCCAGCTGAGTTAATTGTCTCTCCCATCTCACTTTGAAAGAGCGGTTCATGAGGTGCTTCCAAGATCACTTCATGAACCGTCCTTGTTTGTGACGAAAAGCAACTCATCCAGCAAAGTGATCAGGACTTCAACACTTTCCTGAAATAGAACAAACTATACAGGACTGGCAGAACGAGTAAGGTCAGAAATGTTGAAGACAGAATTCCCCCGATAACTACTGTCGCGAGGGGGCGTTGCACTTCTGCGCCACTGCCGGTTGCGATTGCCATGGGAATAAACCCAAGTGACGCTACCAGTGCAGTCATGAGCACAGGGCGAAAGCGTGTGAGAGCACCTGTAATAATTGATTCATCAAGTCCGGCGCCATCGGATCGCAATTTGTTGATGAACGACACCATCACCAGTCCGTTAAGAACGGCAATTCCTGAGAGTGCAATGAAGCCCACGCCAGCAGAGATCGAGAGTGGGATATCGCGGGACCAAAGCGCAAATATCCCGCCGGTCAAAGCGAGTGGGATCCCTGAGAAAACAATCAACGAGTCACGAAGGGAGTTGAAAGTCGCGAAGAGCAATAGGAAGATCAAAAGCAATGCGACGGGTACGACGATGGTCAGTCGCTGACTTGCTGCAACAAGGTTTTCAAACTGACCACCCCAAGTGAGCCAGTAACCCGCAGGTAGATTCACCTGACTTGAAACGGCACTTTGTGCCTCTTGCACAAACGAACCGAGGTCACGGTCACGCACGTTGGCCTGAACGACAACTCGCCGCTTGCCGTTTTCTCGGCTTATCTGGTTGGGACCCTCTGCAATCGTTATTGTCGCAATAGCCCCGAGAGGAATGTATCCCGGTTCCGCATCATCAGCGGCGCCAGAAAAAGTAAATATCGCAGACTGCTTTGGACTCTGATCTGGTGAGACCTCCGGCAACGGAATCGGAAGAAATTCGAGGGCATTCATGTCGCGGCGCACATCTTCCGGGAGCCGAACAATCAAATCAAATCGTCGATCTCCTTCATACACCTGTCCAACTTCTGAACCCCCAATTGCAACTTCAACGACTTCCTGTACGTCACTCACGTTCAATCCGTAACGGGAGATAGCACCGCGATCTATGTCGATGGTCAAAAGGGGAAGTCCTGTCACTTGCTCAACTTTCACATCGGCTGCGCCGGGAATCTTTTGAAGAACAGCCGCAATTCGCTGTCCTTCTCGCAACATGACATCAAGATCGTCGCCGAAGATTTTAACCGCGACATCAGATCGAACTCCGGAAATGAGTTCGTTGAAGCGCATCTGGATAGGCTGAGTGAACTCATAGTTGTTTCCCGGCAGTTTCTGGACAGCGCTTTCAATCGCAGCCATCACGTCCACTTTCGGTTTCCGTGGATCAGGCCATTCCGATTTTGGTTTCAGTATGATGAAGACATCCGCAACCGATGGTGGCATTGGATCAGTGGCAATCTCCGCGGTGCCGATTTTTGCAAAGACGCGATCTACTTCTGGAAACGTCATGATAGTCGCCTCAATATCACGCTGCATCACAATTGCCTGTGAAAGACTGGTCGAGGGAATGCGCATGGCGTGGGTGGCAATATCTCCTTCATCAAGAGAGGGAATAAATTCGCTTCCCATCCGTGAGGCCATAGCGATTGAGAATACAAGCACTGCGAGAGCGAGCGATACCGTCTGCCAACGAAAATTCAGAACGCCTCTGAGAGCGGGCTCGTACACTCGTTTCGTTAGTCGGATGACGATGCTTTCTTTCTCAGAGACTTTCCCTCTCAGAAAAATCGCGATACCGGCCGGAATGAAGGTGAAGGTAAGTACCAAAGCAGCTGCGAGGGCGAGAAGTACGGTCTCAGCCATTGGAACGAACATTTTTCCTTCGACTCCGCTGAGTGTCAGAATCGGAAGATAGACAATCATGATGATGCCGACGCCGAAGAGAGTTGGCTTGGCGACCTCGGCAGAGCTTACGAATGCCTCATCCAATCTCTCTTCTTGGGTCAGTAATCTGCCAAGTATGTGCTGTCGCTCACCAAAACGACGAATGATATTCTCGACCATCACGACTGCACCATCCACAATAATGCCAAAGTCGATAGCCCCAAGACTCATCAGATTTCCACTGATTTTCCCTTGTACCATCCCTGTCACAGCAAGTAGCATAGAGAGTGGAATCACCATGGCAACGAGAAGTGCCGCCGTGATATTACCGATAAGAAGAAAGAGAATTGCAATGACAAGGATGGCACCTTCGACAAGATTCGTGCGAATCGTGGCAAGAGTTGCATCGACAAGCCCTGTACGATCATAGACCGTTCGAACAGTAACGCCGTCAGGAAGTGATTTTTCAACTTCAGTCATGCGCTCGGCGACTCTTCTTGAGACTGTTCGGCTGTTTTCGCCCATCAACATGAAAACCGTTCCAAGAACAATTTCTTCACCATTTTCGGTAGCTGCGCCGGTGCGCAGTTCCTTTCCAAGCGCAACTTCTGCAATGTCCCGAATTCTTATTGGGGTGCCGTCCTCAGAACCGACCAGCACGTCTTCAATATCCGAAATGGCACTGACCACTCCCGGCACCCGGATAAGATACTGCTCACCTTTGTGCTCAATGTAACCAGCACCGACACTGGAATTGTTTCGGGACAATGCGTCCATGATGTCATGAAAAGTCAGTCCATAGGAGACGAGTTTGGCAGGATCAGGGGTGACGTGGAACTGTTTTTCAAATCCACCAATGGTATTGACTTCGGTAACGCCGGGAATTGTTCGCAGCTGTGGCTTGACGATCCAGTCCTGAACTTCTCGAAGATCCGTTGGAGTAAAGGGCTGGCCATCGGGTTTAAGTGCCCCCTTTTCCGGCTCAACGGTGTACATGTAGATTTCACCAAGACCAGTCGCAATCGGCCCCATCACTGGTTCGCCGGCAACTGCGGGCAATTCTGATCGTGCTTCCTGCAGTCGTTCATTGATCAATTGGCGCGCAAAGTAGATATCAGTTCCTTCATCGAAAACTACGGTCACTTGTGAGAGGCCATAACGCGAGAGTGAACGTGTGTAATCAACATGTGGGATTCCTCCCATGGATGTTTCGATAGCAAAGGTAATCTGCTTTTCGACTTCAAGCGGCGACATTCCCGGAGCTTCGGTGTTAATCTGCACCTGCACGTTTGTGATATCCGGGACTGCGTCAATTGGTAGCTGATTAAAATTGTAGAAACCAAGAGCGGCAACTGCCAGCGAGGCCAACAGAATGACCCAACGCTGCCTTATCGAGAGTGCGAGTATATTTTCCAGCATGAGATCCTCTTAGTGTTCGTGACCGGCTTCAGATTTACCGAACTCTGCCTTCAACAGAAAGCTGTTGGTAGCGACATACAAATCCCCGACGTTTAGTCCACCGAGAATTTCAATGTTTGTACCGTCGTTGGTCCCGAGAGTCACCGTACGGACTTCAAAACCATTGTCGGATTTTACAAATACGACTGATTTCCCTTCCACAGTCTGAATTGCGTCGTGAGGGATTGCGATATTTGCGCGCTGTTCGCCAAGCGAAACGGTGGCGGTGACAAATGAACCGGGGCGCCATGTCTCGTTTGGATTTGCCAGAGAAACTCGTGCCTGCGTTGTTCTTGTGCGTTCGCCTACAATGGGGCCGATGTAATCGATTTTTCCGGTGACTGCATTTTTCGAGTCTGAAGTTCCGATACGAACTCGCTGCCCGATCTTTACTTCAGGGAGGTATCGGGAATAGACACTGACTCTTGCCCAGACTGTACTCATATCTGCAACGACATAGATGTCCTGATCATCCTGCACAAACTCACCGAGCGTGATATGTTTCTCGATGACCGTCCCTGCGACTAATGATTTGATCTCATAGGCCGAAACACTTTGATTGCTCTGAATAACCGCGAGCACTTGTCCGGCAGTGACGCGGTCGCCGAGATTGGCACGAACTTCCTGTACAATGCCCGGAAAACGAGGAACAATGTGTGCTACTTTATCGGCGTTCAGGACGATTTCGCCGGGCAGCTCGATTACTTTATTTATCACGCCAGCCGATGCGGTTCGAATTTCCACGCCATTTCGATTCAGAGCATCTTCGGTCATGGTAAGCTTGCCGATTGTTTCACCTGCCACTCCGGCAACTGAGCGTGAGTCTTCATCGTGACCATGTCCATGGTCGTCTTCGGCGTGCGTGGATTTCCCCTCCTCCGCATGCTCACCTTCGTCACCCTGTTCGCCGGCAGATGAATGATCGTGGGCGTCACCTTCGGCGTGGTCGTGTTCTTCCCCATCAGTATGTTCGTGAGCTGCTTCTTCAGCATGATCGTGAGCAGACTCTTCGGATTCACTATGTCCATGATCGTGAGCATCTGCTCGACGGGGTGGCTCAGAGCGAAAGAGGATGACCGATCCGATGATGAGGCCGATGGCAATAACGGCTGCAATGATACTATAGATGGTTTTCATGATTAACGGCTCCCTATGGCCGACAGGCGATGTCCGGTGAGTCTTTCAATTGCCAAGGCCGTCTCAGTTCCGGAAAGGAGAAGATCGGTCAGGCGTTGTTTCAGTTTTACAAGATCCTGGCGCGACTGGAGTACGTTCAGGTAAGGCAGGCTTCCAAGCCGATAGGCAGCATCAGTGGCTTCCATCGCACGTTCGGCCAAAGGCAGCAGAGTCTCTTCAATTTGGTGTATCTGCCGCGAGTAGGTCGCAAGCAGACTGAGATGCGACTGAAGTGAATTCAATGTTTCACGTTTGTACGCAGCAATACGTGCCTCAGCTTGTGCTACAGCTGCGCCGGCGGAAGCGATTTTCCCCTGGTTTCTGTCTGAAAGCGGAAGGGGTAGCGATGTCCAGACAAGAAAGGCATTGTCGTCATCATCAAACAATCTTCGGTAGCCTGCTCCGAGGGTCAGGTCCGGTCGAAACGAGACTCTATTACTTTGCAATTCGGCCTCACGTGCATCGCGCTCGAATTCGAGAGCAAGCAAGTCAGGATGAGTGGCCAGCAGGCCTTCGAGTGGTACGGTAACCTTTCGATCCAGCCACCATCGGAGTGAGCCGTCGATGGTATCGGGTAGTGAACTTCCTCCCCAGAGAGAAGCCAGCATCTGACGATTTCGGCTAAAATGAGCAGTCTGAGTTTCAAGCTCGATCTCAGCTTCAAACTCCACTTCACGTGCTCTCAAAAGATCGACTTCAGGAACTGCCCCTTCGGCGAATTTATTTGCCGCGACTTCTCGAATGTTTTTCGCGATTGTAACCCCTTCGCGAGTATTATCGAGATAAAGCTCACTCGCGACTACTCGGTAGTATGCCACGCTGGCTTGAATGAAAAGGTCGAGCAGCGAAGAATGGTAGCTCTGCTCGTACATTTGTATCTCATGCGCTATTGACTGCTTGTGTATTGAGCGTTTCCCCCACAGCCCAATCTCCTTTTCGATCCCAATCGTAAGCTCACCAATACCGCTAGTTGAGCTGCGACCGAAATTCGCTACTTCAAGACTTACAGTCGGATTTTGACCCTTGCCTGCCTGTATGAGTTTTCCCTGCGCTGCAATCGACGACGCACGAGCGACAAGCAATTCAGGGTGATTCATCAACACTCGGTTGACAGCCTCTCGCAAACTGAGACCAGTTGCGTTCATTTCAGATGAATCTACTTCTGAAAGAAGTTCACGAAGGAGAACAGGCCGATCATCAATTTCTGAACCGGAAGACTGTCCGAAAGACATCGATCCGAATATCAGTGGACAAAATGTTACACAGAAGAAAAGAATCATTCGCATGCAGAAACTCCACTACAGGTTTTGATCGCCTGCTGCCATGCAGACAACGACAAGCACCCACCTGACCTTGATTGTCAGGCGGACTTATAAAGTGTGTGGAGTGAATCAGCAGCGAGTTGGGATGGGATTTTCAGCGAACTCAGAAAAGTCTGGAGGAGAAATGAGATGAACTTCGTCCGATTGTCCTATCAAGAATTGATAGTTGGCAAGAGACGAATGAAATTCTACTTGTGCCAAGAAGGGAAATTCAACCTGTGCGGCCTCTAACCGAGAAGCTGCTCGGCCATACGAATCAAGCAATTGGTCTTGGCAATCGCCGCAATCTGAATCACGTTCAGCCATCTCGGAAGACTTGACTCCGATCATGCTAATCTCTGCGAGACAACAACCGTCTTGTAGTCGCTCAACCGAAACTCGGCCGTCGGATTCCACGCAAACGACCAAACCACCCACTGAAAGAAAGCAGGTAGAAAGGAGTTGAATGAATATAAGGAACCAAGCCATCTGTTTGCTGTAAGCTTTCACATCTCAAGTATCGGATAGTTTCAGCAATAAGTAAAGCGGTGCGCAAAACGACAGTCTATCCAGCGTAATGAAGTCCTTGCCGTTCAATGACTTCTTCTGTGATATGAACAGCCCCGCTATCATTTGAATTTGATCCCTTTGACCGACTAAGCGGCCTGATTTTTTACCACCCAGTTGCGGAACTCGTCTCTCCGACCCCGTTTTTTTCTCAAATTGGTCAGCTCATACCAACCATTCATTGGCTATATTATCTATGAAGAAAGAGAAGCCCACATTGTGGCTCAGTTTGCAAAGGACTGCCGACACGCATCTGCTTACGGGCTTTGGTCAAGGTGATGGTTGTCGTTGTATGTCATTAAGAATCGTTTCAACGAAATTGCAGGATGTTATCCGAAGCTATCTGAAGTTAGTGATTGTCGGATTGTTTCTCTTTCCTTCAGTCAGCGGCATCACAGAAAACATAAATCAACATGGATCGTTATCTTCATCACGTGTCGACGCTGATCTGGAAGCAAAACTCCGCTCTTCGTCTCCGTTTGACACGGTCACCGTCGACCTAAGTGTCTTTGGGGGTATCGAAGCGGCCGAGCTGAACAGGATTCTCGACTCCACTTGCACCACTCTTTCCCAACGGCGTCAAAGCGGTGTCCTGATCTTACAGGAAAGAGCGAATAAGTCGCTTCACTATGAGCAAGTGTTGTGACTAACGCTCTTGCCGCTTTGGATTTATGACTCTTGATCATGTATTCTATCGAAGAATAGGCTTAGCTAGAGAGTGCACTACTTTACTTTATTTCTGATCGCTCTTGCTTCATTGTTATCAGAAGTCTGGCTTTGGCTGGTGGTAGGATTTCTAATGGCGGGAGTAGTCATAGAATTTGTGCCGAAAAAAACTGTTGTTAGACATTTTGGTGACAACACGTTCAAGGGGCTTATCAAAGCATCAATAGCCGGGCTTATTGCCTCGACGTGTTCGTGTGGAGCGATTCCTATGGCAGTCTCACTCCGTCAAAAAGGAGCGAGTACTGCAGTTGCACTTACGTTTTTGTTGGCAACGCCCTGGTCGGGAATACCTCAATTTCTAGTCTTGAGCAGGTTCTTGGGTGTCGTGAACACAATCGTGATCACGGGATCGGCTTTGTCGGCTTCTTTGATCACGGGAATGGTTTTATCAAGACTGGAACGACGCAAGCTGATTGAAGGACCGCACGTATCGGCCGTCTTGTGTTGTGGTTGCTCATGCGTTTCTGGAGACAATTGCAACTGTGATGAAAAACATGGAAAACCATCAGGCAATCGACTCTGGCGGGTGCTTGTCGGGGCGTGGGATAGTTTTCTTGATATCGGTAAGTTCATGGTCATTGGACTTGTTCTTTCTGCCGCACTTTTGGCATTTGTGCCACACGACATCGTCGGAAAAGTCCTTGGAAGTGGTAACTCTTCGCTGGCAATTCTTCTGGCCGTACCTGTGAGCGCTGTGATCGAACTATGCTCTGAAGGATTTAGCATTCTCGCCGGTCAACTTTACGTGATGGGAGCCAGTTTGGGGGTTGTGTTCGTTATGATTATGGTTGGCGTAACTACTGACATGACTGAGATATCTATCGTGTGGGGAAAATTCGGCAAGCGGTCAGCGGTTGCATATCTGCTTTGTGCGACCTCTGTGGCGATTGTTATCGCCTACTTTCTAAACCTTGTTCAGTCGATAATCCAGAGCCACACGTGATGCTAGCGTACGTTCTCGCATTGAGTTACAAGGATTGGCACACTAACTGAATCGAGCAGGGGAACTTGCTCGAACCCGCCTTCATGCCGCTGCTCCACTAATAACCCAGTTGCGAAACTCGTCTCTACGACCCCGCTCCATGGAAAAAACCGGCGTGTTGCCCGAGTCTATGCGGCATTCACGAAATGCTCTATCAGGTAACCAAAGGTTCTACTCTTGTCCGCTTCGGGGAACCATTTTTTTTGCAGTATCAAATTCCTGAATGATGCATTGGCCTCGACTCAAATGCGAAGCCCAGCCGCTGGACTATATTTTTCGTACGCTACGTTGAGGTCATCTGTCGAAAGATGCACGTACCGTTGCGTTACTGTAAGAGACGAGTGTCCGAGTATCTTCTGTAAAACTGCGGGATTCCCACCCATGCGAATGAACTGCGACGCGCTACTGTGTCTGACGAGATGCGGGTGTAAGTAAATCCCTACTCGTTTGCCAGCTATCGAGAAGATGCGATGCCCTCGCCGTGGATCAATTTTGCCGCCTGTTCGATTGGCAAAGAGCAACTCAGCCTTGTTCCCTGCCCGGTACTTGAGAATGTAGGTATGAATTGCTTTTGCGGTACGGTCTGATATCGGCGCAATTCGTTCTTTCCTGCCTTTGCCGAACACTTTGACCAAACGTGAGCGGAGATCAACATCTTCAATTTTGAGACTCAAAAGTTCGTTCAGGCGCAACATTGCATCATACATTAGGAGAATCATGCAATAGGAGCGAGCACCATAGCGCGTGGCGCGATTGAGTCGACTGAGGACGCAGCTCATCTGCTCTTGACTGAGCACTGCTTTAACTTTTTGCTCTGCTCGTACGAGCGAAATTTTCGCTGTCGGATCGGACTTGATGAGTCCCTCGCTCAATAGATGCTTATAGAACACTTTGAAGACGCGAATGCGTCCATTGACAGTCGCGGCGGAGACTGAATCGAGAATACTCATGAGATATGCTTGGAGATCGCGCTGTGTCAGTTCCTGCACTCCCTTGTGAAGATTCGCGCAGTACTTCACCAAATACGCTAATCGTTCAGCGTAGCATTTGAGCGTTGACGGTGTGAGATTTTTCACACGACAAGCAAATGCAAAACTCTCTAGAAGTTCGCGCCCCACTCCAGAAGTGTCGGCGTATTCCGCAACGTTCTTGAATGACCATTGTGTCATCAGGTGGCCTCCATGCACTCAATTTGGTCAATTACCTGACCGGTTTTGGCACTTGTGGCACCTGATAACTTGTTGAACTGGAATTACTTAGCGAAGTTATTGTCCGATTAAATGCTCCCCCGGCAGGACTCGAACCTGCGACCCGCTGATTAACAGTCAGCTGCTCTACCGGCTGAGCTACAGGGGAGTGTAGAATTGGCGATTGGCTGCGCCAGACGGCTGTCTGTCACAGAGTCGGTAAAATAGCCCAAGAGCTTCACCTGTCAACGGGCATTTCTTCCCTCCTCCCGATTCCCTGCTCCACTCTCGCTCTCCTTTCCTAATCCCTTGTCATTCAATCGAAAAGTTGCCTCCACAAATCCAAATGCGGTGGGTTCGGCTGAGAAGACAACCCACCCCCGACTCGCCAAAGGTGAAAGCTTGCTAACGCCCGCCGCAAATTCGGAACAAATCGGAAAAGGGACTCGTAGAACCAGACAGTTACCATTGCCCCATTCAATTGAATGGAAAGGAGCCAAACTATGACTGCCCGATCTGCTTTACGCACCCTTACCCTTCCCGTCGCCACTTTCGCCCTGCTCGGCTTCGTCCTGCTCGGGGACAGCCCCTCCGCCAAGCCGAAACGGCATTCCAATTGGGGGGATGTCTATCTCGGGGTCTATACCCAGTCGGTCGACAAGGAGTTGGCCACTACGTTCAAGCTCTCCGTAGATCGCGGAGCTATTGTCAATGAAGTCGAACCGGATTCCCCAGCCGACAAGGCCGGAATCAAAGAGGATGATGTCATCACCTCTATCAATGGCCATGAAATCTATGATGAGGATGACCTTGTTGACGAAATCCAGGCATTCGATGTCGGTGATCGGGTCAAAGTGACGCTTGTTCGTGACGGGAAGACGATGACGGTCGATGCCGAACTAGATGAACGTGCAGAGAATGAATCGATCAATCGCTCACTTCGTGGGCTCGCTCGCCTGGATGAACTTCGCGCATTGCAACATCCGAATATCGGTACCCCGGGTGGACATGCTCCGCGCGCCTACGCATGGAGCGGAGACCAACTTCGTGAACTGGAAATGCCCGGCTACATTGGAATTTCCTATTCAGACCTCACCGACCAGCTTGCCACTCATTTTGGTATCAACGGAGACGGGGCGATGGTGACCGAAGTGCATGAAAAGACCCCCGCTGAAAAAGCCGGACTCAAGGCAGGCGACATTATTACCAAGGTTGATGATGCCTCAATCTCCTCCCGGAATTCCCTCTCTGAACTAATTAGCGATTTCCACGTTGGGGATACGGCAAAATTGACGGTCGTACGGGACAAGAAGACGATGACACTTCCGGTGATTGTCGATGAACGGGATGACGGACTCTTTGGCTATTCTTCCGGCTCCCTTCGTAACACGTTGCGTGGGTCGGCCCGTCAGATGGATAAGACGAAGCGGGAACTTGATGCCGCACTCCGAGCGCAGGAGCGGACGCGCGGACTTCGCCACGGTGACGATGCCGGTATCTTCGACTCTGAGGAATACAAAGCAGAGATGGATGCGCTTAAGCGTGAGCTGGAACTGCTTCGCGAAGAGCTGAAATCGATGCGGAAATAGCACTACAAATTCTTCTTCGTTAGGCATTGAATAAGGAAACGGGACAGCAGATGCTGCCCCGTTTTCTTCTTTCGGGGGGAAGAGATCATCTGTTCTGAGATCGGGGGGTTGAAGATTGCGGGGGTGATGATCTGAGTGTATATCAGAGCCGCATGCCGAATATATCAGTTGAACAGCTCTATCTCTCTCGCATCAAGGATCTTGAACTGACGCTGTTGTCCTCCCCGGCCAGCGGGATGCAAAGGCAGATCACTAATCCGGAACTACATCGCCCCGGGCTTGCCCTTGCCGGTTTCTTCGAACGATTCCCCAAGAAGCGGATTCAGATATTCGGTGAGACTGAGATTCATTATCTCAATACCCTTTCGCCAGAGCAGCTCCTGATCATCGCAGAGAAGTATCTGGGGAGCGATATTCCACTGGTCTTCATCTCCAAATCGATCACCCCGCCGCTCCCCTTTCTTGCTGCGGCGGAACGTCATGGGGTAGTAGTGATCTCCAGTCGGCTGACTACGACCAACCTCCAGGATCGACTCGGAAAGTTCCTCGATCATCATTTTGCCCCAGTGACAAATGTGCATGGGACTCTTGTTGATGTCTACGGAGTCGGCTTGCTCTATACCGGGAAATCGGGGATCGGAAAGTCGGAGGTCGCCCTTGATCTTGTCGAGCGTGGGCATCGCCTGGTTGCGGATGATGTCGTCAAGATCACCCGAACTGCCCCGGACGTGATCATCGGGACCGGATCGGAGCTTTTGGGGCATCATATGGAGATCCGGGGGGTGGGGATCATCGATGTCGAGGCCCTCTTTGGTATTCGCGCGGTTCGACTGCAAAAGCGTATCGAAGTCGAGGTACACCTGACCATCTGGGATGAGGCGACCGACTACGAGCGACTTGGTTTGGAAGAGAGTCTGACTACGGTGCTGGGGGTGCAAATTCCGATCTTGCATGTTCCGATCCAACCGGGGAAGAATATCACCGTCATCTCCGAAGTTATCGCCATGAATCATATGTTGAAAGTCTATGGTCAGAATTCGGCGGTTGAGTTCTCCCGACGCCTGACCGAACGGCTGAGCCGTCAGACTAATGTGGCCGCCTACCTCGAATCTGATACCGAATAGCCGAAAAATCGGCCTATTCCGGCTCGTTCGTCTTCCCACTTGCCGCCACGTTCTGCGGGTGTATCTTTATGGTTTGCATCAAAATAGAAGATGGCCGCGCGGTTTTGCCGCCAGCCCGGAACCCGCCCCGCTGTGCGGCATACAAGAGATGCTATGATTCTGAGTTCTATCCTGCGCGATACCTTTTTGGGCCGTATCGGAAAACATTCCGCCCGTTCATTCCAGCGATCGATATCACAGTCGAACCGCAATTTTTGGATGGCGCTGCTTCTCCTGGTTGCAAGCACATCTCTGTTCGTCGGTTGCAGTTCAAAACCAGGGGATACGGTGCTGGCGAAAGTTGGTGATCATGAGATCACCGTCGCCGAAATGGATGACTATTCACGCGATATTTCGTTCGACAACGCGACTTTTGATCAGGAGCTTGCCGGGAAACGTCAGATTCTGGATACCCTGATCTACAAGCGACTCCTGATTCAGGGGGCATATGAAAAAGGGGTGCAGAATATAGAGGAGGTCAGCCGTGCCGTACTCAACAGTCGCAATCAGTTTCTGATCGATATTCTCTATCAGGAAAAAGTAAGTTCGAAGCTGAATATCACAGCCCAAGAGTTGCGTGACTTCTGGGAGAAAATGGCTGAGGTGATTCACACGCAGCAGATTGTGCTCTCGACCAAAGATTCCGCAGAAATGATACTGGGACGTTTACAGGCGGGTGAGAATTTCGAACAGCTTGCATATGACTTTTCAATCGATCCGAATGTGAAGCGCACCCGTGGAGATATGGGTTTTATTCAGTGGGGGGCACTCTCAAGTGAACTTCAGAATGCGCTCTTCTCGATGAAAGTCGGGGAAGTCTCCCCTCCTCTCAAGTCAAGTATTGGCTACTATCATATATTGCGAGTGCTGGAAAAAAGACCAAACAGCAACCGTCGTCAGCCAGAAGAGATGAAAGAGGAGCTGTATGGCAGTGTCTTCAATCGTAAAGCCGGAGAGTTAATGGAAGCGTACTTCAAAGAGATGCGCACCACTTACAAGCTGACGATCGACACTGCGACCATTCAGTACCTGCTGGTCAAGCGAAGCAATATGTATCCGCCGCAAATTCTTGCCTCATTGCCGAAATCGACCTTCGATTTGGCTCAGCTTGATCGAAATGAGAAAGAGTTGAAGATGGCAAGCTGGACCGGCGGACAGGTTTCAGTGAGTGAGTATTTTACCCTCGCCGATGAGTCCGGTGTACCGGCGCAGTATCGTCCTGATCTTGATCAGTATGATTCTCTGGCTTCATTCATGTTTGATATCAAACGAAATGACTTTCTCGTGGCCGAAGCTCTCAAGCTCGGTCTGGATAAGCATCCCGATTTTGTACGTCGAATCAAGTTCATGAAAGAACTGACTATGGCAGAGGTGATGAGCAATGACTCACTGACTGTCGGACTCGAAGTGACTGATCAAATGGCACGTGAGTTTTATGAAAAGAATTCCCGGATGTTCACACGGCCGGCTCGAATTCGTGTCTACGAAATCCTGACCTCCGATCAGAGTCTCGCCGCCCGACTTGCTCGTGAGATCAAATCACTCCCAGACTTTTCAGCAAGAGCAATTCAATACACCGAGCGTGATACCAGACGTGGCACCAATGGCGATCTGAATTATATCGAATCTCGCACCATGCCGGATCTTTTTGCTGCTGCGCAGCAGGTGGCAATCGGAGAAATCGGCGGGCCAATTCCGAATGAAGGAAAATTTTCGGTTTTCTATGTCGTCGACAAACTTCCGCAGGAGACCATCGATTATCTCGGTGTGAAACGGGATATCGTCGCACAGTTGGTTGACACCGTGCGCAACCAAACCGCTCGTAACTGGATTGCTGATCAACGAGCAAAGAAAAAGATCGAAGTCTTTGAAGAGAATGTCCGAAAGGCAGTCCTTGACCGACGCACAAAATATGAGGCCGCGCGTGCAATCTAATTGGCTGCTTACAACCATACTTCTCATTGGTTGTTCGCACGTACTCATTGCTCACGAGACAGTATTCGCACAGTCCACACCACAGAAACGAGAGCTGCTCGATCGTGTTGTCGCGGTAGTCGGTAATGAAGTGATTACGGCGACTGAACTTGCCACGCAATTGCAACTCGTCGCGATTCAGGCGAATATCCGACCAAAATCGGAAGAAGAACTCGCGGCATTACAACGACGAATTCTTGATCAGATGATCTCGGATCGTCTGCTGGTCGCAGAAGCTCGTAAAGATACCACCCTCAAAGTTCGACCGGAAGATGTGGAGAGCGCGCTTGATGAACAGCTTGCTCGACTCGCGTCCAATCTTGGTTCTCCCGAAGCACTTGCCCGTCGACTCGAAGATGAAGGGCTGACCCTTCGCGAATTGCGGCGACGATATTCCCGTGATATTGAGAATCAACTTCTTCGTCAGCGATTGGTGCAACGTCAACTCGGTGATGTGACCGTCTCGCGGCCGGAAGTCGAAGTCTTTTACGAGAAATTCAAGGACTCTCTTCCTGCGACACCAGAAGGGATTAAACTCGCCCACATCCTGATGCCGGTCACCGCTGATGCAAAGATAGAAGACAGCGTTCGCCAGCTTGCCACTTCTCTTCGTGAGCGAATTCTCTCAGGTGCGGATTTTGCCACCCTTGCGTCACAATATTCCGGTCTCGGCACGGCCGAATCGGCGGGTGATCTTGGCTTTGTCACCAAAGATGACCTCGTTCCTGAATTTTCCCGTGCCGCATTTCAATTGCAGCCGGGAGAAATCTCCGGAATCGTCCGCACCACATTCGGCTGGCATATTATTCGGTGCGAAGAAAAGCGGGATGACAAATCCCGCCTTCGTCAGATTCTTCTCCCTGTTTCGCCGACTGCCTCCGATACCCTTCGCGCAAAAACAAAGGCTGATTCAGTCCTGACTGTTCTTCGCGCCGGAGCACCATTTGATGTGATGGCAAAAGATCTCTCGGTCGATGATGAATCCCGCGCGCAAGGAGGGGAACTTGGATGGTTTGCGCTGGCAGAATTGCCGACCGAATACGTGGATGCCCTCAGTGGCTGGACAACTCCGAATGATCTGCGCGGCCCGCTGGTGAGTCGACATGGGGTACATATTTTCAAATTGCTCGAATATCAGGCGCAGGAGCAATTGGATCTCAGCAAGGCATACGACCGTGTCAAAGATATGGCCCGTCAGGAGAAATCCTCCCGTGTGGTCGATGAATGGATTAGTGAGATTCGGAAGCGTTCGTACGTGGTCGACCGTCTGGAAGACGGCGTCGCGAATATGGAGCAGTAGGACGATTAGCTATGCGGGTCGATGACTTTCTCTCCAGCGTCGGGGTCATCAAACGGCGCACCGTTGCGAAAGA
Organism: uncultured Ignavibacteriales bacterium; assembly: GCA_964518635.1. GTDB lineage: Bacteria > Zixibacteria > MSB-5A5 > GN15 > FEB-12 > CAZFGK01. The sequence goes on from CAZFGK010000003.1 coordinate 40,908, forward strand.
GATGGCCGACAACGGGCTGGTGCTGATCAACGGCACAAAAGCAAAACCCTCTCGCGAAATTCACGCTCAGGATCGAATCGCAATCAAGGGTAAAAGTCAGTTAGAGATTCTCGTCCTTGAAGTCCCTACCGGAAACGTAGCCAAAGCGAGGCGGGCGGAGTATTTCACCCTCCTTTCGGGAAGTACTCCGGAAATCGAATTCTGAATTCATTTTTGGATTATCTGATTCCATTCACAAAAAATGCTCATTAGACTGTGTGAGCAGAACAATTGAAGCGTACTGGTGTTTCCACTTTAACGGGACACATTTCCCTTCACGCGAACTGTTCACAACACATTGAACGAGAATTCAGCCGGCGGAGTCGAGATCGCCGACATATTTTTGAAAGGTAGCACGTGGCAACATCTCTCCCGACAACTCGCGGTGAATTGATCGCCAGCGGCTGGAAAAGTCGCCGTATCAAAGAAGAACTGCGCGAAAATCTGCTCAAGAAACTCCACAATGGTGATGATATTTTCCCCGGTATTGTTGGCTTTGACAAGACCGTCATCCCGCAACTGGTGAACGCCATTCTCTCACGCCATCATATAATTCTGCTTGGGCTTCGCGGACAGGCGAAGACCCGTATCCTGCGTCAGCTCTCTACTCTTCTGGATGAGCAAATGCCCGTTCTCGAAGGAACGCTGCTCAACGAAGACCCACTCCATCCGATCTCTCCAAAGGGGAAATCATTGGTTGAAAAGCACGGAGACAAAACCCCCATTCGCTGGATGGCTCGCGCTGAGCGATATCATGAAAAACTCGCCACTCCGGATGTTTCCATCGCCGACTTAATAGGTGATATCGATCCTATCAAGGCTGCGCGCGAAAAATTGGACATCTCCAACGAAGAGGTCATCCACTGGGGAATCATTCCCCGCACCAATCGCGGCATTTTTGCGATCAACGAGCTCCCTGATTTGCAGCCACGAATTCAGGTCGGCCTACTCAATATTCTGGAAGAGGCAGACATTCAGGTTCGTGGCTTCCCGCTTCGCCTTCCGCTAGATATCTGCATGGTCTTTTCGGCAAATCCGGAGGATTACACCAATCGCGGAAATATTATCACGCCGTTGAAAGATCGCATCGATTCGCAGGTCATCACGCACTATCCGAAATCACGTCTGGAAGCGAAAAAGATCACGGTTGCCGAATCACGTGCCACAAAGACTGAGATCCCGGAGCTGGTTCGGGATATTGTCGAGGAGATTGCAATTCAGGCACGCAAGAGTGAGTTTGTAGATCAGGCATCGGGGGTGAGCGCGCGTATGTCGATTGCGGCGTATGAAAATGTCGTCGCCAATATCGAACGTCGCAGTGCTATGCAGCGGACTCCCTCCTATGCGCGTATCTGCGATATCTATGCCGCTCTTCCGGCAATTACCGGTAAGATCGAATTGGTCTACGAAGGAGAACAGGAAGGGGCATCGATCGTTGCCCATACCCTTATCGGCAAAGCGGTGCAGACAGTTTTTCTTGAGCATTTTCCGGCACCGATAAAAGAACGACAGCGCAAGGATGTCGCTCCGGTTGAGAATCCGTATGAAGCGGTGACTGACTACTTCAGCGGCGGAACACAGCTCGAAATGGCGGATGATCTCTCCGATATCGAATATCGAAACAGACTGAATTCACTTCCGGGACTGAAACAGATTGTTGAACGTCACGCTAACCCAAGCGATGAATGCGAAAAGTTTCTTCGGATGGAACTTGTTCTGGATGGACTCTATCACAATAACGTCATCGCTCGCGCCGTTGCCGAGGCGAATATCCGGTACGGCGATATCCTAAACGACATGCTGAAGGGGATGTAAGAGCATGCGTTTCATCTACCATGAATGGGATGATGAACTTTTCAGCAAGTTGAAAGACCTGCATGATCTGATGTCGATTTTTAATTATCTCCTGATGCGTTTGAACGGCGACGTCGAAGAAACACTCGCCCTCATGCGTCGCTTACAGCAGCAGGGGATACTGGATGAAAAGTATGATCTGGATGAGTTTGAACGACAACTCGAGAAATCCGATCTCATCAAGCGTGGTCCCGGCGGCATGACCCTCGCTCCCAAGGGGGAGCAGAAACTCCGTCAGCAGGCCTTCGATGCGATCTTCTCGAAGTTGCGTGCAACTGGTCGCGGTGATCATCGCGTCCCTCATGCCGGAGGGATGACCGAAGAGCCACTCCCCGAGCGTCGCTCATTTCAATTTGGCGATAACCCAAGCCATATTGATTACAACGCATCGATTTTCAATTCGATTAGTCGTCAGGCAGACACCGACGGGATGCTTGAAGAACGTGATCTTGAAGTCTTCGACAGTGAGAAATCGACCTCCTGTGCGACGGTACTCATGATCGATATCTCCCATTCGATGATCTTGTACGGTGAAGATCGAATTACTCCTGCCAAACAGGTTGCGATGGCATTCACCGAGATGATACTCACACGTTATCCAAAAGATCATCTATCGATTGTGACATTTGGCGATACCGCCGAAGAAGTGAGTATTGCGGATCTTCCCTATCTGTCAGTCGGGCCATTTCATACGAATACACAAGCGGGGCTGCGATTGGCTCGTCAGATTCTCATGACCAAGAAGCATGTGAACAAGCAGATCTTTATGGTCACTGATGGGAAACCCTCGATGATCACTCGCCCGGATGGGACTCTTTACAAGAATCCGAACGGGCTTGATCCGAGAATTGTGAATCGAACGCTTGATGAAGCGGTTATCTGCCGAAATAAACGTATACCAATTACTACATTTATGGTCACCGACGACCGCTATCTGCAAAACTTTGTCGCGCAGCTGACAGAACTGAATCGTGGACGGGCCTATTTTTCCAATGTTGACAATCTCGGTCAGTTTGTGATGTGGGATTTCGTCTCGAATCGCAAGAAGAGAAAATAGCTCGTCTGGTTCTGCGCTTTCTTTACTTCCGGACAATTTCTCTTTATCCTCACTTTGTAAGCATCAAGGACTTTCCCTGACAAGACGAATGAATCAGGATGAAAGCCTCGGGAATTGTGGAGGGTTGGTCATGTACTTTCAGAAGTCTCCCAGTCCAAGAGTGCTGTACGCTGTTTTCATTTTGCTCTGCCTTGGTAGCACACCGAAAGCAGTCGCAGATTCCCCTTCAATTCGCGCAAGCATCGGTTCATCAATAGTCTTCATGGAAATCGGCGATCCGATGTTTGATCTGAGTGGCCGACTTGAACTGGAAGCATCCAGGTTGACGTCACAAAAGCCCTCAAGAACGGTCTGGATATTCGAGGTCATTGGAATGCAGGTCCCCTACCCTGCGATGCGTCGATACGCAATCGAACCAGCATTTGACACCACTACTGCCCTCTTCCCCAGGGGAAGTGACTTCTTATGGGGATTCGGAACCGGAGTACGGCTTCATCTTGCTGATATCTCAGGAACTACGATTCTAATGCGACTTACCGCCGGATTGTGTCAGACAAGAGATGGAATGGAATTTGGTGGCGATCATCGTATGCCGCGAAATCCGCTCTATCTCTACCCTGCATTGGTCCTGAATCTTCATCGAAATCTCTTTCTGACCTTCGGAACCTTCATAACGGAGTTAAGAGAGCCGCAGGCAACGATAATTCCTGTTGAAATTGGATTGAAACTCTTGTGAAACTAATTCTGCAGAAAATGCTGATATGAAATTGAAAATGTCATTGATCAAGTATTGCAGCAAGACTTCGCTTCTCTTTTTCCTTTTGACCCTGATTGTCTGCTTTGCCAATCCGGTATACGCAAAGCCAAAGGGACATTTCTACGGCACTGGCGGAGCATTCTTTCCGCTCGACGTTCAGAAGGGGGCGGCGACTTCCGGCATGTTCTATCGCCTCGGCATGGGGCTTGAACATTATCGTCCGGGTGACCGGGCAGGAGCTGAGATATTAATCCTCACCTCACACCTCTCCGCTCCAAAATCACGATCTCTTTACAAGTTTAATCCTACACCGGGCAACCCGGGCTTGATTGAGAGTGAAGAATACAATCTCATCATGTTTGGCGGTGGGTTGAAATTCAACACTCATCGAGATATCAAGCGACAGATACTCTCGTTACATCTTGCTGGTGGATTTGCTTTTCCCGATGATCTCGCCAAAAACTGGTTTGAGGCCGGAGTAGGAATCGCTTTTCGAAAGACTCTGCAGATGGGTGTCAGTTTTCTGATTATTGATGGTGGTCCATATCCTGTCTATATGATTCCCGTAACGGTTGGATTGAGATTGTAAATGGGAGTGAGTTTGAAAACTTCATGCGGTGGAATGATGCTGAGGCATGGAGAAAGAACTGGCATGCACACAATCCCTGTTTCCCTTTTCGTTCTGGTTGTTTTGTTGTGCATAGCCACAGAGACACACGCAGCTCGCAGGTTACATTTCTATGCAGGAGGCGGATACAGCTGGAACTTGAATACAAATATAACCAGAATCGAAAGCCAAAGTGGTACGGTAGGTCGATTTGCAATCGGGATAGACGTCAATCGATCAATTGACCCTGACAGAATGGAACTGCTTCTCGAGCTTAATTCTGCCTTTGAAGGCACATACAACCCTGGCGTCGGATTTAAGCTCAACTTTGGTCCGCCTGAAGACGTTGTGAATTTTCATCTGGCTGGTACTATTGGACTACGACCTCAGGATAAATTTAGACCTTGGTTTGGTGCATTCGCTGGTGTAGAAATGTACGGACTTGCATTTGCCACTCTTGGTATTTACTCGGCGGGATCAGATATTGAAATGCCAGTGATGGTCGGCATCCGATTCTAGTTCATCTCCTGTAAGTTGAACTCTCTTTAATTCAAAAGTTCTACCTCGACAGCTTATGAATTCACAAATAGATTCCATCATGTTCTCCTCCTACCTCCGCCAGTCATTCCCTGCCGATCTCAAGGCCGGATTCATTACCTCAATTGTTGCCCTCCCGCTCGCAATTGCATTTGCCATTGCCTCTGGCGTGCCTCCGATCATGGGGCTCTACACTGCAGTCATCGCTGGTATTCTTGGTTCGGCATTCGGCGGGTCATCCTATTCAATCACCGGTCCGACCGGAGCCATGACCGTGATCATCCTCTCGACGGTAAACAAGTTCGGCATCGAAGGGCTGCTCTTAGCCGGATTACTTGCAGGACTTCTGCAACTGCTCTTCGGATTTCTGAAAATCGGGAAGTATGTCAAATTCATCCCCTTGCCAGTCGTCTCAGGTTTCACTGCCGGAATCGGACTGATCATTTTCATTGGGCAGATCGCGAACGGATTGGGTATTACTATCCCGGCGGAAGAATTCATTGTGCACACGGTCCGTGACATTATTCAAGAACTAAGTCATGCCAATTCGTCAGCAGTAGTTATTTGCGCAGGGACAGTCTTGATGCTCTGGTCATTGCCGGGGATTCTCAAACGATTTGGGCCTCTGTCATTTATCCCTGCATCATTGGTGCCGCTGGTTCTTTCTGTCCTTGGAGTCACCGCACTTGCTCTCACCGTACCGCAGGTCGGTGAAATTCCGGCCGGCTTTCCAATCCCGCAACTTATTCACTTTGATCTTGATCTTGCTCGCAACGTCTTCCCTTCGGCATTGACCATTGCAATGCTTGGCGCAATTGAAGCTCTTTTGTGTGCGGTTGTCGCCGACGGCATGACCGGAACAAAACATGACAGTGATAAAGAATTGAAATCTCAGGGGATCGCGAACAGCGTTCTTCCCTTCTTCGGGGGTATAGCCGCCACAGCGGCAATTGCACGAACTGCTGTCAATGTTCGCGAAGGGGCAAAGACACGAGTTGCGGGAGTTATACACGCGCTTTTTCTGCTCTCATATATGCTGGTGTTGGGACCGATGGTCGGGCTGATTCCAAAAGCATTTCTCGCGGGTATCCTCCTCTATGTCTCAGCAAGGATGATCAACATTCGTGAAATCAGAACGATTGTCAGAATCAGCAGACAGGAGACGATTGTTCTCTTTGTTACTATGGGCTTGACCGTTCTCACTGATCTCGTCCTTGCCGTGCAGATCGGGATGATTCTCGCGGTCTTCCTGTTGTTTGTGAAGATTGTCGATGTCACCAAGATTAGTCTGATGGAGGAGTATGATCCCAGCGACACGGTCAACGCGCTGGTAAATGAAAGTCCGCAGCTCAAGAAACAACTCGCAGTCTATACCATCAACGGGCCGTTTTTCTTTGGGGCGATGTCGGTCTTTGAGCAGAAACTAAATGAACATCGCCATGAAGAGAAACCGATCATTCTGCTTCGGATGAGACATGTGCCGTTTGTCGATTCAACCGGACAGGCGCGACTCAAGGAGTTTGTCCGGCATCGAAACAAGCATGGCGGAATTGTACTCTTCAGCGGTTGCGAACCGCAGATTCAGAAGCAACTGCGTGAGAGTACCGAGTTCTGTTCGTTGGTGCCGGAGGAGCATATGTTCGCCCGTTCAGTGCAGGCGATTCTTTATGCGGATGAGCAGATACAGTTGAAGTCAGTCTCTCCATCGAGAGTCTGACGAATATCTCTTTCAACCTGCTTTCCTTCTTCATGCATAGTAATCAGTATGAAACGAGCTATTCCTGATTCACTTTTCGGTGGAACAACGGTACTTGACATCTTCGGCATTCACTGGATGCTTAATTGCGAGAAGAAGTAGCCACTTTTCCGGAATAGTGAACGCTTCATTCGTGGGTGGCAGTAATCCGGTCAATGACTTGAGAAGTAAAAGCGGATCGGAATTGAGAGCATTCGCTTTCTGAATTGGTACGCTTGCTTGACGGACTGTACCGCAGTCGCTTCCAGTAGAGAAGTATGAACTTCTGACCTCCAGTGTCCTACCACCGTGTCACCTTTTCGCTCCCAATGGATGGAATGTAACCCACCGGGAAAACTTACTGAATCGGATGGTGGCAGGAGAATGGAATCAGCTTGACGGATGTATTCACCGCTGAGAATGCAGGAGTCATGTAGTACCTTTGGGTTCCCCATGTCGACAGAGAGTGAATCGGGAGCAGTAAGCAGGAGATCGTAGTCATTTGCGCGAGAGTAGATGAAAGGATTAAAAAAGGCAGCACCCTTGACTGCAAGTGGTCTCTGACGCGACAGGTAGACACGTCGCTTGAGTGGAAGGGTAACATCGAGCTCATCCAGGTACTCTAGAGAATCAAGGAGAAACTCCGAACGTCGCATCGCGAGAAACTCAAGAAAACTGTCGGTCCTCTCCCTCTGAGTTTCGCCCTGAATCGAATAGCGACGAGAGAGTGCTATATTCCCGTCGTACTGAGCATAGGTGTCAATCCTGCACTGTCCGGTACCGTCAATCACGAGGTGAGAACTCGTGACCGAACGATTTTCATAGGCTTTACTTCTCGGCAGCGTCATCAGCGTGCCATTTGAATCACCGACAATGAGTGCCAGCATGCCTTCATCGGCTTCCGGCAGTTCTCCCGGCGGACAGAGCGTACAGGTTGGGTCATACCATAGAGTATCAGTCTGAACTACTGCCATGGTTATCACATGATTGAAATTATCTGTCACAAAATCCGGATCAACAATCCCTTCTCCACGTGTGAGTACAAGAGCCGGAAATGCCTGTGCGCCAGCCGATCGGAAGCGTGAAACAAGAAGGGTAGTGGATCCTTTGCAATCTCCGTATCCTACACGTTCTACGGTTGCCGCAGGTTCTGTCTGCCAGCCGCTCATTTTTCGATTGACGCTCACGTAGCGAATCCTTCTGATCTGTTCAAGATAGATGGAGTCAAGAGTGCTTTTTGTGCAGACATTTGACGGCTGCGTCACTGGCTCCAGATATCGATCCGCTGACAAGTATCGATACATTGAGACGACATCATTCCATGTTGCCAATGAGTACCGTTTCTTCCCAAATTGTACTCTGTCAGATTGAAGCTGCAACTGAAGAGGTCTCACGCTTGATGCGGTAAACTCATGCGGCTCCCAACTCGGAATACTATCTATCTCCCACTTCATCACACCACTGCCTGAGCTCGGCGTTGGCGGCTGAGTTCCGTACCATTTCCACCTCACATGGATGTCAGTCCGGACTTCGAGTGTAATATTCAGTCGATCAACCGGCCATGCTGGTTGTGTAAAAATTTCGCTCAGCAGGAAATTTCCAGGCAGCTCATGAACAGTTTCAAACTCCATAAGAAGCGGAAAACGTGACACCCCAGGATCTGCCATTACTCGACAATCATCAGAGTAAAGCGTTGAGCTTTCGTCATAGCCGCACAGTCTGATCATCTGGCGGCGATCATATTCGGATAGAATGCCACCGGTTGAATCAACGATTCTGAGAGAGGCGTCCTTGAGTCGATATCGGGGAGTGTCATAGGCAACATGCATTTCATATGCCCTTCCCGCAGCTGACTCAATCCGGCGACGTTCAATCCTGCGGATTACAGTCTTGTCATCATCAAACTGAATGTGAATATCCAGTGCAGTTACCCGCATATGAACCGGCTTTACGGTGCTCGCTATGGCTTTCCCATGGCAGAAAAGCATGGCGATGCCTAGAACGAACACGCTGGAGAGAGCGGCTGCTTTTCCTGTTGGTGAAGTCGTCGCCGAGAGAGTCTTTACAAATACCATGGGTTCATTTTGCAGTGATCACAAGTTCAAGATTGGCTGCTTCAGCTACGCCGGAAAAGACTTCCTGAATATCGGCATACCGATCAGGATGGAAAATACTCTTCTCTATATCAAGGCGAGATGTGACCGTTAGAACCGAATCAGATCTTTGCCACCCGGAGATGAATCTGAGTCCTTCTTTCTCCACACGAACCGGCTCGGATGCTTCGAGATTCAGGTAACCTCCAGGTAATGCCATGGTTACGACAGTCACATACTTGCGTGGGAATACAAACTCGATCGGAAAGACTCTTTTGGTTGCAGTGAACGGATTGATTGCGAATGCAAACATCGGGGTACGAACCAGAAGATTCGGAGAGTAGTGATGCATGCGATCGCTGAATTGAGTGCGAAATGAGACCACCATTGCGCCGCTCGTATCGATTTTGACGGATGCTGAATCGATGACTGCCCCCTCGCTAAGCAGGTCACTACACAATTCAAGCACAACTGCTTCATCTGTTGACTTGTCTATCATATCTGCATAAAGCGGGACAAAGTAACCTGTAAACCTGGACTCCACTGTGCAATCCATCACACCCTGCGTGTCAAGAGTGACATCTATCTTATCAAGTCGTATGGAGAAGACTGGTGGCGGCGGGATTTGAATCGGTTCAGTTTTTTCTCCGTCGATGATCAGGCCGTAGGCAACGAGAGAATTCGGGGGCAATGCGGCGAAAGGTGTATGAGCAACGGAGGCATCAAGAAAGAAATATGATGAATCAAGCTCTACCATGGTAAGAGCATGATTCAGCGCACGAGTTCGGACATACCGAGGATCAAAGACATCATTATCGCGAGTTGATATGTACACCGGGTATGAATTGATATTTCTTGCTCTCAGCATCCCCCAGAGATAGAGATTTTTCTCACCGCTGTGTGCGGATTTTGATTTTAAGATATCGCTGAACTTTCTATTGTCGTTCATCAGGGATGAAAAGCCGTCGGTTGCGATACTGTCTCTCACCCAGACATAAAGAGACTCCGCGATAATCATCGGGTCGGTTATCCCACGCGCAATACTCGTCGAGTGACTTTTGACACTTCTGTCTTCTCGGTATTTCCTCAGGGCATTCTCGCTTGACCTGCCGATTTCTTTCCAGTCGGTCTGTTTGTTAAACCCGAAAAAGCCATTTGAGAACCCTGCAAGCTCACAACGAACTGCACTTCGAAACAGGATTTCCAGCCCCATATACGGTTCTACGGAAAATGGTTCGAGATCGTGAAGTGTCCAGGTGAACTCCTGAACACGGCTATTGAACGAGTTAGCGGCCAGCATCCGATCTTCTTTGGGGGGCTGGAGCTCCACCGGGACGTTGTAAAATGAGGTGGTGTAAGAATATCCACCGGGTACCTGGATAGAGAGTTTTGATTCAATCGTGTAGAGTTCCGATTGGAAGTACCACGGATCCAGCCAGTAGACATAAGGATCGTTCAGCTGGTACTTGTATTCGAGAATGCATCCGGGCTCGACAGCTGGAAAGGCAAATGAATATTCATGAAAACCAGAAGACTTCTTCTTGAAGATGGCATTCCTGGGGACCTTTTCAACGCGTCCGTCCGGATGCAGTGTGTGGGCCTCCAGCCCTACCACTTCTTCATGGGAAGAGACCGGAATCTCGATGTTTCCCGCTTCTTGCGCTCCGGCGCGAGTGAACACTTTCGTGCGGACATGAACAAAGGTCTCTACCTCGTTAGATGTCAACTGATCGACCACTGAAATGACTCCGCGATTGAACAAGATCACTGCACCGGCATCCTGATAATTACCACTCGGCTGCAACGCCCATTCTTCCGGTGTAACTTTTCCAAAATCGTCAGCAGATAGAGTTGATGAGAGCGTGAATGCAATAAGCAAGGAAGTGAAAAGCAAATTGTTCCGAGACATGGGTATCTCCCTCCGACACATGATAGCGATCAAGTTATCACTTCATGCGCGCTGGGACAAGTTTGACTCGGTTAAAGAACTGGGTGGTGATTAAAGTTGCTAATTGAGTACACGAATATTCAGGCGGAATGAAACATCCTCAGAGTCTGAATCGTTATGTAGATTGGGCGACTTGCGATTCAAGCTGAAATGGGCGATAATTGTACTTTGTCGTCGGTCTTGCTTCAATACAGCCTTTGTTTAGCTCTTTGACAACTGGATGCGTCTGGCACGCATCCCGGAAACTGCTCAGAATCAACGACTTCTCAATAATGGGGGTGTCAGGGTTCGACGGGTATGGTTCGGGGTTGCGGGCGTGTCGGGGATGTTCGGTAGCCCCGTTACCAAGTTCCGAACAAACAGTAATCGGCAACGATTACGCCATGGCTGCCTAGTTAATACCTAGCGCAACCCGTCCCGCCTGAACTCTGCCCTCGAGGTCAGGGTCGGGGCGACGCAATTGAGGGATCGGTCCTGCGACGTCCGTGAGCAGGACTTAAACATACGGGCTGGCTACTGCGGACGCCTGTCGATCGGCAGTCGTGGTAGCGAGAACTCAATAGAACGACTACACACGTAGAACGCTGCCTGCAAATCTATTCGGACGGGGGTTCGATTCCCCCCACCTCCACCAATTATGCTCGCCAGTTCCGGCGAGATTGGGCGACGCGCCAGAGGCGCATTGACCAGGTCCATTCGTGTTGATGGCGTTGTTGCCTATTTCCCAGCAAGATCTTTGTAGGCCGCCGGAACGTTCAGGCCAGGATGTACCCAGCCAAAAAGTGCGTAGCCAGAAAATTCGGACATCGATACAGTCTTCACCGTTTCTTCAAGCGACATTCCCTTATCGATGGCCGCTTTGACTTCGGTTTTGACCGTTTCCAGATAGTCGATATGCCATTTGATGTCTTCTCGTGTTATGAGCGACCCGTGTCCAGGCACAACTTTGGCATCGGGTGGCAAGAACTCATAAACTTTTTTGAGTGTAGCCAGGGTCTCGAGTAGATGTCCATCGAGTAACCATGGCAATGCAGGCTTGACTGCTATCACGGGATTTCCCGTCCACATTGTTTTCGATTGTGGCTCCCAAATAAATAGATCTCCACCGGTCTGGGCAAATCCAAAGTCGATGATCTCAACAGACTTACCGCCCAAATCAAGTGTGAGCTTGCCATCGCCTGGAACAAGGACATTCGCTATTCGTGCCTGAATGGGTTCGATGCCACGACCTGCACCGAAATTCTTAATCATGAACGCCTTGTCGTCTTCAAGATGCTCGTGGATGTAACGGCTCGTGTTCTGATGCTGAATAACGACGGTCGCCTTCGGTAAATACATATTTCCGAACGAGTGATCACCATGTGCGCTGGTGTTGACTGCAAATGAAATCGGGTGCTCAGTCTCCTTTCTAACGAGACTTTCAACTTGTTTGAATAAGCGCTGGTTCAGCATCGTCTCTATAACCAACACTTTGTCCTTACCTACTATAAACCCGCCGCTTGTCGCCACAGGCTTTCCAAGCCGTTCTAGCTCCATGGCATCCTTCGCGTAAAATGCGAAAACACCCTCCGCAATCTTCTCGGAAATTAATTCAACCTTGTTTCCGTCCCAGACCGGCTCCTGCGCGCTTACGTAAGGTGCAGATAGACAAATAATGAGCGTCGTAAATGTTGCAGGTAGTAATCGCATCATGAATCTCCTTTTTGGGCTGGGTGACCCACATTTCAGGTGGGTACCCGCCAACTGATTTCAACATTCCCACCTTTTATTTTCGCCACCAACTCTCTGCAAAATACGAAACAGCCTCATTAAACAAAAGGACGATTCATCCCCATTAGTAAGAAACAATTGAAATCCAATCCCGCCTAGAGGCGGAGCACCGAAATTCGGCACTACTAATTCGTATTCACCACAAATTTTTTCGAGCCATCTGACCGACAGGATTCAACAATTGTCACAAACTGGTCGCAAAGATGTGTCAGTCTTTGTGCCAGATAGCAAGTCGGGGGTTCGATCCCTCCACTTCTACGATATTGCCTTTAGTCACCACTTTTCGCTGAAGTTGATGGATGAGTTTAATGTAACTAGCTTGATATGATGAAAATTACCCGTGGGTTTCGAAAAACGCACAGTGACCAAGCATCCCCGCCCAGTACTACTCAAACGGATAGCTGAATGCCAATAAACTTCTCCATCTTTTCAGATCAGGAACATCAGGTCATTCGTCGTTTGAATTCACCACCGAAAGTACAGCAGTTCGTCAACGAGCTTGTCTACAATCAAAATGACCGGGTATCGATTCTGGATGTGATTCAAAAACGTACGGGGGACTGCCTCGAGGCCGCGGTCTTTGCTTCGGTGGTACTCACCTATCACAAGATTCCAAATTCCCTCGTTGGCTTGAAATCAGTCAGAGACGAAGACCATGCACTTTGTGTGTTCAGGCAGAAGCATGGCTACGGGGCAATTGCACAGAGTAAATATCTGGGATTACGATACAGGAATCCGGTCTATGCAAGTTATCGGGAACTGGTGATGAGCTATTTTGAGAGCTACTACAACTATTTTGGTGAGTACTCGCTTCGCGCCTATTCGAAGCCGCTCATGTTACGAAGCATTACAAAGCCGCAGATTGCAGATGCAGCATTTATGTGCGCTCTGGATGATCGACTCGGCGAACTTCCCGTTATGAAGCTGGTTCCAACATCAATCACCCTTCCGAGAGTCTCTCCGCTCAAGTTCAAGCAGGAGGTATTGGTCATACCACGTGGTACACGGGTAGGAAGAAAGTACCGAAGAGATTAGGTTCTGATCCTTGTTGTCGCGACATCCCGCTGGCTACACATTCTCTGCGTGCAATGCACCTTCATTTCTCCCGGAGTTCACGGCGGTTTATTACTTGCACATTCACTAGCCACAATTCATACTTTTTAGTAACAGAGGTAATTGCGACATGCGTCGCAAAGCCAAGAACAGGTTGAATGAAATTCAGGAGGTCGTTCGATGGAATTTCTCACAGCTCTTTGGTCCCCGATTCTGCTCTCCGCAGTTTTCGTTTTCGTACTCAGTTCTCTCATTCACATGGTCTTCAATTATCACGCGAATGATTTTGGTAAGCTGGAAAATCAGGACGCGATCCAGTCGGCACTTCGTCCATTCAATCTGAAACCCGGCGACTATTTTCTCCCTCGTGGAGCATCTACCAAAGAAATGAAAACGCCGGAGTTCGACGAAAAGCTCGCCAAAGGGCCGGTCATCGTCATGACGGTGCTTAAGAATGGTCCGCTCAATATGGGAAAGAGCCTGATTCTCTGGTTCGTGTATTGTGTGGTCATCGGAGCTTTTGCTGCCTACATCGGGTGGCACGCTGTTCCAGCAGAAGGTAATTATCTGAGCGTGTTCCGCTTTGTCGGCTGCTCTGCATTGATGGGATACTCCCTGGCCCTGATGCAGGGAGCAATCTGGTATGGGCGCAACTGGTGTACGGTCTTGATTTCGATGTTTGACGGTTTGCTGTACGCACTTGTGACCGCCGGTACATTCGGTTGGTTATGGCCGAAATAGCTCCGATTCACTTTCAGGTATAGAACTGAGCCGTAAAGTCGAAAAAGGGGAAAGCGTCTGTTCTGACTCCAAGTGGGAGACGAGCGTGGATTCAATTTCCACGCAAAGCTCAATATTGATCCGTAAGGTTTTTAGTAGAATCTGATACGGACTGTTTCGGTCAAGATATCACGCTTTATTCTCATGATGAAAATCGGGTGAAAGCAGTATCTGTTTATGCAACAACCCTGCAACTACGAGGAGTAATACTCCTGCCAATATTGGCGTAAGCAGAAACGCCCAGCCCGCCTTCGCCATCATGATCACAGTCGGATTTCCACACGCAGGCGGATGTGATGTCTTAGTCAGTAGCATCAGAACTGCCCCCGCACCAACCGCCAGTGACATCATCAGAACGGAATGAGAGCCGATTGCGAGAAAAATGAGCCCGACAATCGAAGTCAGTAGATGACCGCCAACAAGATTTCGAGTTTGCACAAGAGGATTTTGAGGATATGCGAAAAGAAGAAAACTACTGGCGCCAAATGGAGCGATCAGCAGTGAATATCCGCTGTAATCGGAAATAAGTCCGAGAATCAGAACAGTTGCAGCAAGAAAGAATCCGGCGAGCAAATGCAGTTTCATTCGTTTCCAATCGTTGATGATTGCTTGCTTTCCTTTCGGAAAATCCCCTGAGTCAACACCACCCGTCCTTCATCGGCGTTCTGCTTCGATGCCTGTGATATGCGTGGAAGGCGATCCCCCATAACGACCACCTGGATCCCGCGATCAGAGAATCCATACTTACGGCGATTAATCTCAAGTTCAGCAGATACATCTCTCCATTCGAGAACATCGAATCCGGCAGATTGAATAATCAATTCCATCTCTTCAGGAGACTTGAGAAAACTCGTTGTCTCGCCTTCAGCCCACATCACAGGAAACAAAATAGGCCGATTGATGCCCAGCATCGGTTCCTGAAATGCGAGCTTGCCACCAGGGTGAAGTACGCGGTTGAATCCTTCATAAAGCCCTCTCTTGTCGCTGATATTCATTCCGCTGTTTTGTGTCCAGACGAGATCGAAACTGTTTTGTTCAAAGGGGAGATTGAGTGCATCAGTCTGAATGAATCGAACCATTGATTCGAGATGCAGCTTTTCTGTGATCAGTCGACCGGCCTCAATGTATGACTCCGTCAAATCTGCAACTGTCACATCACAGCCAAACTCGACCGCCAATGTTCGTGCAGGCCCACCGAGCCCACCGCCGACGTCGAGAATTTTCATACCCGGTCGCAACTCTGCGGCACTGGCAAGGAGGAGAGTCATCCCCATCCCTCCTCCGTGAAAATGATCGTACGGAGCCAGGTCTGCGACGGTCAGATGATCAATATCCTTCCCTTCGCCGCGTAATTCGTTTAGAATTCTCTCACCCAATCCAGCACGTTCCCAGTACCTTCGGGCTGAATCGGAAACGTCTCCGTCTATCAATTTCGACTCCTGAAGATTGAGGTCAATTTGTAGCTGAATGATTTCTGTCCCTGGTTGATCGAATCAATTTATTGTGACTCCGAGAGAAACTCTGGAGGGAAGTGTGGATCCTGTTCGATCTCCGGTCTGGTTGGACCTGCATGCGACTTCATTCCCTTCACAGCCAACTCGCGCGCAGCATCTACATCACCAAGAAGTGAGTATGCTCGTGCAAGATTTTGAAGCACTTCCCCATTGTCTCCTGCGATGGCTCGAAGCTGCGCGGCTGCTTCATTGGCCTCCGGTCGTTTCAAGCTTGCGAGAATCAATACACGATAGGCCTCGACCTGCGGGTCAAATCCGGTGGTCGACAGAAGCTCTTCCACCCGGGCAAGACTTTTCAGATAGAGCGATTCTGCGGCAGGTTTATCTCCAGCGCGAGATTCAAGAAAGCCGAGGAGATACTCAGCTACAAATGGAAGATGATTCTGATCAATCGATTCATGGAACATGCGCCGTGCGGTATCCAGGTCACCTAGTAGCATGTTGACATAACCAGCATCAATAAAACAGTTTGGATCACGCTGATATCTGATACTCGATTTAAAATGAACGCGAGCCTGTTCAAGATTCCCCTGCTTCATGTAGGCGATGCCAAGATAGTAGTAAGCGCGACCATTATCCGGACCGAGTTCAATTGCACGATGCAGCGTTGCGACCGCAGGAGTAAATCGTCGCTGATCGATATTGATCAGACCAAGCAAGAGAAGAATGTCGAGATCATTCGGTGCGTGACGAAGGGCTCGTTGTGCCCAATCGGTTGCTTCGTCATAGAGCCCTTGCCCGCGCTTGAGCCAACCGATGGTCAGATAGCCGATGGCAAAGGTCGGATCGGTCTCGATAGCTGTCAGAAAACTCCGTTCAGCATTTGCCGGATCTCCACTGAACATGTAATAGCGACCAAGAGCCCGATGCGCCTCCGGCAGAGTTGCATCAAGTTCAATCGCTCTCTCCGCGCTGACTTTTGCCGCCGCAATTCGTTCGGCTGAGCGATCGTAGTAGGTCATATACTGTGAGGTAGAAACATCAGCTAGTCCTGCATGTGCAGCAGCATAGTCGGGCTGTGCGTCAAGTGCTTGTTGAAACAACCGTCCGGCAAAGACCAGATCTTCGGCAGTATTTCTTTGATAGTAACTTCTCCCTTTCAGGTAGAAGTCATACGCAATCGCGTCAACGGGTCGACGATCGGTCTCACGTCGGCTCACCGTACCGGTTGCATCTGCCAATGCCTGAGCAATATCTCGTGAGGCGCGGTTCAAGAGACTAAACAGATCACTGCTCGGTCGTTCATAGGTCTGTCCAAAGACAACCCTTTCTCCAAGCTGCCCCATGACGCTGATCTGCAGACGAATCTGATCCTGCCATTTCATCAGACTCCCGGAAACTACAAAATCGCAGCGGTACTGCTCAAATGCCTCGGTAATGTTACGAATGATCTCGGTACCCGGCTCGGCACTGACGACCAGATCGGTGAGACGCGCAATCTCGCGAGTGGCATCTTCCGAAAAGCCACTGCAGACATAGTCCCATGAGCTGTCACCAGATAAATTCCGCAAGTCGAAGACGGTCACACGACGTTTGGGTCTGGTATAGGAACTTTCTTCAGCTGCCTGACGACCGGAACGTGATGCCGTAATGAAATCAACAATGCTGCTCGCTCGCTCAAAACGATTCTCCGGTTCTTTTGCAAGCAGGGTCATGATGAGCGGATCAATCCATTTGGGAAGATGAGGGCGAACTTCCACCGGAGGAATCGGGTCTTCGTGCAGAATGGAATAGACGATTCCTGCTGCGTAATCACTCTCAAATGGCAATATCCGGGTGAAGAGCTGATAGATGACAATGCCCAGACTGAACAAATCCGCAGAATGGCTGAGTGTAGTCCCGATCAGGTGTTCTGGGGATAGATAGTGCAGTGTCCCCTCAACAGTGGTTGCGTCATGCTCCTGGTCGGATTGAATGCGTCGGGCGAGACCGAAATCAAAAATCTTCACCATACCCGACGATGTAATCTTGATATTGTCCGGCTTGAGATCACGATGAATGAGTCCAGCGTCATGCGCCGCCTGAACTCCAGAGGCGATCTGGCAACAAAGATCGAGCAGTTGATTCAATGAATAGCCGGAAGTTGCGACCATGAGGTCATCCCCCCTGACATACTCCATTGAAATGTACGGCTGCCCCTGCCACACTCCCTGCTCCCAGATGCGCACGACATAAGGGGAATCAATACTCGCCGCAAGGCGGGCCTCACCTGCCAACTGTTTGTGAAACTGACTCTCTGACGAGGAACCTGTCTGGATGAGTTTGAGTGCTACCGTACGGTCAAGATTGTCGACCGCTTCATAGACAACTCCCATCCCCCCTGCCCCAATCAGCCGAGTGATTCGAAAATGGGCGAATTGACTATCGGGTGGCAAAAGGGTCACGATGCCAGGAGC
Source organism: uncultured Ignavibacteriales bacterium (assembly GCA_964518635.1). Classification (GTDB taxonomy): domain Bacteria; phylum Zixibacteria; class MSB-5A5; order GN15; family FEB-12; genus CAZFGK01. Next base: position 59,048 of record CAZFGK010000003.1, read on the forward strand.
CAATCAGCTAAGGGGCTGCTCATTGACTGAAGTCGGAATCGTCGGTAGTTTCTCTGAAGGGAAAAACTGATGACAGAAGAACGAACAGGAACTGGCGCAGATTCTACTGACCTGACGCGACTGAATCGTGCCTTGCAGGATGTCTCCTCTCTCAAAGACATCGCCGCGGCCATGAATTCGACCATGTCGGTAGAAGAGATTACGGGCATTGCCATCGACCAAAGTCTCCGCCGGGTTGGTGCGTCACAAGGAGCAGTCTTCCTGTTGTCGGAAGATGCCCGCGGGATCGACAACTGCCGGACCTTTATCCGGAGAATCGAGCCCGGTACCAATGAATTGCCGTTCTCCCTTAATATGGAACTCCTGGGGTGGATGCTCAAGCACAAAGCAAAGCTGGTCAGCAATGACCCAAAGACCGACAAACGATTCCGCAGCGTCCAGTTTGAGAAACTTGGAATTCGATCTTTGATCGCCGTCCCTCTCACTTCGATGCATGGATTGCTCGGTGCTCTGGTATTATTCAATAAACCTTCGGCAGACTTTGACGACGATGACGCTGGCTTTCTTGAAATTGTCGTGGTGCAGACGGCCAAGATTATTGAAAATGTCGGGCTTTTCCGAAAAGAGATGGCGGTACAGCAGGAACTCAAAATGGCACAGGAAATCCAGCAACGTTTCCTCCCGCGGCAGATCGCCTCTGGTGGCTGGTATGATGTCTGCGCCGTGAATAAATCTGCCCGCGAAGTCGGCGGTGATTTTTATGATCTCTTTGTCATCAATCCGGACACGCTCTTTTTTTCAATTGGTGATGTCTCCGGAAAAGGGGTGCCTGCGGCGCTGGTGATGGCAAATGCGCAAGCGGTCGTTCGTTCACACCTCTTTGGGGTTGTAAGTCCAGACCTCGGTGAGTTGATCGGGAAGCTGAATCGACTCGTGCACGACCTTACGACCCCTGGTCAATATGTGACTGCCTTCTACGGCATTCTGAACCGCGCCGATTTGCGCATACAGTTTGTTAATGCCGGACATCTCCCTGCTTTTATTGTGCGTACTGGGGAGATTCAAAGTGTGGGAGATGATTCTGATCCGGTCATCGGAGTGCTGCCTGACTATGCCTATCGTACGCAGGTAGTAAGTATGAAGCTGGATGAGACACTATTGTTGTATACCGACGGCGTCACCGAATGTACCAATCGAGCGGGTGAAATGTACGAGTCTGAACGTCTGCAAGAAGTGCTGATCGCATCGGCCAATCTACCCCTCACTTCCTTGTCCGAAAATTTGCAGAATTCTCTCAATGATTTCCGCCAGGATGCCGAGCAGTCCGACGATATCACCTATCTCGGACTGCGACCGCATTCCTGATAGTCGGGTGCATCTCCTGCACCCGACTTCTTGCTCATGAGCGCATAACGCTCGAACTTCCTACTGACAATTCGCCAACGGCGCAAAGCTGATAAACAAATGATCAACCAAAGCGGTCAGATCACCGATATCAATGCCCGGATTGCCGTCGCAGTTGCCTTCAGACGCACAGCACAACGGCGTAAAGCTGATAAACAGGTGATCAACCAGAATAGTCAGATCAGCAATGTCGACACTCTGAGTTCCGTCACAGTCCGCATTGCCAGTTGTACCCACACAACATCCGAGCGTCGCAATATACAATGCACTCGCGATTGAGAATGGATTGTCGCCAAATGCCACTCGCCAGTAATAAACTGAATCAGCCGCCAACGGAATCGGAATCTGAAATGCCGGAGATGCCAGCCCAAACGAATCAATAAACGTCGTGCGGAAGTCGTGATAGGCACTGAGCTGAATGCGATAGGTGATCGCTAATGCTCGCTGTGGTGCGTGATCAGTATCCCAGCTCAGATTTGGCTGGGCCGTATTGACTGGCACACCACTGCCGGGAGTGGTCTTGTCCGGATACTGAAATGGGAAGTGGACCGTATCGCCGGGGTTGGTACTCCCCGGATTGTAGTTCTGAAACACCGTGCGTTCCTGAAACCCGTTGATCCCAATACCGACATCAAGACGAACTGGACCCATTGGCGCGGGACGAAAACCGGCGGTAATATCATACTCGCCGTCAATGAGATTATAGTTGAAGGCGCGATCATCAAGCTGACCATTGACATTGAAATCAACGCGCCCATAGTCTGAACCGGCAATCGACTGAAGATTGTCTGAGACAATCAGGCCGTTCGGATCGACAATCGACAGGAAGGCATTGTCAAATGCGGTCACGACCATCTCTTCGGGGAGGATTGCGCCTGCTGCTGCCTGATTGATGGCGAGGATGATACTATTCCCGCCAGTACCGCCAGCAACAAGGTCGATATTCCCATTTCTATCAAGATCACCACCGGATAAGCCATACAGTGCTCCAGATCCGGTCCCGAGATCGATCGTCGTTTCGAACGTAAACGTTCCGGTATTGTCACCGCGGTAGATCACCAGATCGCGTGTGTCGGCAGTAATGATGGTGATATCCAGATCATTATCGAGGTCGATATCGCTGACGGTAAAGTTCAGTCCACGTCCGGTGATACGAATGGTATCACTTGGTGTCACTGTACCAAGACCGTTTCCAAGGGCGGCCGTGACGATGGTCGTGTCATTTGCACCAGTGCTGTTGCCCGCGATGGTGACGATATCTGCCTTCCCATCCTGATTGAGATCGACAGAGCTCCGGACGCGAGTGAAATCGGTCACGAATGGTCGGAGCTGAATTTCGCCGGTACGAGTGAAGACTCCTGAACCGTTATTGGTATAGACAACGGCTGAATCTACGCGTGTCACGACGATATCGTCGATGTAGTCATTGTTGAAATCAGCCACATCGACATCGTCAAAGCTGAACGGAAGAGTAGTCGGAGCAGCATAGCCACCGACTCCATCACCGAAGATGAGTCTGTTTTGCGAGAGAATCAGATCGAGATCGGAGCCGCTGTTGAAATAGCCACTCGCGACCGACGGAAACTGTGTGCTCGCAGCATCGAATACTTCTCGCGCAAGTGGCAACGAACTGACACTGAAATTCCGGCTGCCGAGATTGAGCAGCGTGTAGAGCTGAGTCGAGGTTCGCGCCATAATATCCAGCAGCGTGTCATTATTCAGATAGTCGATAGTAATATCCGCGCGCTGAATGTCTGCAAGCGCGATCGGTGATTCAAGGGTGCCATCCGGTTTGCCGAAGGAAACAAACAGAGAGTCAGCGGTCGTGCCGGTGAAGACAAAATCCTGACGGTTGTCGCGATCCAGATCGGCCTCTTCAATGAAAAAGACATCGGCAGTGTCGGCGGTAGGTGTGACAGAAAAGGAAGGGATTCTCACTTGCACGCATTGAGAGAACTCGGAAGTATTTCCTTCGCTGTCTGTCGCCGTTGAAGTGATAAACGCACCTATTGATACTTCAGAAGGAACAATCACTTCAAAGGTAACATCCCCACTGCCGTTTGTTGACTGCAGCGAACTAAGAAGAGGAGTTTCCCCTTCGCCGTAGCCAGATGAGTCACAAACGGAGTTTGAGTAGAAGAATAGGCGGTAGGTCTGCGATGCCTCGCTGTTCAGTTTGCCGTAGAGATGAGTCGAACCGCCGATAACAATCGCGCTATCGAGTATCGGATAGTTCTGCTGGTCGTTTTCCCCGCTGTCGATGTCAAGAAGATCGTTGGCAGTTGGTACACCAAATGTTGCAAGAGAAATCCCAAGCAAACCATTAGAGTGAATCGAGTTATTTTGTATGCGAATGGACTTTCGATCTGGTCCCGCTGCAAATCCAATCCCGTTTCTTTGGGCATTCATGATTGTATTACCGGAGTCTGTTGTGAGTCCGCCGATGTGTATTGTATCCGCACTCTGGACAAATTTGAAACCAAAGTCAGACTCAAATCCAGGATCTAGGGCTCCATTGGATCCAATGATATTTCCGATTATGCGAATGTGTCGAGGTGGTCGTAGTGCCGAGCTGCCAATCTGTATAGCTGGAGAGAAGGTATCACCAACTATGAAGTTTCTTTGAGATTCCAGTGGTCCGCCGACGATTAGGTCTCTCGCTCCCTTGATATCAAGGCCTGGCCCTCCATTTGAAAGCTGTGATTCCATCTCTCGATCCATGCCGATGATGTTGCCGTGAAAGATACAACCTGAACCACTGTCTGCAACATATACCCCTGAACTTGCATTTGCCGCGAACACATTTCGTCGGTCTGATCCCGGAGTTCCGATTTCGCAACCTCTTGCATCTACATAAATTCCATAGAATGTATTTCCGCGAGCAGTCGTTCCGGTGGGATCGGTCCCTACGTAGCAACCAGTGACAATCGAACTATCCGCATTTTGGGTGAGATGAATGCCAAAGAATCCGTTGCTCGACACGACGCAGTCAGTGATCGTTATGCCATCAAATGATGCTTCTATTCCTGTCGAGCCGTTTCCGGCGGCAGTTCCGTCCGGTTTGAGGCCGATGATACAATTAGTAATAGTTGATCGGACTCCGGATGAGTGGAAAACGGCAATACCATTTGCTGTGTTCCCGGATACATAGCAGGTCGCGTCTACGTCACCAATGTTGCTCGATTGTATTGCGACGCCGATGCCATGATTTCCGTTTGGAATTGTTGCCGTTCCGGTCTTGTTGAGCCCAATGTAGTTGGAAAGGACAGTTGAGGAATTGTAGAGTTCTAGCCCATCATCGCCATTGCCTGAAATGACATTTCGTTTTGCTAGTTCACTGTCTAGCCCGCCGATGACACTTCCGGTCCCCAGTACCCAGATGCCGAATCGACCATTGAAACGTTCTTCAGTGCCAGCGGCATTTGTGCCAATCAAATTCCCGGTTACTATTGATGAATCCCCATTGATAACGATCCCGTCAATTGTGTTACCTGAGACGACGTTGTCTGTGAGGATCGCAAAGTCACCAGACACTGAAACTCCATTGGCGTCGTTACCCAGGCTAAGCGTACCGCTTGTATCCACGCCAACGTGATTCCCGACAATTGTGCAAGAGTCTGCACCAACCTGAAGGTCAATGCCGTTGACAGAATTGGAGGAAATCACATTGCGTTCTTCGACTGCTTCGCCGCCGATGGTGGCATGCTTTGCTGTTACATAGACTCCAGAACCAGTGTTGCTTACGGCTGAAGTGCCCGTAAGATTGGTTCCGATAAAGCTCCCCTGAACAACACAACTCTCTGCAGCAATGAGCACACCCTGCGTTCCATACGTCTGAACAATCATGCGCGCAGCTGCTGAGCTTCCGCCGACACGACATGCGTTGGCATTTAACTCAATTGCACCACCACTTGCGTTGCTTACGACGCACCCCTCTATGCTACAATCACGCGAATTGAACGCTACTCCGCGTGGACTTCCTGCTCCACCGGAAATTATTCTGAGACCCTTGATTAGGGTACCCGCACCGGTGACTTCGAACACCGGGTTAGGCGGTCCGCCTGTCTTACTAACTATAATATTGAAGACTGCGTTGTTGCCGGTTGGCAGGGTGTTCGCACTCGACCCTGGCTCTGTAAAACCATTGATAGTCACCTGATCGGTTATGAAAAAGGAGGAGTTAGTAGTAATGGTGTGCGGTCCGGCACCTGCAATTGCAAATTTGATCGTGTCCGGACCACCGACATTCACGGTACTGTTTGCCGTGTCGATCGCCTTGGCAAGAGAACCGGCTCCGCTGGAAGCTGTGTTTGTAACGGTGAACACCGAAGCGGCTTCAGATGGACTGGAAATTGCAAGCAGCAATCCCAATAAGAGCAAGAAAGCCATGAATGATTGAGATTGATGGGAAGATTTGAAACCCACTACCTGACTCCGATCTCTTTTCGAGAATGAGCTGCTCATTCGGCTCTCGCTTGCGCGACGCCGGACCAATTTTTGGAGTATACCTCAGGATGTCAGACTTGTCAAGCTATCCTATTGCAGGACAACAGGCTGCGAGGTAAGAAGTTACGATTTGCCGTTCTAGGATATCGTGGAATGATGTAGCGACGGCTACTTAGATCTACCGTTGAGTATTCGTGACGGAAAAAGAAAAATGGCGCGAATGAATTCGAAGACTCCCTCAATTACGATGCCGAGCAGCCGAAAAGGCAACAGCAGCAACCAGAGAATCGGACTGAGAATCAAGAGAATCAACGCCAGCGGCCAGCAGATGATCAGAAGAAGAACCCAGAGGATAATCGTCAACATGCCTACATAACGAAAATCTCAGACCAATGTTTCATGAAAGCGAAATACTCTACTACCCAGTACTGCATTGTCTGCATTTCATTTGGAACTGTTTGTTTTTCACACGCCGCGAGCTATATTCTCATTTGCGAATGAGAGATTCGCACTGTTGTCATGACACTCGTCAAAAACATCCCCGCGATTGCAAAACCGAATCGAAAACTACATGGTGTTCAGTCGCTGCGATTCTATGCCCAGCTATTTTCGCTGATGCTGAATATTCTCATCGGCATTCAGTTTTATATCTGGGTACTACATCTTGAATCTCCATATTCAACCCTCGCAGTGAGCAGACCACCCGGAGTTGAGGGATGGCTCCCGATCGGTGCGCTCGTTTCGGTCCGACATTTTTTTGAAACCGGGATCATCAATGAAATTCACCCCTCCGGTTTTATCATCTTTGCGACAATCCTCGTGACCTCGTTTATTTTCAGGCGTGCATTTTGTTCCTGGATTTGCCCCATTGGATTTATCTCTGAAATGCTTGGAGATATTTCTGATCGAGTCTTTGGCAGGAGACTCAAACTTCCGTCCTGGCTCGACTGGCCGCTACGATCACTGAAATATCTGCTCCTCCTCTTCTTTGCCTGGGCGATTTTCTTTCAGATGACTCCGGCTGCGATCAAGTCATTTGTCTATTCTGATTACAACGTTGTATCCGATCTGCTCATGCTGAGATTCTTTACCGACATCTCTATGCTATCTCTTGGAGTGATCAGTTTTCTCTTTCTCATGTCGCTGATCATTCGCGGATTCTGGTGCCGGTATTTGTGTCCCTATGGTGCACTGGTCGGCATCGCCGGTTTTTTCTCCCCGACCCGTATCACCCGCAACAGCAGCAGTTGTATCGACTGCGCAGTCTGCACCCGTGTCTGTCCGTCATTTATCAAGATCAAGAACGTGAAGCAGGTCTGGTCGGATGAATGTACCGGCTGCATGGCGTGTGTTGATTCCTGCCCTGTCTCGAATACCATTCAAATTGCCGGACACCGGAAATTTCGACTCAGTTCAAAACAGTGGGCGGTCGCGATGCTGGTTTTCTTCTGGGGAACACTGTTCACCGTGAAGCTCTTTGGGCCGTGGGAGAATGGTGTCAGTGACGAACGGTACCGTCAAATGCTTCCCGGCGTCGAACAGGGGGCGTTCGCTCACCCCGGCGCGGATGGGAAGTAGGAAATTCTCCCTTTCGTCAGTTTTTTTTCAATACGTGAAGTTTTGTGACGATCTCCGAGGACTGATGCGGTATAACTACGGCACGAAAGTTGGAAACATCGGCAGGTACTGTGAAAGCTCAATGGGGAATCCTCTTTTCTGTCGCTCTGGCGGCATTGATCTTTAGAATCACTGATTCGGGAGGATCAGAGAACCGTTCGCAATCGGTTGGCTATTGGCTCTGGGCTGGAATCACGCCGGATCTCGCACCACCCAACTCAGAATTATATGTGCTTCAGGGTCATTTTCTCGCAAACGATCAGCACTTTATTTTTGAGCATCTGGGAGTATATCCCCATCCAATAAATTGTAGCCGATTAATCTTGGTCTACCGATTCGAAGGAGCATTGGTCGATCCTCAGGTAGTGGATTCGACTTACCGACGAGATTACCTTCGATGGGCAAAGCATGGAATAAAAGTGTCAGGATTACAAATAGACTTCGATTGCCCGACGAACCGAATAAGGGAGTATACCGAATACCTCCGTACTCTTTCTGCGATACTACCTGATCAATGTTTTCTCAGCTCGACGGCTCTCGGCGACTGGGCTTTATCCGGGAATCCCGAAGCACTTACAGAACTGGCGAAAAGCGTTGATGAGCTTGTCTTTCAACTCTATCATGGTAACAGTTATGTTGAGCAACTCAAGGAGATATCAGTTCGACTCCCTGGAATCGGCTCGCCATTTCGAATCGGACTTCTCAGCAACGTCAACGCACCTCCAGAAGTTCAACAGCTAAAGCAATCCTCCAACTGTGTTGGAATTCTCTACTTTGTTTCAAAAGGGGTACACGAATGAAGTTCATGATATCTTCTGCACTACTTCTTGTTGTTTCTATGGCTTGTGAGACCAGAGCGTGCTATCCGATTTTTCGTCCGCTTTTTCCACAACCGAGATACATCGACATTGAGTTTACTGACGAGAGCGAGCATCAGTACGGCCATCGAGAAATGGCTGAAATCCTATGGAATAGTTACCTAGCTTTACTGCCGATGGATCTTCCGCCAAGCGATTCGGCTGCAAGACGAATAAGCGATAGCACAGAGCATGACGCATATCAGTCGTATCTCCGCGCGTCACAAATGTTTCACAGTGCGAACACTGACTCGGCGTTGATTATTTATGAGCATCTTCGAGATAGCCTGGGCAAGAAGCAGAAAAAGTACAAGAAGTCACCCAGGAACGATCACTATTCATGGGTTCATGAAGCATCAACTTACATGATCGCCCGCTGCAACCTCATCGCTGCTCAGAAAGACCTTCATGGATATGAATTTCAATATCCAAAAGGGTTTCCAGTCAGTAAGGTGGATCATGCACGCTTATCTGAAGCTGACTCAGCATTTCAGCGATACTTGAGTGAGTACCCTCAAGGTTACTACTCCCGTTCAGCGAGTGATCTCAACCGTCGCATACTCCTACTTTCAGATCGTACCGTTGAACTGAATCAGGCATTGAAACAACGTATGCACTCGCCAAATGTCCATGCCACTCGACGTACACTTCACTCGAACTATCGTTGGGAGTCTACTCGCAATTCTATCAGGCATATGGTACAAACCGGTCCGAACTCGATGTCATCAGAGCCAATGCTCGAACCAGATTTGAGAGCGGATTTCTTGTATGAATTCAGGAAACACTTCACTGGTCATATCGACGTCAGCGTGGACCCACCATTGCTCGTTGGATACCGAGCTATTGACACTCAATTGTTAACCGTAGAAGAGCTTCATGCCATTTCTAAACGTGAAAAAGATTTTCTTTCTTATCCAGGGTTGCTGAAATTTGTCCTTGCAGTCGGGTACTATCGACTTAAGAGCTACGACTCTGTACTTGCCGTGTCAGATTCCGTTCCTGACGTTTCGACGATCATGTGGTTAAGCACGCAGCTCCTTCGATCACGGGCTTTTGGTCATACAGGCAGGTCAGAAAGTCAGATTCAAGTCCTGTACGAAATGTACGAGAGATGTCCCAATGCAACTCTTGCAGTTGAACTTGCAGTCGCTTCATTGAATGCTGGACAAGGCTTACGGCTATTCTCAGAAGCTTCACCATTCCTAGCTAAGGCCAGGATAGGAGATCAGTTAGATACCCCACCCTATACGCCAGGTTGCCCATTGATGACAGGTGCCGATAATACGCAGATCAGATCATTTGTCACTTTCGGATTCGAGACTGCTGAACTGAAGCAGGCACTTGCAGGTAGTAGGCTTTCGGGAACATTCCGTTCTATGTTCGTTCAAGAGCTGAGTCGTCGCTTAATCCTGCTTGGTCGATATAAAGAATTCCTGATTCTCGGTGAAAAGGAGTCGTTAGGGCCACTGGAAGGTGCAAAGAAGTTTGTTCAGGCAGTGGTAAATTCTCCCGGAGAGCCGGCTCCATGGGCAGATCTGGGCGAATATCAATTTCAGATTTCTCTCGAAGGACGTAACCCAGAAATCGGAGAATTCTTGTCGCCATGGGGTGCAAGCGGGGAAGAAGCTCTACTTCCTCGCTGCACCGTTTGCAGCTTTCCCAAGCACCGTTCGGACTCGCTCATACGACCACTGACACTATTTAATAAGGCGATTTCTCTTTCCAGAAAGAAGGGTATCCGATCCGAAGCTGAAGCGAAATCGCTTCATTACATTGTGATGGGTGGAAGATCCGAGTCGTTCGCACACGAGAGACTTGACTGGAGTTATGTCGACCGATCTGATTCAGCATTTGCGCGAAGCAAAGCCGCCTTCCAACGACTCCATCGACTCTACAAAGACTCCAAATGGGCGAAGGCGACACCATACTACTACCAGTGAGAGTACCTGATACACATCACTGGTAGTTCGATTTCTTGAGAACTGTTCGCCTCTATTTCTTCGGCTTCATTTCATAGAGAAGTTTGAAACCGGCGTAGATCATTCGTTTCATGTCAGCAGGGGACTTCTTCTTTGACATTGCAAGTAGTCGCGGATCGGTCATCATCTTTTTCATGATGCTGTTGCGGGTTGCCTTTGATGAATAGTGGATGTAAGAAAAAATCACTACTTCCGATTTCTTCAATCCAACTGACTTCCCCAATGAAGCGAGAGTCTTCGGGTCGACCGCATCCTGCACAAACTCGCGATAGGCAAGCGCACCATAGTCCTTCGCCACTTTGCCAAACTCGCTGGCGAGTTTGCGATATGCACTCAATTTCCCTTTCGGGACTGCGAGCAGAAAAAAGTCTGTGTAGATTGCCATCTGTAAGTTCTCCTTTTAAGAGAGATAACGATCTGGCTGGAAAAATGTCAATCATATCAACGCCCCCGTATATTCCTATCCGAGGGCATTTCCGAATCAAAGCGTAAATGAAAAGGATGCTAGTGAGTTGTCGCGGCTGCTCCGTTTCTTAGTCCCGCCAACTCCTGAAGCAGATGCCAGTAGCGCAGACGGTCATCCTGTGAGAGCAGGAGCGCATCTGAGGGATTTCCATCCGCATTAAACTGCTTCGAGAACCGTCCTTCACCACGCGCGAACCAGACAAAGTCCTGCTTCTCTCCGGTTTTGGAATCGACATGCCAGTCCTTGTCGCTGGACGGATTCCCAGCAAGACTGAGTCGTTCCCGGAATGTTGCGCCACCACGCGGATCATGCACGAAAAGCGGAAAGGCGCGGCTGTTGACCGCTGCAAATCCGCGCTCGTAACTCATGTTGTCGGCAATCTGATGTTCCGGTGTGCAGGCAGAATAGGCGATGATCACCGATGGTCCCGGAAATTCAAGGGCGCCAATCACTGCCTTGAAAAAGTGCGTGTAATACGAAGGCGAAACCTGTGCGACGAAGACATTCGGATGGTTCATGGCAAGCAGTCCCAGCTCTTTGCGCCGGTCAATTTTTCCAGGCAATTCAGAGCCATGCACACTCATCTTTGCATTCTGTCCGAGGAATGTCGCGGTCGAGGCCTGCCCGCCGGTGTTAGAATAGGATTGCGTGTCGAGGACCAGCACATTGATATCCATGCTGGTGGTGAGCATGCGAGAGAGTGACTGGAAGCCGATGTCATACATCGCGCCATCACCACCGATCACCCAGATCTTGGTCGAATCTTTTTTGTTCTGATCAAGACGCATCCGCACCCCCATCGCCATCGCGGGGGCATTTTCAAAGAGGGAATTTGTCCACGGGACATCAAAGATGTTGTACGGGTAGGTCGCACTGTAGACCGAGTTGCAGCCAGTCGAGGCAACGATGGCGATATCTTTACCGTATTTTACTGAGGTCGCAGTCAACGCCATGTTGATCGCCGAGACCTCTCCGCATCCGGCACAGGAGCCGGAGCCCCCCTGACAAACCCAGCACTGCTCTTTCAAATAGAGGTCGGTGATTCGCTTTTCATTGATATGTTCATCACGCGTCGGCGGCAATGATTCCCGCATGAAGGTCATCTGATCGGAATAGCGTTTCATCTGTTCCGGCTCTTTGTGGATCATCTTGAGTGCGCTACGTGAGCCGCAGACTTCAACACAGACTCCGCATCCCTTACACCGATCCGGATCGATCCAGAGTGAGAAGTAGGCTGGAGTCTCCCCTTTGCTTTCGAAGGCATTCCAGAGTTTGCGGGTCTTGAGGAAATTGGCCTGCAACTGCCGACGTGTTTCTTCATCCTCGATCTTGCTCAGACTCTCATCCAACTTGTCGGGTGTAACCGCACGTGTTCGAATCGCGACATCAGGACAGAGTATCACACACTCCATGCAGGCAACGCAGGAGGCCGCAAAGAATTCCGGAATCTCCGGCGAGATCGCAGCGAAACTCCGCTCTTTGGCGGTGGACGGGGGCATCAGTGAACGGGCTGATCGTTCATCAGCAACAATGCCGTGATCTTCATTACCGGTAAGGTATTGTTCCAAAATGGTGTTCTTGAAATCATGCAGATCGCGCGAACGCAGATCGGTCATCTGGCTGCTGTTCCGCTCGGGTATATTTTTATCTCCAGGCATCTTGCATACTCTCCTGATACATTGGTGTAACCGAAATCACATCGTGGAATCCGCGACGAATACAGGTCATGTTATCTTCTATCGCCTTTGATCCACGTTTTCCAAAGGTCTTTGTCAGAATTCTCTCCATACCCCCGAGCAGATCATCTTCGTTCAGGCCACGGATTCGTGCCAGTGGAGTAACCCGCAAAAAGACTCCAAGTAGTACAATCCCCTGCATGCGATTGATCAGTTCTCCCGATCGTGCTACAGTCCGGGCGATTGACATGGCATCGAGCCCATAGAGGCGATAACCGTTGGTGCGAATGATCTCTTTATATTTTTCCGGCAACTCTGCCCAGATATCCTCGGCAAGGGCGTGCTGAGTTTGCAGGAAGATTCCGCCAGCCGGACTGAGTCCATTAAGAGGATTCCCGCGGAGAAAGACATTCACATCATTGATCGCGACAAAATCGACATCTTTGAGTTCCTGATGCGTCTCGATATGTGACGGTCCTGCCGCCATGAAGTACATCGTCGGCATCCCTTTTTTCTCCGCACCATACTTCGGATAGGCCTGCACACTCATGTTGAAAAGCTCGGAGCAGACTGATGCAATCACCCGATTGGTGGCAATCGAACCAAACCCACCGATTGAGTAGCCGCGCATGGCGAAGGAGTCCTTTGATCGCGTATCGATTTCAGGATCACTGCACTGAAGGGTGTCGGGGTGGTCGATCCCCAGACAAAAACGAAGTTTCCCGCTTTTTCCTTTTGCCAGATTCTCTACGATTGCCTGCATGTCATGGACGCGAACATCATAGCTGCCAAGTCCTCCTGCCCCATGCTGAATCACCGGCATGTGCGAGGTCTTTGTGAAATCGGGATGCCCCCAGAGGGCATCAGCAAAGGCCGCTTTGATTTCCCGTGCCAGCGGATTTTCAGGGGCGTTGGAGTCATCCATCCGCTCAAGAACTGAAATCGCTTTGACATTTTTCAATGCCTCAACCAGTTCCGGTCCGGGGAAGGGACGATAGGAGGTGATATTCACAACTCCGACTTTGATCCCCTTCTTCTCACGCAGGGCGCGTACAGCAGCGCGAGCGGTCTCCATATAGGAGCCCATCCCGACGATGGCATACTCGGCATCTTCCATCTGGAAAGTATCGATAAAATCGTAGTGCCTTCCGGTCAGCTTCGTGAACTCGGCGAAGACCTTTTTGAGATTTGCTTTGATTGGTGCGTAGAAAGCTCGTCCGGCGATCTTCCCCCGCATGTAGGCATCCTGATTTTGCACTACTCCGCTCATAACCGGATGACTTGGATCAATCAGATTGACCAGAGCTTCAGCAGGAGGTCTCAGAAATGATTTGATCAACTCAGCTTCGGGTCGGCGAACATCTTCGACCGTATGAGTGGTAAGAAAGCCATCCTGGATATTGAAGAACGGGGTATAGGAATCTTCTGCCACACGACGAGATATCAAACAGAGATCCCCGGCTTCCTGTGCGTTACGCGCGAAGAGCATCCCCCAGCCGCAATCGGCGACCCCCATGATGTCATCATGTCCGGCATGCACATTCAGCGCGTGAACCGTCATCGCGCGAGCACCAATATTGAAAACTACGGGGAGGCGTTTCCCTCCGATGGTATAGAGCACCTCTTTCATCAGGATTAGCCCCTGCCCTGAAGTAAAGTTGGTCACCCGTCCGCCGGAGGCGGCATACCCTTCGCAGACTGTTGCGGCGGAATGCTCACTCTCTGGTTCGAGAAAGACAAGCTTCTCCCCCCATAAGTTTGACTTACCGTCTGCGACTGCTTGTTGAAATCCTGCTCCCATGTTACTGGATGGGGTGATGGGATAGCTCGATGCACCTGAGCAGGCGTTGATTTCGATCCAGACGACAGCCTCGCTGCCGTCCATCGTGGTGAGTTCACCGGGGAAAGGAATTGATCTTGACTGCATATCATTCATTCTTTCTGTATCGACGAGTAGCGTGTGGAATAATAATGCAACTTTTGCGAATGCGAAGAGTTTCGATCAGGAAATGAATATAATTCTGGAGTTTTTTTAATCACACAGTTGAAGTATGCATTTTCTGCTATCTATACTCTGTGGTAATGATTGGGCAATTAGTGGTAAACAGAGTGAAAGAAATACATACCAATAGATATTCGATTATTATTCCATGCGAAAAGTTGTTTTCATGTGAGTGAAATCAATGGCGTGTCGATGAAAATGTATTATACATAAGGTGTGTGTCAGAACTGACCACGCAGTGATCTGATTCGATCTCACTCGCAAGGTGTGAGTGACGAATCGTCAGAAAAGGAGAGAGATCATGGCTTATATCATCACCAGCGACTGTAACCTCTGTGACAAATGTGTGGAACCCTGTCCGAATGAAGCGATTTCTGCCGGAGCTGATATTTATGTCATTGATCCGGCGAAATGCACGGAATGTGTTGGTTTCTATGACACGCCGCAGTGTGCGGATGTTTGTCCGGTAGATAGTTGTATCACCGATCCGGACCGGAAAGAGGCAGAGCCGATTCTCCTGGCACGGGCTAAGATGCTACATCCGAATAAGAACATCCCGGATAACTATCCTTCACATTTCAGACGCTAAGGGTGGGAGTGTATGCAATCCTCAAAGGAGACGAACACAACACTTGCCTCGTCGATAAAATCTCTGAAGGAACGTCGTCCTCAACCCAGTGAACGTGATATCACGACCATTCGTTTTGCCGGCGACTCCGGAGACGGAATTCAACTGCTCGGTACCCGCTTTGCC
The DNA here is from genome assembly GCA_964518635.1 of uncultured Ignavibacteriales bacterium. Lineage (GTDB taxonomy): Bacteria > Zixibacteria > MSB-5A5 > GN15 > FEB-12 > CAZFGK01. Next base: position 74,249 of record CAZFGK010000003.1, read on the forward strand.
AATGCTTCGGCAATGTTCGGCGATGATGTGATGACACTCGCTGAGTATCCGGCGGAGATCCGCGCCCCTGCCGGAACTGTCGCCGGTGTTTCCGGATTTCAGGTCAACATCGGTCCGCAAAACGTTTATACCGCCGGTGATCTTGTTGATGTGCTGGTGGTGATGAACCCCGCCGCACTGCAGGCAAATCTGAATACGCTGCGCCCCGGCGGGATGATTATCGCCAACGAAGATGCTTTTACCGAAAAGAATCTGGAAAAGGCCGGATACAGCGAGAATCCACTGAAGAACGGCGTTGTATCCGATTTTAAAGTCTATTCGATTCGCATTTCGCATCTCACTGGTGCTGCACTGGAACCGCTCAATCCCCCTCGTACACAGGTCGAACGATCAAAGAATTTCTTCGCCCTTGGGCTGGTTTGCTGGTTATTCAGTTTACCACTTGAGAATCCACTCGGTTGGATCAATCGTCATTTCGGAAAAGATGAAAGTGTGCTGAAAGCGAATTCAACCGCTCTCGTCGCGGGCTACAATTTTGGTGACTCTACTGAGCTCTTTACGACCAGCTACATTGTTCAACCAAAACGAAGTCGCAAGCCAGGGAGCTATCGCTACTTGAACGGCAATTCAGCTCTTTCGTTAGGACTAATCGCGGCGGCACATCAGTCCGGTCTGCGGCTTTTCCTCGGCAGCTATCCAATCACACCTGCCTCGGATATTCTGCACGAACTGAGCAAACATAAAGAGTTCCCGATTACTACGTTTCAGGCAGAGGATGAGATTGCGGCAGTGGGAGCAGCAATTGGGGCATCGTTTGCCGGAGCACTCGGTGTGACTACCACTTCCGGTCCGGGGATGTCTCTTAAGACCGAGTTCATTAATCTCGCTGTAGCCGCTGAGCTACCCCTTGTGATTATTAATGTACAACGTGGTGGCCCATCGACCGGACTTCCAACCAAAATGGAACAGGCCGATCTCTATCAGGCACTCTGGTCTCGTCATGGGGAATCTCCGGCGGTGGTACTTGCAGCAAGTTCACCGAAAGATTGCTTTGACACTGCCATTGAGGCAGCGCAAATCGCAATCAAGTACATGACACCCGTCATCATTCTTAGTGACGGCTACATTGCGAACGGTTCAGAGCCGTGGCGTATTCCGGATATAAGTGAACTACCCCACTTCCCTGCCGAGTTTCTGGAGACTACCGATCGGCTACAGCCGTATAGCCGAAATCCGATTACTCTGGCACGCCCCTGGATCAAACCCGGTACCCCGGGGATGGAACACCGTATCGGAGGTCTGGAACGACGTGATCTGACTGGTGAAATTGATCTGACGGCTGAGAACCATGAGAAGATGGTTGCCTTCCGCGAAGCGAAAATCCATCGAGTCAGCAATAACATCCCACGACTCAAAATTGAAGGGGATCCGAACGCGGAACTGCTCATTATCGGTTGGGGAAGTTCGTACGGCGCAATTACACGTGCGGTACTGAATCAGAATGCCATCGGTCATCCGGTAGCCTCGATTCATCTGAGACACCTGAATCCATTCCCGAAAGATCTGGAAGCGATTCTGGAGCGATTCCCGAAGCGAGTCATTGCTGAAAACAATCTCGGACAACTCTGGACGAAGATGCGTGCGGAGTATCTCGTTGAACTCAAGAAGTTCAACAAAGTGAAGGGGACCCCCTTCAGAATCAGCGAAATCGAAGAAATGATCGAGAAAGAGCTTGGGGTGATATCATGAATGTCGTCCTTGAAAGAAAAGACTATCTGAGTGGCACCGACCCCCGTTGGTGCCCCGGATGTGGTGATCATGGCGTTTTGAAGAGCTTCACGGCGGCGATGGCACAGATCGGACTACCGACTGAAAAACTTGCAATCATTTCCGGGATCGGCTGCTCATCACGATTTCCGCACTATGTGCGTGCCTACGGATTCCATGGCATTCATGGACGAGCCCCGGCATTGGCAATGGGCGTGCGCATGACTCGTCCAGATCTATCGGTCTGGGTAGTAACCGGCGACGGAGACGGACTCTCAATCGGCGGGAATCATTTCATGCATCTCATGCGGCGCAATCCGAATATCAAGATGCTTCTCCTGAACAATCGGATCTACGGACTCACTAAGGGTCAGGTATCGCCGACATCACCGAAGGGACATGTCACGAAATCGACCCCGTATGGAGCAGTGGAATCACCCGTGAATCCGGTCAGTCTCGCACTCGCTTGTGGAGCAACCTTTGTCGCCCGTGTCCCTGGAACTGACAATGCGATGACTACTGATATGATGGTCGCTGCCTACAAACACAAAGGGGTCGCACTGATCGAAGTTTTGCAGGATTGTGACATCTTCAACGAAGGCATCTGGGCCGAAGTTACGAAGAAGAGTAACCGCGCAACAAATACCGTCACACTCGTCCACGGCGAGCCACTTCTCTTCGGTGAAAACCGTGAGAAGGGTTTTCGTGTAAAGGATTTCGATCTTGAAATAGTCAATGTCAATGATCCCGGAGTCGACAAATCGCAGTTGCTGGTCCATGACATGCATCGCAGCGATGCAACAGTTGCCCAGAAGCTCGCTCAACTGGAATATCCGAAATTCCCCTACGCTCTTGGCATCTTTCGTCAGGTTGACGCACCTGTCTACGATGAAGAGGTCCATTGGCAAGAGGATCAAGTGGCGGCCAAAGCGGGACGGACAGATCTGTATGATCTGCTCCATGCCGGTGAAGTCTGGTCGGTCCCGGATGACAATTGGTACGAGTTGCCTGTTTAGCATAATCGCGCTGCCCGTACGGACTGACTCAGGAGGGATGAGAAAGTAGACCTACGCTATGGAATTTTTATTCATCATCCTGTTTGCACTGACATCGGTCGCACTGGTCGGTGGTGGGATTCTTGCCTCCCGACTTCTTTCACCACGTCGACCAAACAGAGTCAAAGGAAACCCGTACGAGTGCGGTGAAGAGACCATTGGTCCTTCATGGGTGCATTTCAATGTCGGCTATTATCTCTTCGCTCTTCTTTTTCTGATTTTTGAAGTCGAAGCGGCCTTTCTCTTTCCCTGGGCAGTGATCTTCAGAGAGATCGGACTGGCCGGATTGATCTCCGTCTTCCTCTTCATCTTCATACTATTGCTCGCTTTAATTTATTCCTGGAAGAAGGGGATTCTCGAATGGGTATGAATGACGACTCCGAACCTGCGGTCGAACGATTTCCGGGAGGATCGTTTGTCATCAGCCGACTTGATCAGGTCATCAATCTGGCCCGATCAAATTCTCTCTGGCCTCTGACATTCGGCACCAGTTGCTGTGCCATCGAAATGATGATGGCCACTGGCGCATCACGTCACGATATCGCCCGGTTCGGCGCGGAAGTCGCTCGCCCTTCGCCACGACAGGCAGATCTGCTTATTGTCGCAGGAACCATCGTGAAGAAGATGGCTCCGCGTCTGCGCACATTGTACGAGCAGATGGCCGAACCCCGCTATGTGATCGCCACCGGTGCCTGTACCATTTCAGGTGGCCCATTTGTCTATCAGTCATATACGACGGTTCGTGGTGTTGATACGATTATTCCGGTCGATGTCTACGTACCGGGCTGTCCCCCACGGCCGGAGGCACTCTTCTATGGCATCCTCACGTTGCAAAAGATGATTCGTCAGGGGGAGACCGTGCGACACCCCGATATCAGACAGAAACCGGTACTTGCTGCTCTCCCTCCTGATATCTCAATGGAAGATCTAAGTAAGGAGATGGAAGAGCTTCTTCTGGTCGATGCGACTTTTGATATCGAAAAGAAACGAAGCTCCCTGCCGTGGCCAAATCCTTCGAATGTCAGCAGCAAGATCGTTGACAAAGATGACACCGAAGAGCAGAGCAGATGAGTGATTCGAATGCCACTGCGAGTGATGCGGTCCCCTCAGGCGACGTCGTCTCCCCATTGGTAAGTGCTCTCTGTTCTCGCTTTGCAGGTATCTCCCCCTACTCTGGAAAATCTGACTATCCTGCAATCTCGATTGATGCATCTTCGCTCCTGACGGTCATGAGCGATTTGAAGTCTAATCCTGAGTTCGACTTCTCAGTTCTTTTTTCTCACACTGCCGTTGATCGAATAGATAATCAGCAATTTGAATTGCTCTATTTTCTTCATTCGATGAACTACCCGCATCGCTTGCTCGTGACAGTGACAATTCCCCGCCTTCTTCCCGTTATACCAACGGTTAGCGGTATCTGGAAAATCGCCGAATGGCAGGAACGGGAAGTCTTCGATCTGTTTGGTATAGAGTATGACGGACATCCGGATCTGCGGCGCATCTTCCTCGAAGATGACTGGCAGGGATTTCCGCTCCGCAAAGACTATGTCGACGATCACATGCTCACTCGCGAAGCTGAAGGAGAACACTCGTGAGCGTGCAGGTTACCACCCTTGCTCAGCGAGTCGCAATCGGCTCGCCGGATCAGGGAGCGCAGGGGACTCAGGAATACTTCATCAATATGGGGCCGCAGCATCCGGCGACACACGGCGTACTTCGGCTCATGCTTCGGCTTGATGGGGAGACGATCAGGGAGGTCGTTCCGGTTCTTGGCTATATTCATCGCGGTATTGAAAAGGTAGGGGAGAGTCTGAGCTATCGTCAGTTTGTCTATCTCACTGACCGGATGGATTATTTGTCGGCAATGATGAACAACTGGGGAGTCGCGATGGCTGTCGAGCAAGCGACGCAGACTGAACTGAATGATCGCATTCATGCTATTCGCACCCTCATGGCCGAACTTGAGCGATTGCAAAGTCATCTCCTCTGGTGGGGAGTACTCGGCATGGATCTGGGAGCCTTCACCCCTTTCCTGTATGGCTTTCGTGATCGGGAATTATTGACAGATGTCTTTGAAGAGACTGTCGGATGTCGCCTGACGATGAACTATATCCAGCCGGGTGGGGTGATGACCGATCTTCATCCCAACTTTGTTCACCGAGTGAAAGCAGCTGTCGCGGAGATAAAATCAAAATTATCGGAGTATGACACTCTCCTCTCTGATAATCTCATCTTGCGCGAGCGTACTCGCAACATCGGTATCCTGAATGAGTCTGATGCGATTTCACTTGGTGTGACGGGTCCGCCGCTGCGCGCCAGTGGCGTCCCCTATGATCTTCGAAAGTCACATCCGTACGGCGCGTATGACAAGGTCTCCTTTCAGGTTCCTATTGGATCGGTCGGAGATTGCTGGGATCGCTATTGGGTGAGAGTAGCTGAGATGCGTCAATCGATCTCCATTGTTGAGCAGTTGATCGATGATATTCCAGAGGGAAAAACGATGCTGATGAAACCGGCGAAGAAGATTGTCCTTCCGGAGGGAATCTGGAGTAGTCAGCTCGAAACCGCCCGCGGTATCCTTGGTGTCGTCATCGTTTCAGATGGAAGGTCTGATCATCCCTATCGGATACATCTGCGCAGCCCCAATTTCAATAATCTCTGGGCCATCGATTGCATGAGTCGCGGTGGACGAATCGGCGATCTTGTCGCTAATGTGTCATCGCTTGATCTCGTCATACCGGATATCGACAGGTAGCATCATGACCTATCCACTATTGCCACATCTCGCCACCACGCTAAGTATCGCCGAAAAGACCGAGCAGACTCTCGCCGCCGAGCCCTGGCTAGCGGCGACCTACATCGCTGCATCACTCATCGGCATCATCGCATTCATGAGTCTCATGGGGCTTGGGTTGGTCTATGCCGAACGAAAAGTCGCCGCTCATTTTCAATGTCGGCTCGGTCCGATGCGAGTTGGCTGGCATGGAACACTTCAGACCATCGCTGATGCCATCAAGCTCGTCATGAAAGAGGATACGGTTCCCACTGGTGCTGATCGGGCACTCTTTTTCATCGCGCCGGTCATGAGTATCCTTGCGACGGTTCTTGCCCTCATCGTGATCCCCTTTGCACCGGGAGTGCAGATCATCGATCTGGAAGTGGGCGTACTCTACCTCGCTGCGGTCAGCGGATTCGGAGTGCTCGGCATTCTGCTCGGTGGCTGGAGCTCGAATAATAAATGGTCGTTGCTTGGTGCCATGCGTTCCGGTGCACAGTTTGTCTCGTATGAAATCTCAGTGACGATTTCACTTCTGATCGTGAGTCTTTTTGCTGGCTCGATGCAGCTTTCGGAAATTGTCGCAAGTCAGGAGTCGGGCTGGTGGATCTGGCGCGGACATCTGCCGGCGATGATCGGCTTTCTTATTCTGCTCATCGCTTCAACGGCAGAAATCAATCGCGCGCCTTTCGATTTGCCGGAAGCAGAAAGTGAACTGACCGGCGGCTTTCATACCGAGTTTTCCGGAATTCGCTTCGCATTTTTCTTTCTTGCTGAATACATCAACATGTTCATCACCGCGGCAATCGCTGCGACACTTTTTCTAGGTGGCTGGATGCCCTTGCATATCGGAACATTCGAGACCTTTAATATGGTCATGGATTTCATCCCGCCGATCATCTGGTTTCTGGGAAAGACTGCTTTTCTGATTTTCGTCATGATGTGGGTACGCTGGACATTCCCGCGGCTCCGAGTCGACCAGCTTATGCGACTTGAGTGGAAAGTGCTGGTACCAGTGAGCTTCGCCAATCTCCTGCTCTGCTCGCTCATTATCTTCGCTGGACTCTACTTCTTTCCGGGAGTGAAATAATGCAGAAGAAACTGCCAGAAGGCGTTAGCGAACAAAGAACAGTTGGGGGGAAGTCCGTTGATGTCCTCATCGCCCCTCGTGACTTCGATACCAATAATGAAGGTTTTGTGGAACGTATGGCGAACGCCTTTTCATCGCTGGCAAGCGGCATGAAACTTACTCTCGGCTATCTGCTTCGTCCATCGACCGTCGTCACGCAGCAATATCCGGAGAACAAATCAACGCTGAAGATGCAGGATCGATTTCGCGGCCAGCTTCGCCTCACAAAGGATGAGAACGACATTATCCGCTGCAACGGCTGTAACTTCTGCGGTCTGGCTTGCCCGAACAAGAGCATTGTAATCAAGGACAAGAAGAATTCGATCTCTGGTACTTCCGAGATTGATCAGTTTGTCTGGCGACTCGACACCTGCACTTTCTGCAACGCCTGTATCCAGGCCTGCCCACATGATGCCCTCGAATGGTCATCCGATTTCGAAGCTGCCGTGCTCGACCGTCGACTGCTCGTCTATGGGCTGAATACCTACTCCGGTCCACCTTCTGCTGTGATCAAACGTGCTGAGAAAAAACAGGAGAATGTCGAGGAGTTGAAAGCGACGGCTGAAACTCGTGATCGCTACGAAGGACAAGTACCGATGGCCGGGGCTGATCTTCCCGGAATGCCCGGCCTACCCACTCGCAAGACGGAAGAATCATAGTGCAAGATTTTGCTGGTGATCTCGGATTCTATCTCTTCGCGATTGTTTCTATCATTGGCGCGCTGATCGCAGTCCGGTCCACGCGCATTCTTCGCGCTGCGATTGGGCTGGCGACCACTCTTGTCGCGGCTGCTGCATTGTATGCGATTCTTGGAAGTGGCTTTCTGGCGGCGATTCAGATTCTGATCTATGTCGGCGGGATCGTAGTCCTGATAGTCTTTGCGGTCATGCTGACCAGTTCGAATGAGATTCTTGAGCCACAACCAACTCTTCAAAGGCAATTTCTCGCAGTTGCTTCTGGCTTGCTCTTCATGTTCGCCTCAATCACCGTACTTTCATCATCTCAATTTTCCTTCGCCACGAAGCAGCAAGCAGAAAGTTCTGATGCAGCAGCATTGGGACGATTGATGCTCGACGGAGGGGGATCTGGCTATCTCATCGCTTTTGAAGCGATTTCACTCCTGCTGCTTGCTGCAGTCATCGGGGCGATTGTCGTCGCTAGATCCGAGAAGCCAGCAGACGGCCAAGTTACTGAGAATGGTGAGGTCTCGTTATGATCACTCCCATTCATTGGCTGACATTGTCAGCAATTCTGTTTGGCATCGGAGTCTATGGCGTGCTTTCCCGTCGAAGTGCGCTTGGTGTTCTCATTGCTGTCGAACTTATGCTCAATGCAGTCGCGCTGAATTTTGCAATTTTCAATAAGTCTCTGATGACTCAGGTGCCGGAGGGGAACCTGATGGTCATCTTTATCATCGCCGTAGCAGCGGCCGAAGCAGTCGTTGCCATGGCGATTTTTGTCTCCATCTATCGAACGAGAAAGAGTATCGATGTCACCCTCTATGAGAGTATGAAGGGATAATCGCGAGATAATGTTCTCCCTCTCCTGGTTGATTCCTCTGCTCCCTTTTCTCTCGTTTCTTCTGCTCGCACTTTTCGTGGCTCCGCGATCTCGACAGGCGGCCGCGATCATAGGTACGATCTCGGTCGCAACTGCTGCTCTTTTTTCTGCTCTCCTCTGTTGGGAATACTACCAACTCTATCCCATGGGCGCAGAACATCCGAGTATTGTCGCCTGGTCATTTGAATGGCTGCGTTACGGACCGTTCCTCTCGGTAACTGCAGGAGTACTTGTCGATCCGGCTTCACTTCTGCTCATGCTCGTCGTTACAACCGTCAGTACAGCAGTCCATGTGTACTCGATCGGCTACATGGCAGATGATCAGGGATCAGGAAGATACTTTACGTACATGAGTCTATTCACTTTCAGCATGCTTGGATTAGTCATCGCGCCGAATATTCTGCAGACCTATTTCTTCTGGGAATTGGTTGGAGTAAGTTCATTCCTGCTCATTGGTTTCTACTATCAAAAAGAGAGTGCAGTCGCAGCGGCGAAGAAGGCATTCATTGTCACACGCTTTGCCGATCTTTTCTTTCTGATCGGCGTTCTTCTGCTCGGCTATTTCGGATACCAACAACTTGCACAAGGAGTGTCGCCGGACTCTTCTGTACAGGCCTTTGACTTTGCATTTCTCAATTCGAGTGCCTCTACCGCCTCACTCGAACAAATCGGAATACTCACCACTGCCGCAATTTTGATTTTTATTGGAGCCGCCGGAAAGTCCGCAATGTTTCCGTTGCATGTCTGGCTTCCTGATGCGATGGAAGGACCAACTCCGGTCTCGGCACTCATTCATGCCGCAACGATGGTAGTCGCCGGTGTCTATCTTGTCGCACGATTGTTTCCGCTCTTTGCTGCATCCGGTACAGCATTGACCGTCGTCGCAATCGTTGGCGCATTCACCTGTCTCTTCGCCGCCGTTATTGCCTGCACGCAGGATGATATCAAGCGAGTCCTCGCCTTTTCGACGCTGAGCCAGCTTGGCTACATGATGCTCGCCCTTGGTGTCGCGACATACGAAAGTGCGGCTGGATACACTGCTTCTCTATTTCATCTCTTTACCCACGCGATGTTCAAAGCCCTCCTCTTTCTCGGAGCTGGGGCGGTAATTCATGCGGTGCATTCAAACAATCCCTGGGGAATGGGGGGACTAGCGAAGAAAATGCCGTACACCCATCTGACCTTTTTGATCGCCACCCTCGCCATTGCCGGTGTGCCACCACTTTCAGGATTTTTCTCGAAGGACATGATACTTGCATCGGCACTGGAAAATGGGCACCCCGTTCTCTTTGGCGTCGGTCTACTGGTCGCTGGGCTGACTGCATTTTACATGATGCGACTCTATCTGCTGACATTTGCCGGCGAAAGCAGATCGGAAGCTGCGTCATATGCCCGCGAAGCTCCGCTGGTTATGCTCATCCCTCTTCTGATTCTTGCTCTTCTCTCTGCGATCACCGGACTTCTTCCCATTGATCAGTTTGTCTGGATTGGGAAAGAGCACGCCTCACATCACGGCTGGCTGGTCCCGATACTCGCGGTATCAGCGGGGGCATTCGGAATCGCCGTCGCATGGTTTGTCTATGGCGGTAATCTGAATCGCTCTGAGCAGGTAGTCAAATCACTTGGCCCACTCTATCCAGTGATCGAGAACAAATTCTACATCGATGAAATCTACCTCTATATCACCCGACGGGTCATTTTCCCCTTCGTTAGTGCACCAATTGCGTGGTTTGACCGGCACATCGTAGATGGTGCAGTGAATCTCACCGGGCGCATCACGCAGATGGCTGGAACCGTTCTCTCGCATCTTCAGACCGGTCAAATTCAGACCTACGGACTCTGGCTGGTCAATGGCGCGGTCATTGTTGCAATGCTCCTGTGGGGATTGAGCAGGTAACTAATGGGACTTGTCAGCTGGCTGATTCTCATTCCCTTTTTAACGGCTCTTGCAATTCTGCTGACACCGAATGAGCGTCGTACCTCATTTCGTTGGATTACACTCGGAGGAACAGCTCTTCACCTGATTCTCACCGGACTCCTTTGCTATCGCTACTGGTCTACGGCAGTAGACGGACTTGCAGAATCAACCACGGGAGTACTTTCCGATCTTCGCTTTGTCGAGCGCATTCCCTGGTTTGACTCTCTCGGAATTACCTATCTCGTCGGAGTGGACGGAATGTCGGTCTTCATGGTACTATTGACTTCTATAGTAATTTTCGCAGGAGTGTTGGCAAGCTGGGAAGTCATGCATCGTGGGAAAGAGTTCTTTGCTTGGCTCATGATTCTGGTCACCGGTGTGTTTGGTGTGTTCATGAGTTTCGATCTCTTTCTCTTCTTCATTTTCTACGAGCTTGCAGTCCTCCCGATGTATCTGTTGATCGGCATCTGGGGGACCGGACCAAAAGAATACGCTGCGATGAAGCTGACCATGATGCTCATGGCGAGCTCGGCTCTTATTCTCGTCGGCATTCTCGCTCTTTATTACGGCTCAGGATTGCAAACATTTGATCTGACTCAACTCGCCACCGCGACATTTCCGACTGCATTTCAGCATTGGGTCTTCCCTGTGATTTTCATCGGCTTTGGTGTGATAGGCGCACTTTATCCCTTTCATACCTGGTCACCGGATGGGCATGCCTCTGCGCCGACCGCGGTCTCGATGCTCCATGCCGGAGTGCTTATGAAACTGGGAGGGTACGGTGCATTGCGTATTGGTGTCTACCTTCTTCCCGAGGGAGCACAACACTGGGCACTTTTTTTCATGGTTCTCACCACCGTCAATATCCTGTATGGCTCATTCGCCGCGATCAAGCAGACCGATCTGAAATATTTCACGGCCTATTCATCGGTCAGTCATTGCGGCTTTGTGCTATTCGGTGTCCTCTCACTGAACGGGATGGGTTTTCATGGCGCGGTGCTGCAGATGTTCAGTCACGGAATCATGACTGCCTTGTTCTTCGGACTCATAGGAATGGTTTATGGTCGCACGCATACGCGAGTCATTCCTGAAATGGGTGGGCTTGGCAGTAAAATGCCCTGGCTCGCAACCTGTTTCTTCATCGGAGGGCTTGCCTCACTCGGTCTCCCCGGTCTGTTTGGATTTGTTGCCGAGTCACATGTGTTTCTTGGAGGGATTTTTGGACAGCCGGGTGCCGATGCGACATTCTCGCAGGTACTCACTCTCCTCGCTACTGCTTCGATAGTCGTGACAGCAGTGTATGTGCTCCGTGGCCTTACCCGCGTTTTCTATGGTCCGATTGATGAAAAACATTTTGGTTCACTGACAGATGCAACACTGACCGAAAAACTCAGTTCAGGGATATTGGTTACCGTGCTGGTCATTGGCGGACTCTTTCCCTCGTACTTTGTGAATCTGATCCATTCCTCTCTCGTACCGCTGGTCAATCGTGTCGCACAGACAGGGGGGCAGTAAGATCGACCTCCACTTGATGCTTCCCGAGATCATCGTTGTAATTACAGCGATAGCAACCCTCCTGGTCGATCTCTTCCTCTCGAAAGATCGGAAGCAGATGTTGTATCCGATGGTCGTGCTCTTCTTAACAGCAGCGATTGTCGCTTTGATCACGATGCTTCCGGAACAATCAACCGCATTTGGTGGGAGATTTCTGGTCAGCCCACTCACGACGTGGTTCAAGATTCTTTTTCTCTCAGGAGGTTCGTTTACGGTGCTGCTGGCATGGGGATGTAAGAATCATGAACGAATCGCATCCCCCGGCGAGTTTCTGACGATCCTCTTGTTCACTCAAGTTGGCATGATGCTTCTCATCTCAGCAACCGAACTGATCACACTCTATCTTGGACTTGAACTCTCTACGCTTCCCTTGTTTGCGCTTGTCGCATGGAAAAAGCGAAATCTGCAATCAGGAGAGGCGGGGCTGAAGTACATCGTCTATGGTGCAATGGCATCCGGGATCATTCTCTACGGTTTAAGTCTTCTCTATGGAACGACCGGTCAGATGTCGCTAAGCATGATTCGCGAAACCGTAGTCAATTCTCCCATCGTCATGTTTGCTCTTGGGCTACTCGTCGCAGGGATTGGATTCAAGCTGACGCTGGCCCCTTTTCATTTCTGGGCAGCTGATGTCTATCAAGGGGCACCGACAGTAGTGACAACCTATCTGTCAGTTTCATCGAAAGCTGCCGGGCTGGCTTTCATGTTTCAGATATTTGCATCAATCTTCGCGTTCCAACTCCAGGACATGCAGTGGCTGATTGCGATTATCGCAACGGCGACCATGACGCTTGGGAATCTGGTCGCAATTGTCCAACGTGACATCAAACGATTCATGGCCTTCAGTTCGATTTCTCAGGCAGGAAATCTTATTCTGGGATTCCTCGGCCCATTTCCTGAAGGGGGGGGCGGAATGATCTTTTATCTCTTTGTCTTCATATTCACCAATATTGCAGTCTTCGGAGTAATCGTTCTGTATTCAGATGTCACCGGAAGAGCACAGATCGAGGACTATCGCGGGCTTTCACAATCCAACCCGATCATTGCATTAGTCATCACCCTTGGGCTTTTCGGGTTGGCGGGAATTCCTCCTCTCGCCGGTTTTGTCGGTAAGTTCTTTCTGTTCAGCGTCGCGGCACAAGCCGGGATGTACTGGCTGGTTGCGGTCGCTGCTTTAAATGCAACAGTTTCTCTGTACTATTATCTTCGAGTTGTTCGCGCTATGTACATCGAACCACCCGAATCTGACTGGACACCGATTTCGGCTCCACTACAAATCAAAGCCGCGCTTCTGCTGGCGAGTATCGGAACCGTATTACTTGGGGTGATACCCTTTTTCTATGAATCGATACGCGCGGCATCGATTTCCTGGCTCAAGTAGCTCACACGACTGAGATTCACTTCTTTTTCCGAAGCTAGAAACTTCTTCTATTGATGCAATTGCCTTATCTCAATGGACACAATATCTTCCCAACATGACGACTATCGCCCAAATCGCAGCAAAAGTATCTCTTGGCCTTCATGACGAGTTTTCCCCGCTACGTGCGGTCATGCTTCATCGTCCCGGCGCAGAATGGGATATGATTCGTGTCTCGGAGGGATTACCAAAAGAGTATCTGGTCGAGGATGTCGTCTATCGCCCTCAAGCCGCTCATGATCATGGGGAATTCGCCGCCTGTCTGGCGCACGTCGCAGGTTCGGCCCATGTCCATGAATTCGAAACACTGCTGGCGGAGATTCTTGCCACCCGCGATGTCCGCAGTGATCTGATCGGGGCGGTCTGCGCCACTGAACGACTCGGCTTTGCAACTCATGATTTCCTGATGTCGCCGTCGATCTCTACACAGAATCTGGCGAATCTGCTGATCACCGGGGCGATTCATCCCGAGGACCCCGGTCATAGCGACCACCGAGTATTTTTCCGACCACTTCCCAACCTGATGTTCACCCGTGATATCGGTATTGTTTTCGGTACTCGGTTGATTCTTTCACAGCAATCGAAACCGGCTCGCATGCGTGAGGGGCTTCTTGCCACGTACGTCTTTCGCTTTCATCCACTCTTCAGTTCCCTCTCGTTGATTGATCTTCGTGATGATCGAATCTCGGATGCTACAGAAAGCGCGACCCTTGAAGGAGGGGATGTGCTCGTCTTTGACGCACGGACACTGGTCATCGGACAAAGTGAACGGTCAAGTATGACTGCCATTCGTCATCTTGCCCTTCGGTTACTTCGAGAGAAGGCCATCGACAGAGTGATTGCGGTAAAACTGCCGAAAGAGCGTTCGACGATGCATCTTGATACGGTCTTTACGATCATCGGCCCCGGGCATTGCGTCTATTTCCCCCCACTGTTCGATCCAAGGAGCAACGGATGCGCTGAATGTGACCTGATCGAATTGTCCGGCGATACACTCGTAACCTCAACGACACGTGATGGGCTCTTCGTCCTGCTTGAGCGTTGCGGGATCACCTTTGATGTCCGTATCCCCTGTGGCGGCGAAATTCCTCTCTTTCAAATGCGCGAGCAGTGGACCGACGGCGCAAATCTTTTTGCGGCTCGCCCCCATTGTGCATTTGTATATGAGCGGAATGTCGAGACATTACGTGCCGCAAAAAAGGCCGGATATCGAATACTCACCCCAAAAGAATTTCTCGATTCTGACCCATCGAAAAATGAATGGACATGGATAACTCTGAACGGCTCAGAACTTTCCCGCGGTCGCGGCGGTGCACGCTGCATGACGATGCCCCTGTCACGCGGGTAATCTATTCGTCGACTCATAAGTAGACGATTTTTTTGTCCAGATTATTCACGTATTCTCATCAGAAATTTTCCGCAATCATTCTTGCAACATGACCAGATTCATTGTTGATTTGATTCAAACTCATGTTCTGAAACGGATGTATGTGCTATGACCTGGCAATCTGAATATCAAGCAAAGCTGACCACCGCCGACAAAGCTGTCGGTGTCGTACAAACCGGACATCGCGTCTATTACAGCGGCAATGCCGCAACCCCCTATCCGCTGATTGAAGCACTCACTCATCGCACAGACGTACGTGATGTCGAACTCAATCATGTCCTCTTGTTTGGCAAAGACCCGATTGCAGGAGCTGAATTCGAAGGAAGATTCCGTCACAATTCATTGTTCGTCGGCCCTGCCGATCGCGCCGCGGTGAATTCCGGACGGGCTGATTATGTTCCGGTCTTTCTCTTTCAGATGCCGCGTCTGTTTCGTGAACGGCTCATCCCCCTTGATGTCGCCATCGTCCAGGTCTCACCGCCGGATAATCACGGCTTCTGCAGTTTCGGTGTCGAGTGTCTCGCCACACGCGCCGCTGTCGAATGCGCACCGATTGTTATTGCACAGGTGAATGAAAAAATGCCGCGAGTTCTAGGCGACGCCTTTGTGCATGTCTCGCAGTTGTCACATATCGTGGAGCACAATGCACCACTACCGGAGTTGCCGCGACGATCGGTCAGTGATGTCGAACAGCGGATCGCTTCATTCATAGCCCCGATGATCGAAGATGGCTCGACACTGCAGCTTGGAATTGGCGGAATACCGGATGCCGTGTTGAGTCTGTTAAATGATCGTCGCGACCTCGGCATTCATACCGAAATGGTCTCCGATGGCGTCATGGCGGCAATCGAGCGCGGTATCATTACCGGCGCAAAGAAGACGCTGCACAAAGACAAAGTGGTAATCACTTTCGCTCTCGGAAGTGCTGCATTGTACGAATACATTCACAATAACCCACGATTCGAAGCCCACCCTGCAGAGTATGTCAATGATCCTCGCGTGATCGCCGCCAATGACAATCTCGTCGCGATTAATTCTGCGATGGAAGTCGATCTGACGGGTCAAGTGTGCTCAGATTCGATTGGCCCTGCAATCTACTCCGGATTTGGTGGTCAGGTCGATTTCATACGTGGTGCTGCACGTTCCAAAAATGGAAAGCCGATCATCGCCTTGTCAGCAACCGCAAAAGATGGTGCCCTCTCGCGCATTGTCCCGATGCTGACACCGGGAGCAGGAGTGGTGACTACTCGCGCGGATGTGCATTACATCGCTACCGAATTTGGTATCGCGCATCTGTTCGGACGTAATCTGCGACAGCGCGCTGAAGCGTTGATCAATATCGCACATCCGAATTTCCGCGCAGAGCTGACCCAAGCCGCCAAGGAGCGAAAACTGCTGTAGAGAAAATGATCCGAATTCGCAAATCTTCATGCTGAGCCTGTCGAAGCATCTTCTTCTCTTGATGCCCCACATCACTAATGCGAGTTCCCGTCTCTTTCTTCGGTGCCCCACAGTAGTGGGCGGCAGGCGCCCTCGCCTGCCCCTCTACCTCTTTGTTGACTCACTTCACCTCCCACTTCTAGCTTCACCCCCATGAAAACTACCCTCCTTCTCATCGTTCTCATCCTCTGTGTCGGTTGCGGCGCACGTGTTACCGAAACTCCAAAGAGCGACAACACATCTGAAAGTAGCATGACCGAACCGAAATTTGATTCCGTCCTTGCAGCACGTCTTGGCGCGGATGACTACGGCATGAAGGCCTACATCATGGTCTATCTCTTGCCGGGAAATCCTGCTGCATCTGACTCACTTACCCCTGAGCGGAATCAGGAATTGCAGATGCTGCATTTGAAACATCTCTTTGCACAGGCAGAAGAAGGGAAGATGGTACTGGTCGGTCCGATGATGCAGATGGCGAAACCGGATACAACGCAGAATCCAAACAGCGCGCTGCGCTCAGTCAGCGGAATCTGTGTCTATGATTGTTCGTATGAAGAGGCGAAGATGCGAGCAAATGCCGACCCGCGGGTGATTGCCGGACAACTGGTGGTGGAAAGCTACCCCTGGTACGGCAGCGCAGCGCTGGGAATGGTCCCGGAAGTGTCAGAGAAGATTACGAAGAAGTCGGTGATGGGGGAGTAGGCGGGGGGTTACAGGGAGAAGCCCGATTCGGAGTCCATAACAGGTTCAATTCCGAGGTACTCCTTATAAATACGATGCTTGTATTCTTTGCCTATTTCATTTACCGCTTCAATAAATGCCTGATACGTACCAGAACCTCCTATTTTGTCCCAAAACTCCATGCCTATCAATACTACAGCATCATTCTTCATATCAAACCATCTTCCCGGAAAAGGCCAATCATACATGTCCCTGGTTCCGAACGGATTGTATGGAAGTGCGTAATAGGCAAGATCAATTTGAGGTGGCTCCATTGCAAAGAGCTTCAAGAGTTTCTCTTTGCTTACTTTCGTCTGATCACTATTTGGCAGTGGTGCTTTGAGCTCAAAAGCAAGTTTGCTACCACTTTTTACATCCTCGGCATATACGTCACAGATGACAGTAACAGGAATTTTCTTCTCTGACTTTCCTTCAAGTACAAAAGCAAGTTCCTGATTCCAATTTGGCTTTACTCGATCCTGTCCCTTCTTTGGATGCTCGAGTCTGTCAAGAACTTCTTGGATTCTACGCAATCGCTCTTCATTCACCACCCCGCGTATGTTCCTACCCAATTCACCGAAACCTACTCCAAGTCTTGCGGACTCAACTGCGAGCTTTTCCCAAACACCGCCGAATGGTGTGACAAATCTTCTCTCAAAATGCGAACCCTTAAATATTTCGTCTGGTACCAACGCAGCATACAGTGGTTTGTTCGCACGGTGAGTCTCCTTGATAAAGGGGTCTCTTGACAGAACATTTTCCATCACCCTATCCATTAGCGACTTAATAATGGCCTGGATGGCATGCTTCTTCCCTTCGTCAGTCATGACTTTTCCCATATCAAAATGCTCTCATAGAATGCACCTTCTCGCATACCTGTTCTACGATTTACATGCCTATCGACTCTTCCGATTTCTTTGAAACCACAATCAGTTGCATTGTAGAGCTTATACTTGTCATTTACCACAATCAGTGCCAACCCTTTGCGCTTCATAAAAGTTCTCGTATGTAGAAATACTCTGTTCATAGATTCAATATACTGCCTCTTGGCTTCGACACTCTGTCCATTCTTTGCAGGACCAATTTCTTGCTTTTCCAAGTTCGGTAATTCTAGCAATTCGTACGCATACCTGTGTTGCTCATGGTAGTCAATTAGTCCGATATATGGGGGAGATGTAAAGACAAGATCTATACCTGTTGGAAGCTCGACAGTTCTTGAATCCGCATGCTGTATAGTTACCCCGACATTTTTCCTAAGTTTTGTGAACTCTTTTACCCTCTCCAGCGTATCTAGCGTATATCTATATATAAACTTGTATGCTTCATCGACAGGCTTACAAGTACGACGATGCTTGAAACATTCGTAAGGTAGGCGTTGAGGGGACTTTGGGAAATCCAACTCATAATGAGTGACCAATCGTGCAGAACGAGCTGATCTTGATAATACTATTTTAAACAATTCTTGATAAAAATAGTCCTTGATGAGTTTACGAAAACAAAGGAGATCTTTGCGACTCTGTTCAGCAAACCAATCATTGAGATACGTGTTTTCGGTTGTTAACTTTCCCGCCAGTATCTTATCTGAGTAGAATTCCTGTCTGTAAGTCCTCAGCCTGATCAGAATATCATTCACTTCACGTTCAAGAAGTGAGATGTCGTACTGAGCGGTTTTTGCTTTGCCTAACATGACATTAAAGGCCGAAATATCAGTGCCAATGGATTCAATTCCAAGCGTCGCGGATTCTACTAGAGTAGTCCCACTTCCCGAGAAAGGGTCGTAAACGAATCTAGGCTTATATTTGCGTAGGAAAATCTCAACGAGTTGAGGTATGAACTTGCCGAGATATGGATGAAGTCTATGCACGTGCTTCGTTCGTTTGAATTCTGGAAGATCTCGTTCTCGCCAATTTAGGTTGAGGGTAGAGAGGTCAGTCAAGGGAGTGATACTCTCAAAGTCAACTAGCGGCTGTTCGCGATACTGATTCGCTATCTTCTGCGCAATAATGTTGTCGTACACTTACAGATCGTCCCTTCTTGCAATCCGACCTCTTGCCACTCCAGCGGATATGGCAAACACAAAAACAAAATTACTATGTGTAAAAGCAGCTAAGTCAATCACATTTAAGCCCCCTCTACCCCCCCCTACCCCCTCACCCTCTCTCCCACTCTTTCAAACGCTCCCTGCAGATCGGCAATCAAATCAGCTTGGTCCTCGAGGCCGACGGACAAGCGCACGAGGCCGTCGGTGATTCCGTTCGCGAGGCGGACATCCCGGGGTATTGAAGCGTGTGTCATCGCTGCCGGATGATTGATCAGCGATTCCACCCCACCCAGTGATTCGGCTAGCACGAAAACTTCCGTCGCCGTACAAAACGCCTTCACCCGCTCGAAATCGGCATCAATGTAAAATGAGATCATCCCGCCGCCATATTTCATCCCATTCGGCAGCGGTTTGCCATCGAGACCCGGATACATGACGGAAGTCACCATTGGCACGGTTTTGAGAAACTCCGCGACTGCTCTAGCATTGTGACAATGACGTTCCATACGCACGGCGAGTGTTTTCAATCCGCGCTGCACCAGCCATGATTCAAACGGTCCAAGCATCCCACCGACGGCATATTGATTGAAGCGAAGTTTTTCAGCGAGGGATTCGTCGTTGCACATCAGTGCTCCGGCGATGACATCACAATGCCCGCCTAAATACTTCGAGGCTGAGTGATGGACTACATCGGCACCCAGATCAAGCGGGCGCTGCAGCCAGGGGGATGCAAAGGTATTATCAACGCCAACGAGTATCGCGCCGTGCTCGCTGCGGTGCGCAATTTTCACAACGGCTGCAATATCGATCAGTTGCAGCAGCGGGTTGGTCGGCGTTTCAAACCAGATCAACCGCGTGTTCGGCTTGATCGCCGCCGCGAATGATTCCGGTGAACCCTGCACATACGAAAAATCGAGATTGAAATTCCGCATCACTCGTTCAAACAATCTGCGCGTACCGCCATAGAGATCCTGCGCAGCGATCACATGATCGCCGGATTTCAAGGTATGCAGCACGGCAGTCAGTGCCGCCAGACCAGAGGCGTAGGCGTAGGCAAAGCGGGCATTCTCGATAAGAGCGAGTCCTTCTTCGAGCGCCTGACGAGTCGGATTCCCCCAGCGGGAATAGACATACCCCGATTCATCACCGGGAAATTCTACGCGATAGGTAGAAGAGGGATAGATCGGCGTAGTAACCGAGCGAGTGCCATCCTCCGGAACTTGTCCGGCATGAATTGCACGAGTAGCGAAACCTTTGGAACGGAGTTTGTCGGCGCGTGACATTACAGGAGCCCTTTCTCGCGAAGCCAGTCGTCGTTGTAGACTTTGCTGATATATTTCATTCCGGCATCGGGAAGAATCACGACGCTGATCGCATCCGCCGGAAGTGTCTTGGCATGTTCAAGAGCGGCGTAGACTGCCCCACCGGCTGAACCACCGACAAGAATCCCTTCAGTGCGGGTCATCTCGCGGGCGATATCGAAACAGATTTTGTCATCGACCTGATAGATCTTGTCGACGACAGAGAAATCCATCGCCTCGCACATCTTGTCTTCGCCGATTCCTTCGACGAGATAACGCCCCGGTTCGACCAGAGTTTTGTCTTTGTGGTACTGGTAATAAATCGAACCGATCGGATCAGCTGCGACGATCTGGATCTTTGGATTCTTCTCCTTCAGAAATCGCGCGGTACCAGAGACTGTCCCGCCGGTACCAATCCCGCCGACAAAGCAGTCGATTTTGCCATGGGTCTGCGCCCAGATCTCCGGTCCGGTGAGCATGTAGTGGGCCTCGATATTGTCGAGGTTGTCGTACTGGCCGATGAAAAAGGAGTTCGGAGTCTCATTCGCACGGCGTAGCCCGGTCGAATAGTAGCTCTCTGGTGATTCGGCCGGTACTGCCGTCGGGCAGACATGGACTTCCGCCCCGAAGGCACGCAGGGTATCGACTTTCTCTTTCGACATCTTGTCAGGGATGGTCAAAATCGCTTTGTAACCATGCGCCGCGGCGAACATCGCCACCGCTGCGCCGGTGTTACCGGAGGTCGCTTCGACGATTGTCCCCCCCGGTTTCAAAACCCCGTTCTTGATCGCCTTGCGAATGACATAGACCGCCATCCGATCTTTCACCGATCCGGTCGGATTCATAAACTCGATCTTGACCAACACCTGGGACTTGATTCCACGGGCTGCGGTCATATTGCGAAGCCGAACCATCGGGGTATTCCCGATCGCCTCGGTGATGTCATTGGCAATAGCCGGAATGGCCGACATAGGGATTCTCTCTCCTGCGTTATCTCGCAACTGACCCCAATTTAGGGGGGATTGCCGGTTCTAAGGGGTACGGCACCCGTGCCGTTGGCTGCGGGGACCTCTCTGCGAGTGGAAGTATATGTCGAAATACGGCAACCGCCTAGAATCGGATTCGCCGTGCGCCGAAGAGAAATCGGCGAATTCTCCCCTCCTGTGGCATTCAAACAGTCGAGGAAAGGGGGGGCGGCGAAGATCACTCAGTGGGGAGAAAATAGGATTCGTGGGGAGAGGTATGAGAAATCCTCAATAGGAATCGCAAAAAGGCATTGACAAAAAAATTCCGACTTGATACCTACCCGCCGCGAGTAATGTTTTCCGGCCTGTGCCCTTCCGGATGACGCTCTCGAAATCTTCAAACGGGGAATGACCGCCATGATGTGTGCCTTTTGCAACGAGAAGATTGCCGGAAAGCCGATCAAGCAGGCCGCTGAGTATTACTGCTCGCTGGAGTGCGCAAATGCCGCATCAGGAGTGGAGCCGGAAGAGGAAGAGTACTTCGAAGAGGAATCCCTCGACGAATTCATGGAAGAGGAAGAGTAGGGGCTAGCGGCGAAAAAGCTGGCGAGCTTTTTCGGTTGCCCGATAGGGCTTGGAGCGTCCCTCCAGAGTTCTAGAGAGATATCCTTTCTTTGCCAAGTCCGCCAGTTCACTTAGACTTGTAGGGTTTGAAACATTGAAAACCTTACAGTAGGTCTGAGCTGTCATCTGCAGGTTGGGGTCTTGTTTCATATCTCTAAGAAGTTGCAACTGTCTCTTGTTCAATGATGGATCTGAAGATAGTCGCTTTTCCAATTCCTGATTCTCGTGCATGACATTTCGAATGTGTCGTTCGAAAAGATTGAGGGCCTCTCGTATTTTGCTGAGATTGTAATCAATGAAATAGGTCAGATCATTGTCGTCTTGCTCTGAGTAGAGATATGCATTCCGATATTGTACAGGTGCTTTGATGATACACTTTGAAATCGGAGCGTAGGAGATTGCCCAATAATCCTTCCTCAGGAGATACCAATAAAAGATTGCCCTTGCCAAACGTCCATTTCCATCCACAAAAGGGTGCAGGTAGCCAATCCAGAAGTGCAGCATGATGGCTTTGATGACAGGGTGAGTAAACTTATTGTCTTTCAGTTCATCGTTTGCATATGCAATGAGTTTTTGCAGTTCCGAATCCAGTATCTCGCGGTTTGGTGGGATGTGAAGTATCTGATCATCACCTGCAACGACAATGTTATCTTCGTCGTTGCGAAATCGACCTTCGTCCTCCTTGTTGTCCAATGTCTTTTCAGTCAATTTTCGATGAATAATTTGTAGTTTTTCCAATGAAAGTTTTTCGTGTCGAAGGCTCTCTTCGATGTCATTCATGACTGTGTAATTATTTAGAATCATCTGTTCGCTTGAATTGCGTGCTTTTCTTTTTTCGCGCAACATCTGCTGAGCATGGGCACGAGTTGTGGATGCGCCCTCCAGTTGCGAAGAGGCAATAGCCTCTTCCATAATTCCCCTGCTAACGAATTCTCTCCGAGTGTTTGGCTCGGAGTCACCACTTATCTTGAGCGATCCGGCAAATGACTTATCGAGCTCGTGAAGAAGTTCTTGAAACCGGCTAAGAGGTAGCCAGCTAAATCCCTTACCATGTTTGTCATGAACGACCGTCGTTTGTCTGTCTGGGTTGATGATTCTCAGTACCTTGACGAGCCTCCAGAATTTGAATGGTGTGATGGTCCCTGATTGTGATCGGTGCTTGAGTGAATCCCAGTAGAGGTACTTGGGCGAATTTCCCATGTTCTCAATCTCCACCCCTTGATTCCTCAGCTCAATGAGATCTGCTACCCACTCAGGTGTTTTGAGTATTTCGGGTAACTGACTTGACGTAAACGGTGCTTTTTCAATTACAGCCACAGCACCAGATTTTGCTTTTTGAGATCGCCCCATAGTTGATTCTTTTTGCCTTTCCTCGTCGTATTTCGAGTTTTCAACTCATCACTTCTTGACGCTCTATCCTTTTGGGTGCTCTCTGCCAATTCACCCTATAGGGGGTTTCATGTTTTGCAATGGGCTATTGAGCTCTTATATAAAGTACATGTAAA
>CAZFGK010000003.1:97507-140707 GCA_964518635.1 uncultured Ignavibacteriales bacterium
GTAATATAAAGAACTTTATATAAAGTACATGTAAAGTAATATAAAGAACTTTATATAAAGTACATGTAAAGTAATATAAAGAACTTTATACATACGCAATGTCTAATTACTATATAACTCTATACCCGCGAAATACTTATAACCTCATACCGAATCACACCAGCCGGGACCGTCACCTCGATTTTGTCGCCGACTGCCTTCCCCAGCAGGGCCGCCCCGATCGGGCTTTTCACCGAGATGATATCATTGTCGACATCCGCCTCCTCGGCAGGGGCAATGGTGTAGAGTATCTCTTCCCCGTCCTTCAGGTCCTTAACGGTGACCTTAGCGAAGAGATAGACCTTATCCGACGGGATCTTGTCGGAGTCGAATGACTGGACACGGGAGATTTTCTCCTCCAGTTCGGCAATCCGCCGCTCCAGATGCTTCTGCGCCTCTTTGGCGGCATGATACTCGGCGTTTTCGGAGAGATCCCCCAACTCCATCGTTCGCTTGATTTCGGCGACGATTTTTGGACGCTGTTCAAATTTCAGGGAACGCATCTCTTCTTCCATCTTCATGCGCCCCTCTTTCGAGAGATAAATTGGTTCTGGCATAGTCTTCTAATATAGCGACAGGAGTGCCCCGTCTGCAACAGTCGTTCAGAGATGCCAGATCATTGTCTGTGCTGCTCTGGGGTGTGATTTGTATCCAATTTGAGTACCCATCTTCCAACCGCGTACGATAGTGATGTCGCAAGCAAAGCGGGAATCGCGGTTGGCAGACCAAGTGGTGACGCACCAGCGGGATCAAGACGCTGCGCAATCTCCCAGTAGAGCACCACTGCTCCCCCGACCCCCATCGTTGCGAATGCCCAATGCGCAGACATGCGCGGGCCGTAGAAGGAGGCGATCACCGGCACCAGAAGCATGCCAGCGGCGAGTGAACCAAAGAGATACCATATCTGTACCACCGATGAAAAAATCGCCGCCACTGCGAGGGAACAGAGAACCGCAATGAGCAAACCAACAATCAGACTGTTGCGAAGATGCTCCTGAGATACTGGCTGCTTCCAGTCATTCGCAAATGTCGTCGCTGCGATGAAAAGATAAGAATCAACACTCGATTGTGCTGTGGCAACCACCGCCAGCAGAAATATCCCTGCAACTCCTATTGGCAGATAATGGAGGGCGAGCGCAGGATAAGAAAGAGTCCCGCCCAACTCTGGTGACAGGAGCGCCTTGGCATACAAGGCACAGGAGATACTCAGGAAGTCAAAGAGCACCCAGCAGAGAATCGAAAGGAGAATTCCCCTGCTCGGTATCTTCGAACCCTGCGTCGCCAGACACCTTTGGAAAAATGCCGGATCAACTAATGTCGCCAGCGCGACTATGAACCACCCTGCGATCCCCAGCCATGCGGTAGATGTCGATGGTGGCGTCAGGAATTCCATTGAGAGTGATTGCTGTAGGAATTCAAACCCGCCAAATTTGAACAGGAGGAAGAGAAAAAGGACGATAAACCCCAGATACATGAGGATAGTCTGGAATATATCAGTCCGTACGACCGAGCGGAATCCACCGATTGCGAGATAGGCAACCGACACAAGACTCAAGAGTGGGGCGGAAAACCAGAACGACCAGCCGAAGAGATATTCTGCAAGGGTTGCGAGAATCAAAATATACGCACCAGGAAGGACCATCAGAAAAATCACCGATGCAGCTGTTCTGCCAACAAGCGGACTGTATTGCTTGCTCAGATGATCAGGAAGGGAGAGTGCTCTCGATTTTCGGATCGGTTCAGCCAGAAATATCGCAAAGAGAAAGGCCGCGCAATAGTAGGGCAGCCCAAACACAAAGAATGTTTCGATACCGTGCGACCAGGTGTACTCACTGATTCCGGTGATACCGCCGTACCAGGTCGAGACCAGTGATGCCACAAATGCAGGAAGGGTCAGTTGTCTCCCGCCAAGCAGCAGCTCAGTTGAGCTGTCTGCTTGTGCGGACATCATTCTGCGCTTCTGGAATCCAAGCAGAAACAGCAGCACGAAGTAACTCGCCAGAATTGCGATATCGACCCAATGGAGACTCTTTGTCATCTCCTCAGTCGAATCTCATCTCAAGTAGGAAGAAAATTGAACGCTCGGCAGCGACATAATATTCCGCCCCGCCAACCAGTGTGGCAGGTGCATTGATGTTTTCAGCAACTAGGTAATTCCAACCATACCCTGATCGTTCATACTTCTTATTGAAGAGATTGTCGACCGTCACAACTGCGCGGATACTCCCCAGGCCAGCAACCGGACGAATCGTAGCGCCAAGATCAAAGCCGACAGTCAGCACCGGATCGATAGCGAGGGAGTCGATATTCCCAAGCTCAAGAAATTGCTTCCCGGCAGCTTGCAAACGAAGTGTCCCTTCGACTGACTTCGATTGATAAGCGATCCGCGCTGACCCCAGAAACTCAGGAAATGCCAGCCCATTACGATCACTGAATCGGTATTCTTCTAAGCGCAAGTAGTTGAAATCCGGATCGTAAACATCAAGTGTGTCGACAAAATCGCGCACCGTATATCGCTGCCATGAAACTGCTCCGCTGATTGTCCATGAACGAGCAACCTCCCAGCTCCCTTCTGCTTCGACGCCGAATCGTGTCGATCCATCTGCGTTCGCAGTAGCGAGCTGCCCGCTGGATGGATTAATCCCACCGTACGGAATAATCTCATTCTCGAAATTCATGTAATAGAGATTCAGATTGCCACGATGCTTGTCGGTTCGCGTGCGGATTCCGATTTCCAGTGCGGTCACACGTTCGGCATCAAAGAGAGGATCACCGAATTGATAGCTGGTATCCGCGCCATTGACAGTCTGGCGATCGATGGCGAGGGAGGGAAACACGTTCGGATTACTTGCATCATAGACCGCCGCGTCAGTCGGTGCACGAGAGACGATCCCGAATGAGCCGTACAAGCCGGTCTCTCGTTTCTCATTCTTCTCAAGCGACAACACTGCACCGACTTTTGGCGAGAGAAAAAGCCAGTCGGTTGTAAAATCGAATCCGCGAAAGAGTCCGAGCTTTTCCTGCTTGAAATCATATTGCTGCACTCGCGCATGAAGCCCACCGGAGAGTTGCAACTGCTCACTCGCTGCGCGAGAAATTTCCACGCCGAGACTTCCGACCAGCTTCTTTCCTTCCCAGCGATAGTAGCGATGCGGGAAGATGCTCAACGAAGATGCCTGCTCAGTGCGGATAACATCACCTGTGTGATCGGATGCGAAAGTATAGAATGATCCAATGATCGCCTCAGAGCCATTGTCATGTGTCTGCGACAATCGTCCGGTCCATCCTAACTGCCCTTTCGTGACACTTTGCTGACGAACAAGGTCACCGGCGGCAAGGTCATTCGTGAGAGTTGAATCGATTCCATACTCCGCGTAACTCGCCGCTGCGACGTATTGCTCAAAGTAGCCACGACCACGAACAAAATAGAGAGTATTGGCAAGATGGACTCGATCAGACAACTCCCACTGATGATGCAGATGATAATGCGGCTGAGTGAAATTATCGGTCTCACCGACATAGGTCAGCGGATTGAAACGGCGATCGATAGCAATTTGATCTCGTGAGATTCCAAAGAAGCTCAAATGCAGATTGGTCGGCCCGCCGAAGATGAGCAACTCAGTCGACATCTTCGGATCGATTCGACCGACTGACAGAAAATAGCCGGTCGCTTTCGCCCAGCTTTGTGTGCGATATCCATCCGATTTCTGCTGAGAGATACGCCCGTGAAAGGCATAGTGTCCATCGATGATCCCTGATGAAAAATCAACCGATCCGATCGCACTCTCACCGATTTTCTTGTTCTCGTTGTAGAGATACCCTTGACCAAGACGAACTCGAGTTTCACGTTTTCGTGCAAAGACCGAACTCACCACATTGATCGATCCTCCAAAGGCCGGGTCTCCATACTGCGCATTCCCGATTCCACGCTGCACCTGCAAATCGGTGACTGATGCGAGAAAATCGGGAAGATCGACCCAGTAAGAATATTGATCTTCAGGATCATTCAGCGGCACACCATTCAGATAGGTCGCAATACGGCGATCATCGAAGCCACGTATCGATGTGTAGGTGTATCCCAGTGACCCGCCGGCATCAGAATAGCTGTAGACTCCGGCTGTCTGCGCTGCAAGAAGTGAGGGATCGTCGAGGGTGTGACGTTTCGCAATCTCTGCTCGATTCAGACTGCTGAAACTGACCGGATCATTCGCCGCGGCAGTTGTTCCGATGACCGTCACGCTGTCGATTTCGCGTGGTACGGAATCGACTTGCGCTGATTCATCCATCTGCTCTGCAGCATGGATACTGAACGCACGTGCGAAGAAAAGAAAGGTGAGAGTGGCAAAAAGCAGACGCGCACGAATGCGATACCACCCGGGCTGATGGATTGGAGTGAAAGACATGTGACGACCTCCCGAACATGACGTTCGTTTTTGTAGAGTCCGTCCTGACTGAATAGGTCGCCGACACAGCACCTGCTACGTGCAATGCAGCTCAGGGGATGTTTTGACATCTCCGTTTCCCTACGCCGGTATTACCCGGGTCAGGTCATGGGGGTATGATCTCAGGCGGCTTTTTGTACGCCACCCCCAACGGGTCTGTTAATTTTTCAGAGGGTATATAGAGGGATGTGGGGGAATCGTCAAGGGAGTGGCGCTGTTGTGCTGGCACGACACCTTCCCAACGTGAGAGAGCATCTTTGTCACCCTGAGCCTGTCGAAGGGTCTTCATACACTCCCCCTCTCTGATTTCTCTTTGAGATTCACCCCTCAATCCCGCATCCTATGGGCTGTATCTGCTCACTCCAAATTGAAGACAGGACAAGATCGACGTGAACGAAGGTGCTCTCACTCCCGGCAGCAAGCTGGGTCCCTATGAAATTCTCTCCCAACTCGGTGCCGGTGGGATGGGGGAGGTCTATGTCGCGAAAGACACCCGACTGGATCGTCAGGTCGCGATCAAAGTCCTCCCCTCTCATGTCGCCAACAATCCTGATCTTCGTCTTCGCTTCGAGCGTGAGGCACGCGCAATCTCCAGTCTGAATCATCCCAATATCTGCTCCCTGTACGATGTCGGGAATCAGGACGGGGTTGAATATCTCGTCATGGAGTATCTACAAGGGGAGACTCTCGCCGCTCGTCTGGAGCGGGGCCCGATTCCGGTTGATGAGATCTTGACCTATGCCGTTCAGATCGCGGATGCTCTCGATAAGGCCCATCGCCAGAATCTGATTCATCGCGACCTGAAGACGCTCAACATCATGCTCACCAAGAACGGCGCGAAGCTGCTCGATTTCGGCCTCGCCAAGATTCAAATGGGAAGTGGCGTCATCACCGGCATGACCGGACTCACCCATACCACCCCCCTCACCGGCGAAGGGGCGATTGTCGGCACACTCCAGTATATGTCACCGGAGCAGGTCGAAGGAAAAGAGGCCGACACTCGCTCGGATTTATTCTCTTTCGGCGTCGTGCTCTATGAAATGGTCACCGGCAAGCGACCATTCAGCGGAAAAAGTCAGGCGAGCTTGATGGCGTCAATATTGCGAGAAGACCCTCGCTCGGTTACTGAGTTCCAACCGGAGACACCGCCAGCACTCGTTCGTGTGATCAAGCAATGCCTGTCGAAAGACCCCGACGAACGCTGGCAGAGTGCCAGAGATTTGTTGCATCAGCTCAAGTGGATCAACGAGGGTGGCTCTCTCGCTGGAATCGCCGCTCCGATTGCCGCCAAGCGAAAGAAGACGATGCAGCTCGCCTGGATTGTTTCCGCGGTGCTGGGAGTTTCGACCGTCACACTGGGAGTCCTCTACTTCGGGCAGAAAAAGGAGATTCCACAGGTCAATCGATTCACTATCAGTGGCGGACCGACTATTCGAAACATGCGTTGGCCGATGATCTCCCCCGATGGTCGCATGATCGCATTCAATGCGACCGACACCGGCGGGAAGCAGATGATCTGGATCAGGTCACTCGAATCACTTGATGCAGTACCTCTCACCGGAACCGAAAACCCGGGGCGCCCCTTCTGGTCCCCAGACAGCAAGCAGATTGCATACTTCGCGGACGGAAAGCTCAGACGAGTGGCCGCTGCCGGTGGGCCAGTCCAATTGATCGCAGCTGCCGCGAACTCTGCGGATGGTGCGTGGGGAAGAAATGATGTTATTCTCTTTGATGGTCGCCGAGGGGACGCTATTCGACAGATTGCTGCAAATGGTGGGACTATCTCAGACGCGGTACCAGTAAAAGGTGACAGCCTCGCCAATTTCGGCTGGCCCTGTTTTCTGCCTGACGGAGAGCATTTCATCTACCTTGATATTCGAAACGACAGCGACACCAGCTCTCTAGGCAGCAGGGTGATGCTCGGTTCATTGAAAGCGGGAGAAATGGCCGAACCATTGTTCAACTCATCAAGTCGTCCATTGTATGATCCCGCTGGCTACATTCTGAGCGTGGAAGGAAACATCCTCACGGCGCGAAAGTTCAATTTCCCCGGCGACAAGAAGGTGGGAGAACCGTTCCCGTTAGCCGAAGTGAGTGCTACCAGCACCAACCGACAGGCAGATTTCAGCTTAAGCGAAAATGGCACGCTCATCTATCAACCGGAATTTTCTAGAACAGCAAGTGATCTGGTCTGGGTCGATCGCGCCGGACGTGTTCTTGATACGGTCGCATCGAATCAACGTTTCTGGGATATGGATATCTCTCCTGACGGAAAGCGACTCGCATATTCACAAGGTTCTGAGGAGGGTTTTGGCACTGATGTCTGGACTCTCGATTTGGAACGAAAAGTGAGCACCCAGGCGACATTTGCACCGGGTTCTGAAGAATGGCCGATCTGGTCTCCTGACGGATCAGAAGTCTACTATACCAGCAGTGACAAGGGCTGGAAGCTCGTTCGTAAGAAGATGAGCAGAGATGGTGACGGAGAAATATTCCCGACTGCTGGCAAAGATACTTCTGTTGCGGCAATCGACTGGTCACCACGCGGCGATTGCCTCTCGCTCCTCTACCAGGTCTCCGGAAACAACACTGACCTTGTCCTTTACTATCCCGGACCGCCGTCACGATTCGAGACCTTCGCCTCCACCCCATTTTTTGAATTTCAAGCTATCTTCTCACCCGACGGAAGAGCTATCGCCTACCAGAGTGTGGAATCTGGTGAAATTCAGTTGTATGTTCGCGAACTGGAAGGAAACGGCGAAAAGATCCAACTGACTACTGAAGGTGCCGAGTCTCCAGTGTGGAGTTCTGATGGGCGAGAACTTTTCTATTACTCATTGCAGGGGAAGTTGAAAAGCATTGCCATCTCTACCAGCCCCAGTTTGAAAATCGGTGCAACTACTACTCTCTTTGATTTCCCGCTTGAACTCGGCGGCAGAGCAATGACAAGGCGATTTATAGTTTCGAGCGACGGGCAGCGTTTCCTGATGAATCGTCGCAACTCAACTACTTCTGTACAGTCATTTGTACTTGTCCAGAACTGGACGAGTTTGTTGATGAAGGATTAGGGGCTTTCGTGTCTTTTTGGTCCGCTCCCGCTTCGGGTGCGGGGTCTTCTCTTGCAGGGACGGTCCGGCTTTGCGAACCGGCCTCTTAAACAGAGTAGCGCGAGAGAGAGGCAGGTTCCGAAGCGAGACGCTGCCCTACAAGAATCAATAGCGCATTTTCTTGTCACCCTGAGCCTGTCGAAGGGTGACTTCAGCGGTTACGATGGGAAGTCATGCTTCGACAAGCTCAGCATGACAAGAGAAAATTTTCAGAAGTATAATCCATACTCGCCTCCCCGCACCTGAAGCAGGTGACGGGCCACCAAGATAGGATTCTTGTGCGCGGCAGGCCTCCCGGCCTGCCCGTCTTCATCCAAACCCAGGGCATGCCCTGAGGCACCGAAGAAAAGAAGTCACCCTTCGACAGGCTCAGGGTGACAAGAATTGAAAATGGCGGCTTGGAAGCCAAACCGCCCTACAAAGATAAGAGACATCTTGTCTCCCTGTACATCTCCCCCTCTTCACCCTGAGCTTGTCGAAGGGTCTTCTTCATCCCTACCTTCCCCCCACAATGTCCCCACGTCGTATCCTCGTCACCGGAGCTAATGGCTTCATCGGCTCTCGCCTCTGTGCCTACCTGCACGCAAAAGGGGAACACCCCATCGCCCAGGTCAGAAAATCAGGCAACCAGGAGTTGCTCGACAGCATCGAAATCGAAAAACGATTCGGTGATGTCACCGACGCTGCGTCATTGATGCCGATGATGAACGACATCGACGTCGTCATTCACAATGCTGGAATTGTCAAAGCGAAACAGGAAGATGAGTTCTGGAAGGTCAACGTCGACGGCACCAGCAACGTGGTCGAGGCGATCAGGAAGAGTGGGCGATCCATTCATCTGGTACTGATCTCCTCACTCGCCGCGGTCGGACCGTCACAGAAATCTCCGCTTCACGAATCCAGCCCAATGCAGCCAGTCACAGCTTATGGAGAATCGAAACGGGACGCCGAAGCGGTAGCTATTAAGGCATCAGCATACATGCCAGTGACCATTCTTCGTCCCAGTGGAGTCTATGGCCCGGGTGATCGGGAGAGTTTCACTCTCTTTAAGGCGGTCGCCAACGGCTTCAAGCCGATACTTGGAAATCCAGACCGAAGGATACAGTTGATTCATGTCGACGACCTCGTCCGCGCAATTCACGCCGCTGCCACACTCCCGTTGTTGACCGAAGGGAAGCAGTGTCGTACCTACCATCTCGCCGATGCAGAACCCCACACCATGCGACAACTCTTCGATCAGCTCGATCAGGTCAACACCGAGATGACCGGCAAGAAGGCGATGACAATTCTTATTCCGAGCGGACTTCTCAAAGCAATCGCGCGACTCTCAAAATTGATTCTCCCATTGTTTGGCCAGACACCAATGCTCACTCCGCGCAAAGCCACAGAATTACTCGGAAGTTGGGAGGTTTCGACCTCTCGCGCCGAGGCAGATCTCGGTTTTCGATCTTCCATTTCGTTTCGAGATGGAGCGCGTGGGACGTTTGAGTGGTATCGACAAATGGGCTGGCTAGGTAGCAGAGGTATCCGCTGATCAATAGTCCCCTGCTCATCGCCTGTTTGATCTTTGGTGGTATTGCGGTCGGACTGATTGGCATCTTGCTGTTGTATGTGGAGCGATTTTTTGTAACCCCGACAGGGCGCGGCTCACGCCTGATTGAAAAAGGGGGATGGTCGCATTTCAGTGCGACGATTTTCATGGATCTGATTTTCTACGTCGCGATTCCGACTTTCGCCTATGCATCATTTTATGTCGTCCTCCCCTTTTCAGGTGTGCGCGCCGGGCTTGCCACTGCACTCATTGCAGTACTGATCGGTGCAGCCCCGGTGTTGATGACACTGTCGACGAGAACCAAACTCCCCCTTTCATTTCTGCTTTTTCAATTACTCGGTCAGATGCTCAAAGCCGCCGGTGGTCTGAGTGTGATTGCCTATCTCTATCATTTATAGAGCGATTTGACGATGTCTGCCTTTACACTCAATTCATCCTCACGGATTCTGGTAACCGGCGCAAACGGGCGTGTCGGCTCACAGGTGATTTACGAGTTAGTAAAGCGCGGCATCAAACCGATCGCTCATTGCCGGACAACTTCGGATACTTCGATCATCGACAAGTTTGGAGTCGAAAAACGATACGCCGATATCCGCAATCGAGACTCGCTGAAAGAGATGGTGCGCGACATCGACGCAGTCATTCACACCGTCGGTTGGGTCAATTTTCGCCGAGACAAAGCGACACTCTTTGCAGGGATCAACATGCAAGGTTCGCTTGATATGCACGCGGCGGCAATTCAGGCGGGAGTGAAGCGATTCATACATGTTTCTACCAGCGGGACAATCGGCGGACAGTTGCGAAAAACATCGGCACAAAATGAACCGGTTCTCCTGGATGAATCCGCGCCGTACAATCTTCAGCACCTGACCATTCCTTATTTGAAAACAAAGCGGGCCGCGGAAGAGGAACTGCTCGCGCGTCATGCGGCAAGTCAGAGTTCTGGTGGTACAAAAAATCAGACCGAACTGGTAATCGTCAATCCACCGATCATTCTCGCCTCTTCTCGTCATGCCGATGACAGGGTCAAGGCCGAGCGCATGGTCTCCAGATTCGTCATGCCGGATATTCGAAACTGGATCAACGTGGTCGACATTCGTGATGTAGGTGCAGGGATAATCGCGGCACTTGAAAAGGGGAGTTCTGGAGAGCGATATATCCTCGGTGGTGATAACAGCACCGTCAAAGAATTTCTGCTCTCGGTCTGCACGTATATCAATCGTTCGCCGCATTTCTTCTTGTATCCCCGCTGGTTTCTTTCCATAACAGCTAGAGCGGCACTCTACACCTCGACTTTTACCGGCAGATTTCGACTGAACTATTATCCTGACTTGGTTCGGCTATTGGACTATGATTGGGTCTACTCATCGAAAAAAGCGTTTGATGAACTTGGCTATCGAAGTCGATCGCTGCAGACTACACTTCACGATATGCTGAATAACTGCATGATCGGAACAGCTCGACGACCGGAATAACTGACGAGCCCGTCGGGAACAACAGAACACGCTCGGTGTTCAAATCGACTTGAAATTCTAAAGAGGGAGCAACGTGGCACACACCACCGGACTACACCATATCACTGCCTTCTGCGGCGACCCGCAGGAGAATATAGATTTCTATGTCGGCGTGCTCGGTCTTCGTCTGGTCAAACTGACAGTCAATTTCGATGATCCCGAAACACATCATCTCTATTACGGGAATGGGCACGCCGCACCCGGCACACTGCTGACATTCTTCCCCTGGCCGAAAGCAGCACCCGGTACGCAGGGTACTGGTCAGGCGACGGTGATTTCCTATTCTGTCCCCTTCGGTTCAATAATGTGGTGGCAGAAGCGATTCGAAAAATTGCGTGTCGAGCATGAACGGACTGAAAGTGAATTCGACGGGAACGCGATCTTTTTTCGCGATCCGGATGGACTCCCGAATGTCCTGATTGAACGCGCTGATGATCATCGCATCGGCTGGAGCGAGAATGGTATGTTATCTGATCATGCCATTCGCGGCTTCGCCGGTGTGCAGCTTTCAGTTGAGGGATACGAACGAACCGCAGGGATATTGACAACTCAGATGGGCTGGGAGTTGGTGCGTGAGAAGGGGAAATTTTTCAGATATAAACAGACCAACATTGGCGACACCGTTCAGTATGTCGACATCGCCTGCGAACCAGCTCGCCGTATGGGAAGTGCCGGACCGGGAACGATTCATCATGTTGCCTTTCGCGCAACTACTCGTGAAGATGAACTCGAACTTCGCACCCAGCTTCTCAAAGCCGGACGAAATGTCACCCCGGTGATCGATCGAAAATATTTTGAGTCAGTCTATTTTCGTGAGCCGGGGCATGTACTCTTCGAAATCGCTACCGATCCTCCGGGGATGACAGTCGATGAACCACTTGAATCACTCGGTCAGTCACTTCGCCTTCCCGAACGATATGAACCGATTCGCGCCGGGCTCGAATCACGATTGCCACAGCTGATCATCCCCGAACTTCGACCATCGTAAATGACAGAACAATTCACGACTCATGAGGAACCCGTCACTGATGAAAGCTGGCCGTGGGAATTACTCCTGCTGCATGGGACGGGCGGGAATGAACGCGATCTGATTCCCTTGGGCAGCATTCTCGCACCGGGGATCGGGATGCTTGGCATTCGCGGACAAGTGAACGAAGGGGGCGCACTCCGTTTTTTCCGAAGATTTTCTGAAGGTCAACTCGATCTTGAAGATTTAAGAGCGAAAGCAGATGCACTTGCGACGTTTCTCCGTCTTCGTCGTGATGCTGCGAGGGGAAAGTCAAAACCTCTCATGATTGTTGGCTATTCAAACGGCGCAAACATGGGAACGGCATTGTTGCAAGTTGCACCGGAGTTATTTGCAGGAGGTATTCTGCTCAGAGCCATGTGGTCACTTGCAGTTGAACCAAAGCCCCGGCTTGATGCACAATCAATTTTGCTCCTCAATGGAGTCTCTGACCCACTTGTTTCTGCCGATCAACTTTATCGATTACATGAGTTTCTTGCTCAGTGTGGGGCGACCGCCGTGTTGAAGATCACCAGAAGTTCTCATCAACTCACTGATGAAGATATTGAACTTGCTTCAGATTGGCTGAGAAAACAGAAAGAAAGATCGACTCACGCGAGCGAGTGACTAGTCTTCGCCTAAATAGGCACGACGTACTTCTGGATTTCGTTCAATATCCGCTGCTGATCCTTCTAAAGTGATCGAACCAGTCTCCATAACGTAGGCATAACTCGCAACTTTGAGAGCGAGATGTGCGTTCTGCTCAACCAGGAGAATTGTCATGCCAAGCTCTTTATTGATTTCGACAATCTTCTCAAAGATCAATTTCACCAACAGTGGAGCAATCCCAAGAGATGGTTCATCAAGAAGCAAAAGCTTCGGACGTGCCATAAGCGCGCGACCAATAGCGAGCATCTGCTGCTCACCGCCGGATAATGTCCCACCCGATTGCTTCAGTCGTTCTTTCAATCGTGGAAAGATTGAAAAGACATAGTCCAGGTCTTTTGCAATCTCGGTTTTGTCTCGCCTGAGGTAGGCTCCAAGATCGAGATTCTCTTTTACAGTCAGATTCGCGAAGATCATTCTCCCTTCGGGGGAATGACTGATCCCACGCGCGACAATCTCATGCGGCTTTGTGTTTGCAATCGGCTGACCAAGAAATTCAATCTCTCCGCTCTTTGCTTTGACTAATCCGGAAATCGCGCGAAGAGTCGTAGACTTCCCAGCCCCATTGGCACCAATCAGCGTGACGATCTGTTTTTCAGGAACAGAAAGAGAAATCTTGCGAAGCGCGACAATCGCACCATAGCAGACATCCAGATTTTTTACTGTGAGCATCAGTGTGCCTCACCCAGATAGGCCTCGATCACTTTTGGATCGCGGCGAATTTCGTCCGGTGCTCCTTCAGCGATTTTCGCGCCGTAATCAAGAACCGTAATCCGCTCGCAGATCCCCATCACCACTTTCATATCATGCTCAATCAGAAGAACCGACAATTGAAATTGATCTCGCACCTTGCGAATGAGTCGCATCAATTCAGTCTTTTCGGTCGGATTCATCCCCGCCGCTGGTTCATCAAGCAAGAGCAGCTGCGGCGAAGTTGCCAGCGCACGAACGATCTCTACGCGCCGTTGATCCCCATACGGAAGGGACGTAGCGATTTCATCGGCAACATGAGAAAGATGAAAGATGCCAAGCAACTCCTGGATGACTCCGGTAACGCGAACTTCTTCACTTCTGAATTTTCCAAGATGAAGCGCGCTGCTGAAAAATCCGTAATTGAGATTCTTAATGAGAGCTGTCTGAACATTTTGAAAGACTGTCAGTGACGAACAAAGCCGAATATTTTGAAAAGTCCGTGCAAGACCGGCTTTGCAGATTTCACTCGTTCGCTTTCCGATCAGTGAAGTCTTCCCAAATTCTATTCCACCACTGGTCGGACGATAGACTCCGGTAATCATATTAAAAACGGTCGTCTTTCCTGCTCCATTCGGGCCAATCAGTCCAACCAGTCCACCCGGTGGCACCGAAAATGAAAAATCATTCACGGCAGTGAGTCCACCAAAACGCATCGTGCACTTGTTCATGACAAGTGATCGATTATTCTCTATCACTGTTGTTTGAGTACTCATGCTGGCTGCTTCGCTGGACGTGATGGAAGAAATCGTGCAAGAAGTGCTTTCAGCCAGCTGATCTCTCCGAACAGCCCCTGTGGGCGAGCAAGCATGATCAGAATCAGGGCGAGTGAGTAGATGACCATCCGATACTCTGCAATGGGTCTGAGCACCTCAGGCAAAATCGTGAGAAGAATTGCTGAAATTAACACGCCAAGATTATGTCCCATCCCGCCGACGATCACCATCACGACAATTTCAATCGATTTCACGAATCCAAACTGTGACGGCGTAATATAAGTCACTTGATGCGCATACAACGCACCGGCAAGCCCTGCAAAGAATGCCCCGGTCACAAAAGCGACGACTTTGTAGCGAGTGGTATCGATCCCCATCGCCTCTGCCGCAATCTCATCATCACGCACCGCGAGGAATCCTTTGCCGTACGTGGAACGAACGAGATTCGAAACGACGAACAGAGTTATCGCCGCAAATCCAAGCACCCAGCCGATGCCGGTAAATTTCGGAATGCCGGTAAGCCCACGTGCACCGCCGAGAAAATCAACATTCTGAATGATCACGCGAATGATCTCGCCGAAACCAAGAGTGACAATCGCCAGATAGTCACCACGAAGACGCAAGCTCGGAATCCCGACCAGTGCACCAAAGATCGCCGAGACAAGCCCACCCGAGATGAGCGCGACGACAAACATCCCGGTGTTACCCGCTGCTCCGAATTGCAATGAGATCACCGATGAGGCATAGGCGCCGACCGCCATGAATCCGGCATGACCGAGTGAAAACTGTCCGGTGAATCCATTGACCAGATTCAGCGAAATTGCGAGGATGATGTTGATCCCGGCAAAGAGTGCGATCTGTAGAAAATACTGATTCACCGACGGCGCGATGAGACTCGCCACAAATGCGACTGCCAGTCCGCCGAGCAGATAGAGATGCGAGCGATAATTCGCGATCATCCGCTCAGACCTTCTCCGCCTGATGTTTGCCCAGCAGTCCGGAAGGTCGGAACAACAAAATGAGAATCAAAATGCCGAAGGCAATGGCATCACGATAGGTGGAAGAGATATAGCCGGTCACAAATGTTTCGGTGACTCCGATGATCACGCCACCAATCGTCGCGCCGACAAGATTTCCGATTCCACCCAGCACTGCGGAGATGAATGCTTTCAATCCGAGATAGACTCCCATCAGGGGATTGATGCTTGAATAGATCGACGCATACAAAATTGCCGCTGCGGCGGCGAGTGATGATCCGATAATAAATGTAAATGCCACTACCTGATTGATATTAATCCCCATCAATCGCGCTGCCTGCAGATTGAACGACAATGCCCTCATGGCCGTGCCAAGGCGTGTGAAGTAGACGAGATGGCGCAGAATCAGCATGAGTATCACGGCTGTGCCAATAACCACGATTGGGGTCGATGTAATCACCAACGCCGGAGTGTCGACGATGATCGCACGCGGAATCAATTCCGGAAATCCTCTTGGATTCGGGCCAAACAGTAATTGCCCGCCAAATGCCAGAAGCTGCGACACGCCGATCGCGGTGATCAACACGACGATCGTTGGTCGATTTCGAAGTGGGCGATAGGCAAATCGCTCAATAATCACTCCCAGCAGCGCGCAGCCCGCCATGGCAAGAATCATGACTACCGGTCCGGCAATCACAAGTGAACCGCCGACCATCGGCTGCACAATCGGCGTCAGATAATAGCCGAGATAGGCACCAATCATGAAGACATCACCATGTGCAAAATTAATAAATCGCAGCACGCCATAGACCATGGTGTATCCCAGCGCAATCAGCGCATAGATACTTCCAAGCGACAGGCCATTGAGCAATTGCTGGATAAATTCACTCATGGAAGATCAACGAGTCGGGGCTGATGAATCAAAACCGGCCCGATGAGGGCCGGTTGTTACATTGGATAGTTCAACAATTGAAATTGAGATGATCACAACTACGGATTGACTCGCTCAAAGAAACGAGGCTGGGCATCCCGAACCTGCACCACCACGATCGGCTTCTGTGCATTCCGTTCGGCATCAATCGTTGTCATCCCTGAGACACCGGGAAAATTTACGGTCTGAGCGAGGGCGTTACGAATAGCTTCACTGTTGTCAGAACCGGCCCGCTTGATCGCGTCGATCATGACATTGGCGGCGTCATAGCCGAGTACTGCCATCGCATCGGGGATTTCATTATTGTGGCGAGCTTTGTACTTGGCGATAAACTCCTGCACCTGTGATGTCGTGTCATCGGGCGCATAGTGATTGCTGAAGAAGGATCCCTCAACTGCTGCGCCGCCGATCTGATAGAGTTCATTCGCATCCCAGCCATCCCCGCCGAAGAATGGAATCGCGATATTCAATTCACGCGCCTGTTTGCAGATCAATGCTGCTTCCGTGTAATAGCCCGGAACAAAGACCCCTTCCATGCCGGAATTTTTCAGTGCGGTCAACTGCGCACGAAAATCAGAATCCCCTTCACTGTAGGACTGCTCCCCGACAACGGTGCCGCCGAGTTCAGTAAAGGTCCGCTTGAAAAAATCTCCAAGCCCGACGCTGTAGTCATTTTTGACATCAGTCAGCACGGCGACTTTTGTCATTTTAAGAGAATTGAAGGCAAACTTGGCCATCACTTCTCCCTGAAACGGATCGATGTAACAGACCCGAAATATGTAATCCCCTTTTCTGGTCACCTCTGGATTAGTAGAACCGGGGCTAACCATCGGAATTTTTGCTTCCTGTGCCAGCGGAGCGGCGGCAAGAGTACGGGATGATGCAATCTCACCGATCAGAGCGATGACATGATCACGATTGATCAGCTTGCTGACAGCGGTGACCGCTTCTTCCGGTTTCGACTGGGTATCCTCAGAGAAAATCTGAATCTGTTTTCCAAGAACGCCGCCAGCAGCATTTGCTTCGTCAACAGCAAGCATCAGTCCATTATAGGATGACCGCCCAAAGGCGGCAGTGGTACCAGTGAGTGAGGCATATGACCCGATTCGAATCGTAGTACTCGCTGGTTTCGCGTCTGATTTCTTCTCACCACCACCACATCCAAAAAGGGAGAGGGTGAGTAGCAGACTTACTGCGAAAAATATTTGATAGGTGATGTTTCGACGATCTGCGCTTGAGTGACGAAGATTGGAGGTAGCTTGAAATCCCATTCCCTTGCCTTTAGTTGCGCGAACGATTCTCGCCTGTTTCTCATTCGGCTCGTTCACGGCAATTGGTTATCAGCTAAGCAGTTATCGGAGCGGTCGGAAACATAGCCCGAAGGGCGTCCGACTGTCAAGCAACAGATAGGAAGGAAGAACTCGATCCTACGGATTGTGTGATCCTCGAGCTGTCCGTTTGCTCAGCGGCAGCGCACCACTGCGGCCCGTGAACGTCCATCAAATGGAGCTTTGGTCTTCAGGCCGAGCATCTCCACCAGTGTAGGCACGATATCGACGGTATAGGCAATCTCCCCGATTTTCCGGGCGCACACACCAGAGCCAAAAAAGACAATCGGTACCTTTCGGTCGTAGTCATGTGGCGTGAGATGACTCGTTCCATACGGCGTTGAACTCACCAGCACTCCTGGCTTGGTGATAATCAGTAGATCAGCGGCAAGTCGCGGATCAAAGCTGTTGCGGAGCAGTTCTTCGTGAGGCTTCCCAGTCGATTGAGGTGACATGAGTTCCAATCTGGTGAATACCGCTTCAATATCGACTGACCGACTTACTGCCTTTGCAATTTTTGCATGGAGTTCGGTCTCATTCCCCTTGAATTTTCCGCTGAGCCATCTCGAATCAAGCACAATGTCGAGCCCAGAAAACTTGATGGGCATATCGGCGAGTCGCATGCTCTGCAATTCAGGATCGGTCGCAATCAGCTTCTTGATGTTTGATTTGTACTGATCACTCAATACCCGTCTCCCTTCCATGTTCAACGCCGGAAGATACTCCGGCAATGGCAAGACCCCGTGATCGGAAGTGAGTACCATCAACCATTGCTCTTTACCGACAACCTGATCGAGAAATCTGATGAATGACTCAAGCGACCGGTCAAGCCGCAGATAGTAATCCTGAATTTCCTTTGAGTATGGTCCGGTCGAGTGACCAATATAGTCGGCGGCACTGAGCGACACGCTTAGCAAATCGACACTCCGATCCTTCCCAAGCTGTTCTGCCACGAGAAGTGACTCGGCTGCGATCAGGACAAGCTCGTCGGCAAACGGAGTGACCAGAAGATTCTCGAAATAGGTCGCAGAGTCAGCGGCGATATGATTGCGATGCGGAAAGGCGATACTCTTCCCGTCTGATTCGTAAAAGAAACTATCGACACGAGATTCATTATAGACTTCAGCAGCTGCAAGCGGCTCCCATGCAGTCTTTCGCCATTGATTGCGAACGGCAGATCGATTGAATCGTTCGACCCATGCCGGGAGACGATTCATGTAGTACGTCGATGTCACAAAATGTCCGGTCTTGTCATCGAACCAGAAGGCCGCATTGGCCTTGCGGCCCGCGGTGAAAATTGATGAACGATCTTTCAGCGAAATCCCGAATGCCTTCGCTTTTGGATCAGCAGCTTTCAGATAATCACCGAGACCATCAACCAGTTGTCTTCTCGGTGAGGCACTATCTGCCCAGGGATGTCCGATTGAAGGAAAACTATCAAACGCGCTGTACACACTTTTTCCGAGCGCACGATCATAGAAATTGTTGCCGACAATGCCGCTATGAGACGGAAACATCCCGGTTGCGATCGTCGCATGCCCCGGCGCTGTGGCGGTCATCGAATGATGATGCTCGGCATCCAGAAAGACTGCGCCCTCATTCCAGAGTCGCTTGAGTCCAGCTTGATAGTCTGCATTGAATCGCTCGAAATAATCGGCGCGCATCTGATCGACGGTGAGCAGTACGACTAGTTTCGGAGAGGGAACTTTTTCTTTTTTGATCTTTGTCCGTGGTGTGCGATCAGTCGATTGCGACTCAGCCGTTGAAACTGCAACCAAAAGAAAAAGCGTCATGCACAACATGACGCTTGATATATATCTTACAACTCCAGACCAATGATTAGTCTGGTCAGCATGAACAAACGAAACGTGCAACGCCATCTTCGAATCTCCCGCACATCATGTGCTATAACAATTGTTCGAGACTGAAAATGCGTGATGAAACCGTCGGCTGTCGAGAAGAATTACTCTTCGGCGACTTTAAGTCCGGCTAATACCCGATTGGCCGGTTCACGGTCGGAGATACGAATATCTTCCACTTCCGGTTCTTCTTCGATTTCTTCTTCGGTGCGCCAGGTGATTTCGATAACGAATCGTTCTTTCCCTTTTTTCTGCACCGCCTCAACTTCGACATCAACCGTCCGCTTCGGCTTCAGAACGAGAATCTTCTCCCCCTGCTCAACGGTGACGGTGCCACCACGGAGGGCCTGGGTAAATCCTTCCAGATAACCGACTGCACGTTCGATATCCATCGTCCCTTTAACAGTCAGTTCCTGCTTGTCGTGCTTGCTCACTTAATCACTGCTCCTTTCCATAAATCGCAGGGAAGTATATACAAGCAAGTTGAGTTCGTCGAGGGGTTCACCCCCTCCTTCTTCCAATATATTCTTCCGTCAAAGTACTATTATTTCTTAACACAACCCTGACAATAGTCAAATAGTTCTCGTATGTAATTGGAGTGAAACAAGATGCACGCCCCCATGCCGGAAAGGCTCAGAGATTGACTAAGTAAGAGAAATGAGGAGTTGAGCGATCAGTTGAGGATCGAAGTAGGGCGCACTTTCTGAGGAGACCAGATTCGTGTCGATAACTTCCATTCCGAGAGTCCTGAGGTATGGCACATCAATAGGACCCTGGTACTGGGCGTTCGCGGTATCAACGATTACGAAATTCAGTAATCGGTGATTGCTTGTCAGGCTGGGGAGATCGGCGTGCAGATATGCTAACAACTGTTCGACACTTGATGTCACCGATAAGCCGGTCATCTCAGAATCACCCACCGGATTAGGAATATAAACTTTCATCGCGTTGGTTTCACTTACCGCGCGACCAACTCCACTCGGCAGAAGAGTCGCAATCAGACTGCTGTAGAAACTTCCGAACGGATAGACAATCAATTCCGCCTGATCAATAAGATCACGGACCTTATTGCGAATCTCGACCTTCGCCGGAGTCGGGGTCTCTTTCTGTTCACTGAGCCAAAGATGTTTGATCGGTGATTGGAGCGGCGTCTCCTCTTTCCCTGTGATCAGGTGTTGACCAATGACGGTCGTCCCATCCGCCAAATCAGCTGCGAGGTGCAGATTACTATTCACAATCGGACGTACTGTGCCGCGCACTTCAACCAGGCGAGAGAACATGAAAATAACCGTATCGATGCTCTCTTCCTGATTGAGATAGCCACCAGTCAAAATCAAGTTTCCGATACTCGCGCCCCGAAGATCGAATGACTCCGGCATATGACTTCCGAAAAATTTGAGATGATTACGTATTACTTTTCGCATCGGGTCGATCACAACCGAAACCAGCGGATGTTGCCCCGCAATCATCTTCTGCAACTCCTGTCGCAATTCAATCGGAGAGGCATCAGTCGGGAAGCGATGCGCAAACAGTCGATAGATATCCTGATTCCCGCTAAGGCGAGGATCGGCAAGTGACATCAGCCGATTGCGAAGATCACCGACCGAGAGCATGCCGAAGGCATCACGGATACGGGCAGAGCTTCCGCCGGAATCGAAGGGAGTAATCAGGTGAATTGAATTGTAGGTGTATTCAAGTAGTTTTCGACTGACATCACGCAATGCCGAACCACCGCTGAAAAAAAGAATCCGAGGGCCGAGATCGGGGACTAAT
Organism: uncultured Ignavibacteriales bacterium; assembly: GCA_964518635.1. Lineage (GTDB taxonomy): Bacteria > Zixibacteria > MSB-5A5 > GN15 > FEB-12 > CAZFGK01. Next base: position 118,168 of record CAZFGK010000003.1, read on the forward strand.
TGATATCGCTGGAGACGTCGTTTGTCTGGAATATCAACGCGACGAGAAATTGTCACTTCCTGAGGTTGGTGCGCGGCCTCTGATGCAATCATCCGGTGGGAGACCGTCGAAACCGATCGGCGGGAATTTGTATCTTTCTTCATAAGGATTTACAACTCCCCCTGAAGAATTCGCATACAAAAAGCTCTCGCCTTGACAAAATCGACGCCTCCGGAAAATTCGTAGACCGGACAACCGGACAATTCTTCCTCATATCGTACAATATTCACCTGTGTCGTCTGTTTACTCTCATCAGAGGGAAGATAGAACAGTCCGGGCTCTTTGGCAAAGGCAGTCAGCAATTCCCGGCGGCGCTCGGGAGATGCTATGGAAGCTCGAAACTCCCCCCCTTCACGAATCCAGGTGAGTATGACAATTGCGTTCATTGGGCCATCCAGTCGAAATCGTTCCTGACCGTACAGTTTGTCGATTCGGGCATCATACTTCTCTTCCAATTCCCATAGTTGATCTGGAGGAAGTGACTGGCAGCGAGCAAGTGCTTCGGGGGAGAGCATTGGCCGGAGCACGTCACTCGACATGATCGTCCCCGGATTGATGCGTGGGAGTTTCGCTACCCCTACCATTTGATGCCCAGCCGATGTTCGGCGAACCATGAGACGGTCATTACTGTGAAATGTCGCCCCATCCTCCAGCAGGTGCAGCGAAAGAGTCGATTTTCCACGACCGCTGAAACCCGCAATTGCGAGACCGCGTCGTGTTCCATTTGTTTCAAGCGATACAGCGGCCGCATGTGCCAGCAGCCATGACTCTTCAAGAAAATACTGGATGCAGCGGCTATTCACGAAATTGACTACTTGATTCAGATTCTCTTCGCACGGTCCGATTGCAAGATGTTCCCCTTGATTAAAGAGAAAGAGCATGCCGGTCAGACGTTTGCGAACAAGTCGACCATTTTCAATATCGACAAACTCTTCCTTGATCTTTGACTTGCCGGGATCTGGTGCTTTCACTGTGTACGGCAGCGGCAACTTGATCGGCTGAGACTCAATCGCACTGATCTTCATCTGCGCCGGGGGCTGCGTTTGTGTGGGATCTAGCACGAAAGAACCAAAATAATCTGAAAGTTCGTTGACTACTTTCGCTGAGTTCGAATGCAAATCGACACGAAGAGTACCAAATCTGAGTAGCAATCGAAACGGCGTCGGAATTTCTCCGCCGAGAGAATGTACAAGTGCATTGAATGAGTAGGTTTCAGTTTCGCTCATGAGATCATTTGCGTTGCGACGTAATCAGCGTAAAGTTTTGCTGCATTCAGACCGCATGCCTCGGAGAGTCCGGTAAATCCGCCGAAGGCAGAGACTTCAAAGACCAGTGGTCCGGCACTTGTTTCGACCACATCCACACAGGTGAAATCAAGACCGAACAATTGTTGTGCCCTATCTGCCAGATCAATCAGCTCCTGACTCGGCGTAACTTGTGCATACCTGCCGCCGGAATGAATAGTAGTATTCCAGGAGCCGGTTCCTGCCACGCGTGCATAACTAGCGAGATATTTACCACCCAGAAAAACAATCCCCAGATCGCGACCCGGGATGTCGACCTTTTTCTGCAAGTAGAGCATCTGATTCCCTGCCTGCTTGAATGATTCAAGTTCTCCGCGTAAAGTAGAATCCACTGGACAGATTTTCATGCCGCGCGCTTTTGTGGAGAACAGCGGTTTCATCACAACTTCGCCAAAGGTCGAAACAGCTGAAAGCGCGGCTTCGATTTCTTCGACAATAATCGTCTCAGGCATTGGGATATTCCCCTGCCTGAGTATTCTCGTACAGGTCAGTCGATTGACAGCCGTGGCGATTCGCTCGGGCTGCGAAAAGATTTTCACTCCACCTGTTTGCAGCATCGCGAGCAGATGCAACCGATCAATCACTTCCGGAGAATAATTCGTGCTGATCTTCTTGATGATCAGGGCATCACAACTTGCCAGATCAAAATTACCTGCGCGGATCGTTCGCGCACTGAAATCAGTCACACACTGCTCGATATCGACGAGAATCTTCTCGCCGCTCTGCTCAGCGCAGGCCAATGCCAGTGCTTCTGATGATCTCCCTCCGGGAATTCCGATTACGCCTATTTTCATTTTTTGTATCAATTCAAATGAGCCACTTAGTAGATGAGGACATCTTCCGGCAGGCGATATTTTTCAAGCTGCGTTGGATCGGTTGCCAGTACTTTCTCAAGGAGAAAGACCGAGCGCATATACATGGCATCTGCAAATCGCTGATTCAGTACGAATCGGGTCGAGGTGATAAATGATCGCACCAACCCGAGAGTCAATCGGGCATCAAAGGTCACATCCCCGTGTGTACGAGCAAACTGTGAGGCAAAATGATAGAAATCGACCGCCGCACCGTTGATCAGGCTTCGGCGGAGTGAATCGAAAACCGGCAATCTAAAATGCGAAACCAGAAAGACCGAAACATCCTGCACATAGTCCGAATCCGATGAGCGATGCAGATCGATGAGAAAGATCCGGTTGGCATCAAGATCAATCATCAGATTGTCGACATTGGCATCGCCGTGAATAAGAGTGGTGAACGGTGCAACCAACTCTTCATCAAGGGCTTTCCCCTGCATTAAGAGTTGATCAATCGCCGGAGTACCAACTGCTCCAATACTCGATTCACGATATCGGAAATCAGGGTGTACTTTGTAGACATCATCGAGTCGCTTTTGCAGCTGATGTAGATAGCGAGCATTCGATGTGATATCAGTCTTCGTCGCGCTCCACATTTTTTCAAATGTCGATTGCACCAGTTCACGTGAACGCCTGATAACATTGGGATCAGCATCAATGAGTTGCGCCTGATAAGTCTTCCCAGGCAGATTTTCGAGGAGTATCGTAGCATTGTCTCCGTGGACATTGTAGTCGATGATTCTCGGAGTCAATCCGGGGATCAATCGCTCGAGTCGTTCAATATTCTGCTTTTCACGATTCAGTTTGTCCTGTTTCCCATCTTTGAATACGACCCAGGAGCCAACCCCCTGCTGTGAATCACGAATGCGACCGATTCGGCAGCCAGAGCGAGTTTCCCAGATGCCATCAAAGGTAAAATCACGAAGATCAGAACCCAATTCGGCCGATTCGATACTCTCTTCGAGTGCCTGATATTGGTGAATCTTGAGTTTCTCACCCACCGCGGCTGAGATGATGGCTTCACCGATATTCAAGAGTGAGTCACCGATTCGTTCGAAGTAGCGGATAATGAACAAGGCGGTGACAAGATTTTCGGTCTCTTTTCCGGTGCGAAGATCGGCCATGATCCGTTCGAACTGTGTCTTGTACATTGCATCAAGACGCATCTCTGTTCGGCAGATCTTCATCGCCATCGGGATGTCGATGCGAAAGAGGGCATCAATGATGATGTCGACGGCCTTGAGTATTTCATCAAAGAATGACCGATACGGATACCGTTCCATGAATCGTGGATCGCGCAGATGATGTGTCTGATTGACGATATTCGTGGTGAAATCGCCGATTCGCTCGAGATTGGTGGTGACCGTGTTGATCGCGCGAAGCCGATTCACCGTCTTGCGATCAGTGTTTGCTGGACCGATCAGCGCATATGCTTTGTTTTCAATCGTTGACTTGAGATTGTCGATGTAATCATCTCGACCAAAGATCTTTGCTTCCGACACAGAACCCGGATCGGACATCAGACGAAGAGTCTCTTCCAGTTGCTGACGAACTTCCAGCACTAAGAACTGAAGGTTGTCGTCGATCCCCGGAGTCGCAAGCAGTTGACGAACAGGCATGAACTAGTTTTTTGTCCGTCTAATCAATGGAAGATCAACTGATTCCGAGACAACAGGGTTTTCACCATGCCCGTTCTCTTTCCAGCTGATCTTGAAAACTAGTTTCGTTCGGTCCGCCTTGCCACGTGCCTTCACACTCAACTTCAACAGCCCGCCGGGGTGCAACACCAGATTTTCCTCGCGAGTGCCGAGGGTGAGTTGACCGCTGGCAATCCCCTGGCTGAGCGCATTCAGATAGCGCACGATCGACTCACGATCCTGCAATGATTCATGTTCAAACTCCGCCTTGGAGGAGGAGCCAGAGTCGGCGGCTTGAGTCGATTCTTTTTTCTCCCTGGAGGGCTTGTCTGATTTAGCCATGCAATCTCTCTCGATACTCCCTCATGAGGGTCTTCCGGTCTGCCTGTCCGGCATGGAGTGCTTTCTTTATTCGCTGCTCTTCCCAGGCCGGCTGGTAACCAATTTCGCGAGCGGCTTTCGCTTTATCCTGAAACGCCGGGTCTTTGACTTTTTCACCCATATGGCAATCATCCCCCATGGTGACGAGAAGGGGGCGTGAAGATTTTGCACGCTGCTTATTTTCCCGTTGCACGACATGTATCAGAAATTCTGTAAAGTCGAGTGACTGCGGATTCCAGACTTCATAGCCGTCGATATCATAATCACACAACAAGACTGGCCAGAACTGTTCCGGATGCGGAACGATAATACCGGCACCGACCGATCGGCACTCGTCAATGAATTCCCAGTCACGGTAGAAATATTCCAACGAGAACCGAGCTTTCACAATCTCCTTCATGGATTTCACAAAGGACTGAATCTGATTAATCAGGTGATCGTCGTACTGCTCACGCATGGTATCGAAATAGTCACGAATGATTTTGTTCCGAAGCATCTCCGGGGCTGCTTCTGATCCATGATCCCGAATCATCGTCCGCAATTTACGTACATGAATCTGAATGAAGGTGACCAGTTCATCTTCGGCACCAGTGTCCCGAACGGCGAGTTCGACACGATCTGCAAATTTCTCATCAAGCATGCTATCGATAAACTCATGCAACTGAGATGACCGATAATTGAATGTATGCCGCAGCATGTTTTTCAGCGTGTTGGCCTTAGCTGCTCTCTCATTGGTCATATGAACCAGAAACTGCACTTTGCGATTAAAATCAGGGGCGAAGCAATCGATCTCAACCCCCGAGTAATCGCCATACGAAGTAATAACATTGTGCTGTGTCGGAATGATGAGTTGTTCATTCATCGCCGGATACATGACCCGAACGCGCGATTCAATCAGCGGCAACGGTACAAATTCCGGATGCCAGTGAATCGCCAGGACCTCATCCTGGGTCGGGTATTGCATCAAAGGTTTGCTGATGCGATCGGCAGCATCCTGCGAAATCGCGGTTGATGTAATCCGGCGAAATCGTGCCAGGTCTTCTTGTTCAATTGCAGGCTGAACCTGAGAGAGATCAAACCAGGACTTATGAGAAGCGACCGTATGATGTGGTGTCATGATTCAGTGATTTTGGTTTCGATTAGTATCCAATAGTTTATTGCATCGCGGGGCTGGGCGCAACTGGTTCTGAAAAATCAGGAAAATGAACCAAAAGAATAACCGGCCACCATCCCTTTCGGAACGGTGACCGGTTTGAACAGGTTGGAAGGAGCTACGAAAAGAGATCTTCTAACCTAGAGTCGGTCTGCTTAGCAGCCCGGCTGTGGGGTAAAGCTGATGAACAAGTGATCGACAAGGAATGTCAGATCCGCGATGTCCACGCTGCTATCAATGACCATGTCGCCCTCTTGCGGGCAGCACAGCGGTGTGAAGGAGATGAACAGGTGGTCGACAAGAACTGTCAAGTCAGCGATGTCGATACTCTGAGCACCGTCGCAGTCGACGTTTCCACGGACACCAACACAGCAGCTGGTCGACACACGGCTGTCACCAAGGTAGCCAGCGCAGTGCAGGAATGACCAGTTAGCAGCCCATGAGCTATCAATGGAGACATTCGGATCGAATGCGCCCATGTAGTTCACGTTTGAGAAAAATCCTGCCCAGGTAAGGGATGGATTTGCTGGCGGATTGTAATTGGCAGTCGGATTGACCCAGGTCAGCACTCGGACGGTCGGATCCGGACGTGGATCCAGCGAATCCTTCGTGCCGTAGTTGATAGTACCCATCACCAGGCCGGTGGTATCGTTGGCAAGGGCCGAGATGTTGAAGATCGAGTCGCGAGTCCAGCTCTGTGCGGTGAAGTTCGTGAACACGCCAAAGAGGTTGTTCTGGAACTTGATGTCACCGACGGACAAGCGCTCACGGCTGTCGTTACCAGCTTCGTCACCAACATCGATTGCACGGCTGTTACCTTCCGTGAAGATCGAGTTGAAGTAACCGGCACCCGCGTTGTCACGGATGTTAAAGAACTGGTTGTTGATATTCGCCGCACCCGGACGTGCACCGATCGCGGTCACGTTCGAGAGAAGCGGGGTTGAATACGGAGTCGCATTTTCCGGATTGATGGCACCATCATGCTCACCATATGTGTCTGAATCAAGGGTGTCAGCAATTGCGAAGACGAACTGAAGTCCGCCACGGAAACCTTCGTCGTAGTCGACCTGATCGTCACCACCAAAGGCAAGAATGGCGTGCTTGACGTTGACCGTACCACCGAAGAATTCAACGGCGTCGTCGACGTTCTGGAAGACTTCAATATGATTCACGACCGTGCCACGACCGACACCACCGAAGGTGATACCGTTGATTTCGTTGGCGGCACCGATGATCGAACCACCATGACGTACCGACACGTAGGTGTAGACACCAGAATTGTCGTTGTCATTTGCACCTCCGTAGAGGTTACGTGGATCGCCTGACGGGAGACCTTCGATGTCGTTGGTGACCGCAGTATCTGCAATGACCGCGTTACCAAGAATAATCAACCCACCCCAAAGACCACGACCTGCGGTCGACGGCGGGAGCGGAATGTCGGTCGCATTGTCAACGTCGTCAGAGATTGAAGTCATGACAATCGGGCAGTCACAGGAACCCATCATGTAGGCATCACCATCACGCGAGACGATCAATGCAGTCGCGGCTGCGGCCTGACCCGGATTCGATTTGATGATCGTGCCCGGCTCAACAATGAGGGTGTCGGTGTTTTCGACATAGACGAAACCAGCGAGGTTGTAGACGGTGTCACGTGAGAGGAGCGTCAGACCATTGACGTCCGCAGAAGTGAACACCTTGACCGGCTTGTTATCGTCGGTGGTGCAAGCCCACGGATCGATTGCCGGGCAGCTCGGGGTGTAGCCGGCGAAGGACAAGAATGACCAGTCGCAGGTCCACATACGGGCACCATTTTCAAACGCACCCTGGTAGTTCACAGTGGTGAAGAAACCAGCCCAGTTCAAACCCGGGTTGGCTGGCGGAGCATAACCGGTCGGGTTGACCCAATTGCCGTTCGCCGGTGAGCCGGCAGTCGGACGCGGATCGAGACCACCATTATTGGTGTAGGAGATGCTCGTCAACTGCGGATTCACGGAATCGTTCGCAAGTGCGACGAGGTTGAAGACCGAGTCGCGAGTCCATGTCTGAGCGGTAAGAGAAGTGAACGTTCCGAAAAGGTTGTTTTCGAAGCGAATGTCACCGACCGACAAGCGCTCACGGCTGTCGTTACCAGCTTCGTCACCAATATCGATCGCACGGCTGTTCCCTTCCGTGAAGATCGAGTTGTAATAACCAGCACCCGCATTGTCACGGATGTTGAAGAACTGGTTGTTGATATTCGCGGCACCCGGACGTGCGCCAATGGCGGTCACGTTCGAAAGAAGCGGGGTAGAATACGGGGTCGCATTTTCCGGATTGATGGCACCGTCATGTTCACCATAGGTGTCTGAATCGAGGGTGTCAGCTATCGCAAGTACGAACTGAAGGCATCCACGGAAACCTTCATCGTAGTCGACCTGATCGTCGCCACCGAAGGCAAGAGCTGCGTGCTTGACATTGACCGTACCGCCGAAGAATTCGACGGCGTCGTCGACGTTCTGGAAGACTTCAATGTAATCGACAACGGTTCTGCGACCAACACCACCAAAGGTGATACCGTTGATTTCGTTGGCGGCGCCGATGATCGAACCACCATGACGAACCGAGACGTACTTGAGCACGCCAGAGTTGTCGTTGTCGTTTGCGCCACCGTAGAGGTTGCGCGGATCACCGGACGGAAGACCTTCGATGTCGTTGGTTACCGCAGTGTCAGCGATGACAGCGTTCCCAAGAAGAATGAGCCCACCCCAGAGACCACGACCTGCGGTCGACGGCGGGAGTGGAATGTCATTCGGATTGTCGAGATCATCTGAAACTGATGTGAAGATAATCGGCTTGGTGGCCGTTCCTTCAGCATAGATACGACCGCCACGGGAGACGATAAGTGCCGTCGCCGCAGCTGCCTGTCCCGGATTCGATTTGATAATCGTTCCGGCTTCGATCAAGAGCACTTCGCCGCTTTCCACGTAGCAAAAACCGGACAAGTTGTACACGGTATCGCTGGAAAAGCGGGTGACGCCCGTAATATCCGCACTGGTGATCACCTTCACCGGCTTGCCATCATCCGAGACCTGCGCAAAAGCCGCAGCCGGGACGATCGCCAGCAGAAGGGCACCAAAAATTTTACGAAACATGTCTGTTAAGACCTCCGTTAAGGTTCGATGGGTACGAAAACAATTTCTGTTTTCTTGCAATCAGTCAGAATCAACTAAGTCTGTATGTACCGTTCTCCTCCTTCACTGTCACCCTAGCGCGTTCTGAGTTTCCGTTTGAAGTAACACCTGCCCGTGGGAATGGCTGACGTGTCGCAAAATTTGGCTCTCTGCAAAAACTTCAGGTTCCATGCACCGGCGAATAGGATTCATATCCAGGCAACGTCTTTCAATTGGATCCACTGCAATGGCTAGAGTTTCCAATTGACCCCCAGGGAGAATTCACGACCTATATCACGTCTCACGGCGATGTCGCCAGTGATGTCGTGCGCAGCTACAAAATCATCACCGAGAATGTTCTTTGCTTTGCCGCGTATTTCGAGACCACCGAGAATTTTCTTGCCAGCAGTAATATTGAGTGAGGTTCGGGACTGTTCATACACATCTGGTGTCCCTGCCGGAGAGTTCAGCCACAGTCGCTTGCCGAAGCGATTTACAGACACCGTAAAATCTGCGGCGAGTTTGTCTGAAGAATACCCGAACGAACCGTTTAGTACATACGGAGACTGCCCGTACAGAGGACGGTAGTTTTTCACTTCTCCGGTGTTCCCGTAGTACTGCTCTTCTACTCGAAATTCCGACTCGGGAAGATTCACACGCGAATCAACGAGAGTCAGATTTGCGCCGATCTCTATCCCACTGAGACTTTTGTTAAGTACATCAAGGCGAGTACGCGCTTCAAGTTCAAGCCCATACAGAACTGCTTCATCAGTGTTCACCGGGACATAGAATGAGAAGTTGTTATTGTCGATTTCGAGCTCGATGGGATTCGTAAATCTCTTCGAAAAGGCACTCACGGCAATCACTTCGCCGGCCCGCGGAAACCACTCCCAGCGAAGATCATAGTTGTTGATCGTTGTCTGTTTGAGCTTCGAGTTACCTTCAAACTCTAGTGCACCGATAAAATCTTCCGACTTGAACGGAGCAAACTCACGAAGGGTAGGACGAGCAAGGGTGGTGGTCACCGCTCCACGGAGGTTCACATTCGGCGACAGATGATAGACAACATTTACTGCTGGGAGGAGATTCGTTTGTTTAAGTCTTCCCTGCACATATTGCTGCGCGGTCGGTTCATAACCGTTTTCTGTGAACATGTCGGTCGCTTCGTAGCGGAGACCAGCGATGATATTCAGATCGCGAAGTACCGGAAACTCACTCATCCAGTAGAAGCTGCTGATATCCTGAACCCCTCGATAACTGGAGTTCCCGGTCGTTGCATTGATGATGAGATTGTTCTCAGGTCCAGTGTTGAAAATGTAGAGCGTACCGAGTGTATCGAAACCCGGGGAATCTGCGTAATCCTCAGCAGTTCCGTCATACCAGGTACCATCGGAGGAAGTAATGTTTCTGGTGTATGAGAAAATCTGATCCCGTGAATCGCGGAATTTTTTGAACTTGTGAAATCCGAGCTTGAATGAACCTTGCGACGGTTTCCCATCCTTATTCACCCAAGGCATGGTGAGATCCACTTTGGTTTCGCTGTTCTCCTCGCGAATATCACGAAACACACGACTCGGAAAACGCTGTGTCGTGGTAGGTTCAATCAGATAGGTTGTGTCAGGCCAGACAGATATGGTGACAAATGCCTCATCACCGGAATCGGGAAAGGAGGGATAGAGCCCCTGAGCAAAGAAACGCATATCAGGAGTATGTTCTTTGGAGACTGAACTACTGTACCCCCAGTTCACAAGAAATTTCAGCCCGAGATTGAGGTGATGATCTCCTTTGAACTGCCAGCTATCAAGCTGACGATCAGTGAAACGGAGAACATTTGACTCTACGCGAGTAGAAGCGGTATCACCGGTCGGGAAGAATTCATTCGGTTGTACGTTAAATGAAGACGGCGAGCTACCGTTCAGATACCGACTTTCAGTCTCTTCAGCATCTGTTCGCACCCAGGTTGCTACAAGCTTGTTGTTCTTGATCGGAGAGATCGCAAGACTTGCAAGCGCTCCGGAGAGGAATTCTTCGGTACTCTTGGTGTCATGGTAATAACGCTGAATGTAGGGGACTGCCACCTCTCCGGCCCTTGGAGCATTTTCGACTCGATACGTCGCCTGAATACCGTCTTTATACTGACTGAAGCTCGTATTACTGTTGTAGCTCGCGTTTATACCGATTGGCATGCTGAACAACTGAAGGTTGTTCCCATATGAAAGAGAATAGTTGCGATTGAATGGAGCTTTGCGGCGTGTAAGACCGACATTCGGTTCAAATGTGCGCGTAAGAGAATCCATCAGGTTTGCAATGGCCGGATTTGACGTGAACCGGTTCGGATCGTTTCCAAGAGCAACTGCACGATCAGTATTCCAGAGCGGATCGACCGTCTGAGGCCCTGCAACAAAGGAGAGGAAACGCTCGTCGGAAGTTGAGAGATTGTTGTGACCCGAACCGACCGAAGCCGAAATCAGCTGTTTTTCAGGAAAGTCTTTCGTTCGCAGATCGACTGACCCACCAGAGAAGTTCCCTGGTTTGTCAGGCGTAAAGGTCTTCGTTACGACAATGTTATCAAGTAGGCCAGACGGAATCATGTCAAGCGGGACTGCCTGTTTCTCCGGATCTGGAGTCGGCATAAGAGAACCGTTCAACTGTGTGTTTGAGTAACGATCTCCGAGGCCACGTACATAGATGAATTTTCCATCAACCACGGTCGCACCGACGACTTTACTGGTTGCTTCGGCTGCATCGCTGGCTCCACTGCGGGAAATTGTCTGCGAGCTTATTGCATCAACCGTCGCCTTTGAGGCCTGACGCTCTCTAATCATGCTCACTTCATTCCCCTGGACTGCTTTTGCCGTGACGGTGATTTCACCTGCATCCGCAATCTGCTCTTCCATCTTCAGACCGAGCTTGGCATCTGCCCCTTCCTTCACGATCACATCCTGCACCTGAATCGTCGTATAGCCGACGCTGGTGATTTTGACCGAGTAAGTACCGGGGGTAACTTTGCGAATGGTGAAGTTGCCATCGATATCTGCAACCGCCCCTTTGATCGGATCAGAGCCGACCAAGAGCACATTTGCACCAATCACCGGCTGACCGGACTTGGCATCCACAACCGTACCGGAAATAGTTCCGCCTTTGACGGTGGCAGTAGTTGCGGGCGCAGTCTGCGCCCGAAGCGGGACACTCGGCAAGTTGAGCATCACCAGCGATGCAAATGCAAAGACCAGCACCGGCATGATCAGTCCGATCAGGCCGCGCTGTAATCGCCGGTTGTGATGCATTCCATGCATAGTGATTCTGTTGTTCTCCATTGTTCTGTTCATCCTTCCAAAAAAACCTGTTCTGAAAACCTGTTCGAATGAGATGCAAATGGATTGTCCCGGTCACGAACCTGTTAATCGCGCCGAACAGAGCTCCACTTACGTCCGACAGAGTCGACTTGTACTGTTTGGGATTTGTGAGTTGACAGCTAAGAATGGGTGAATTGAACTGTCGGAAAGTGCGCTTCCGGAGCCGAAATTTCCCGTAACCCCCTCATTTGAGGTCACTTTCGGGACTTTTTTGCCCCCAACAACCAGCCCCGGAGCTGATTTTTCCCCCGGCGACCGAAATCACTCGCACAATCTTAACATTGCATTAACATATTAATGACAATAAAGGTCGAGCTTCTCAGGAGCAGAAACTGATCCCTTCTAGGACAAAGGAATAGCAGGAAATATGTCCGTCTCTCGTGAGAATATTCTCGTCATCGAAGATGAGCCAGATATTCAGGAATTAATACGATTCAATTTGAGTCGTGAGGGATTCCGGGTGGTCTGTTGCCGGACCGGCGAGGACGGGATCGCCACCGCCCGTACGACTGAACCGAAACTGATCCTGCTGGATCTGATGCTTCCCGGCATGGATGGGCTGGATGTTTGCAAGATTCTCAAGGCCAATCCCGATACTCGTCAGATTCCGGTCATCATGGTCACCGCCCGTACCGAAGAGGTCGACATGGTCACCGGACTGGATGTCGGCGCCGACGACTATCTGCCAAAGCCATTCAGTCCGAAAGTACTGGTCGCTCGTATTCGAGCATTGCTGCGCAGACGTGCTTCTGAGGAGTTTCAGGACAATGCCCCGGTTGCTATCCATGAACTGGAGATTCATCCCGGTCGATTTGAAGTCAAAGCCAGCGGGAAACGTCTTGATCTCTCATTGACCGAGTTCAAGATCCTTCAGTTTCTGGCTCGGAATCCGGGTTGGGTCTTTACTCGATATCAGATTGTGAGTGGAGTGCGCGGAGATGATGTCGTCGTGACTGATCGCTCAGTCGATGTACATATCGTCGGACTTCGCCGGAAACTCGGTGACTACGGGAAGTACATCGAGACGGTCCGTGGTGTCGGTTATCGCTTCATGAAATAGAATCCGCTCTGCAATATCTTCTGAGCTAATTTTAGAGCTAATCCCCGACCGCCGAAGTTGGTATCTTCTCTTTGTGAGCCGAATCATCCACGAATCACCCATAGGATAAATCTCCCCTAATGTCTCGTCGCCCGTTGTTGTGGACTATCTTCCCGACCTTTTTCATTATCACGCTGATCGGCGTGGTCGGTGTCGGTGTCTATACCACCGGCTCTCTTCGATCTTTCGCATTTCAGCAGACATCAATCGACCTTCAGGGACAGACCCATATTGTCAAAGATCAGGTGCGGGGGATTCTGCTGGACAGTACCAATGTGTCGCTCCAGAAACTCCGGCTCGATTCACTCTGCGCTGCCTATTCAAAGTTAGCACCTGCTCGTCTGACTATTTTCTCCCCAAACGGGGACATTCTGGCCGACTCCTACCTTGCGGTAGAACAGCGTCGAAATGAATCAAATCGTGAAGAGATTCGGGAGGCACTGGCGACCGGGATGGGGGAGGGGCTTGAATCTGGGGATGATGAGTTATCTCGATTTATCGCGGTTGCCGAGACTATCCAGGAGAATACCAGAGTTTACGGTATTGTCCGGCTGGCGATGCCGACCACGTTTCTGCGAGAGCGGATGAGCCAGATGTATCTGCAATTGGTGCTGGGCGGTTTCATTGTACTGATCCTCATGGGGATTGCCTCCCTGATTGTCGCCCGAAAGATCATCCATCCTATTGATTCAATCAAACGAGGGGCGGAACGATTCGCCCAGGGGGATCTTGATTCTCGTCTCCCGGTCCCCGATTCGGAAGAGATCGGCTCACTTGCCGAGCTGATGAATGCGATGTCGGCACAATTAAGTGATCGTATCCGTGCGGTCACGAGTCAGCGCAATGAACAGGAGGCGATTCTCTCAAGTATGGTGGAAGGGGTGGTCGCGGTTGACCGTGAAGACCGCATTCTGACGATCAATCAGGCCGCTGGGAAGATTTTGGGAGTCGATTCTCTTGAATCAATCGGGCGGCCGATTCAGGAGGTCATTCGAGTGAGTCAGCTTGCGATTCTTGCTGATCGCTCTCGTCAAAGTGGCGTGCCAGTCGAAGAGGATTTTCAGGTCAGCGGGAAAGAGAATGACACCTACTTGCAGGCACACGCCAACGTTCTTCGGGACGGACGAGGGGCGATAATCGGAACGGTGATCGTGCTTAATGATATGACGCGAATCAGGCAACTTGAGAATATCCGTCGTGAATTCGTCGCTAATGTGTCGCACGAACTTCGCACTCCGCTGACTTTGGTGAAGGGGTATGTCGAGACCATTCTCGAAAGTGGGGTCGATTCGCCGGAGGATACCGAACGATTTATCCGGATTATCTCCCGCCATGTTGATCGCCTGAATAACATCATTGAAGATCTTCTTTCACTCTCACGAATTGAGCAGTCATCCGATCATGATGAGATCTCACTTCAAAAAGGTCAGGTCGCTGAAATTGCAGATCAGGTGATTGAGATTCAGCGGAGTGCGGCGGCGGAGAGACGCATTACGATACGAAATCTCTGTCCGCCCGATCTGATCGCGAAATTCAGCCATTCCCTGCTCGAGCAGGCCCTTCTCAATCTCGTCGATAACGCCGTAAAATACAGCCCGGACGGCAGCACGGTGAGTATTTCGGCGTCGAGCTCCGACGGGATGGTGGCAGTGCAGGTAACTGATAACGGCCCGGGAATCTCAACGGAGCACCATGGTCGTATCTTTGAGCGATTCTATCGTGTCGACCGTGGTCGAAGCCGCGATCTTGGCGGGACCGGCCTCGGGCTCGCCATTGTAAAGCATATTGCGATCGCCATGGGGGGGCGCGTGGCGGTTGATTCCGCACCGGGAAAAGGAAGCACCTTTACCATCTTCCTCAATGCCGGCTGAGCCAAGTAGTCCCATGTATCCACATACGCCATGATCCGATATCTAACATATTTCTAACGAAATCCGACGCCATAATCCCCCTCGATTCCTTGACCTTCTTAACAGTTACGGGCATCTTCAAGTCATGAAAAAACGACCAAGTTCCGGCCTCATCTCCCTGATGCAAGGGCTCATACTGTTGTGTGTGGGACCGTTCCTTCTCATCTCATGTTCGAGTTCCGGAGACGGACAAGGCAGTTCACGGACGATCACACTCAAGGGATCTGATACCATGGTTCGCCTCGGCCAGCGATGGGCTGAAGAATACATGAAGAAAAATCCGAATGTGGTCATACAGGTCTCTGGTGGCGGGTCTGGAACCGGGATATCTGCACTGATCAATGGTACTACTGATATCTGTCAGGCATCACGAGATATCAAGGCGAAAGAAGTCGAAGAACTTGAAAAACAAGGGTTCGGACTTTTCAGGTATCGCGTTGCGCTAGATGGGATTGCCATCTTTGTTCATGAATCGAATCCTATTCAGGAAATCTCTACAGAGCAACTACGCCGAATCTACATTGGCGAGATTACCAATTGGAAAGATCTCGGTGGAAATGACGCAAAGATCGTTCTCTATAGCCGCGAGAATAATTCAGGTACGTATGCCTACTTCAAGGAAGCGGTACTGCTGGAGGCAGATTTCTCCTCCTGGACTTCAACTCTTCCCGGAACATCAGCTGTTGTGAATGCAGTGTCGAAAGACTCTCTCGGAATCGGATACGGCGGAATTGCCTGGGCCAGTGGAGTCAAACACTGCAACGTCAAATCGAGTGACAGTACCGCCGCATTTGCGCCTACGCTGGAACTCATCTCAAACGGGCAGTACCCCATATCCCGACCACTTTTCTGGTTTACCCGTTCGGTGCCGTCTGCAGAGATCAAGAATTTTCTGAACTGGGCATTGTCGGTTGATGGACAGAAAATCGCCGAAGAGACACACTACGTTCCGCTTCATACAGATGAAGCTGCTGCACAGATCATTCAATAACCGCACACTTTGGGCGATTGATCACTTCAGCATTCGACAAAACGAATCGAGATGACCGTTGAACTGGAGCCAGATATCAAACGTCAGGTAGGAAAAACAGCAGCGCCGTCCGCGGCGAACAACCCGGGGCAGGGGCCATTCAAACTTGAATTCAAACCGAAATCGAAACTGTTCGAATTTATCGGTGAGAAGATCATCTCCATTTCAGCACTCACCGCACTGATTGCCATACTGTTGATCTTTGTGTTCATATTCAAGGAAGCGGTGCCGATTTTCACGGACGCGGAAACACAAGAGACTGCCTCAATAGAGAAAATGACCCAGGCGCAGAAGTTTCATGAGGGGAAAGACCCTTCCTGGGTCTGGCAACCAAACTCAAATCATCCGAAATACTCTCTCCTCCCCCTTTTCATCGGCACGATCAAGACAGCCCTCGTTGCAATGCTGGTCGCAATTCCGCTTGGTGTCTTAGGGGCAATCTATTCGTCTGAATTTGCATCCCCTCGAATGAGAGAAATTATCAAGCCATCGATTGAAATGCTTGCCGGGATCCCCTCGGTTGTACTCGGATTCTTTGCCTTGCTTATCTCGGCGACATTTGTGAAACAGGTATTTGGGCTTGAGTACCGACTGAATGCAGTGAATGCCGGAATCTCTCTTGGTTTTGCTGTGATCCCCATCATTTTCACGGTGGCCGAGGATGCCATGACCGCCGTGCCTCGTACGCTTCGGGATGCGGCTCTTGCCTTGGGAGCAAATCCATGGCAAGTCTCCTGGAGTATGGTGTTGCCTGCCGCACTTCCAGGAATCGCCGCAGGTATCGTCCTTGGCTTCGGGCGAGCCATTGGCGAGACGATGATTGTCCTCATGGCCTCTGGGAATGCGGCATTGGTTTCTTTCGGTCTCGATGAACCCGTTCGCACCTTCTCAGCGACCATTGCATCTGAGTTGGGTGAAGTAGTCTTTGGCAGCGCACACTATCAGGTTCTCTTTTTTATCGGATCACTCCTCTTCATTTTCACCTTTCTGATCAATCTCGGCGGCGAGGTCGTTCTGGGGAGAGTGAAAAAACGGATTCAAGGGAAAATGTCGTGAGCGCCACTCAAACTGCAACCCTGAAATCCCCCATCGCCATTACGTTTCCGGAGAAACGGGATCGGGGAGTTATCCCACGATGGCTGACCGGGCTTGCCGTGCTGTTGATTCTCGCTATCCTCGCGATCATTCTCGGAACGATATTCTTTGGAGGAATCTCAAGCATCTCCGTTGAATTCCTGACCGGCAAACCGACACAGGGATTGGAAGCAGGTGGGATTTATCCGGCGATATTCGGAACGGTCGCGCTGGTTATTCTCATGGTGATTGGAGTTGTCCCGATCGGGGTTTTGACTGCAGTCTATTTGTCAGAGTACACTCGTCCTGATTCTCTCATTACAAGGATGATTCGAATCTCGATCAACAACCTTGCCGGAGTTCCATCCATTGTTTTCGGCCTCTTTGGGCTTGGGTTCTTTGTCGGTTTTGTCGGTGCGAATATCGATACTCTTATGGGAACCTCCGGATCTCCGGTCTGGGGACAACCGGCGATAATTTGGGCATCATTGACACTTTCTCTCCTGACTCTTCCGGTTGTGATTGTGTCGACCGAAGAGGCCCTTCGCGTGATTCCTCGCGAACTGCGAGAAGCCAGCTACGCTCTAGGCGCGACGAAATTACAGACCATTATTCGTGTTGTGCTGCCACAGGCGATGCCCGGCATACTCACCGGCGGGATACTCGCAGTCAGCCGTGGTGCCGGAGAGGTTGCTCCTATATTGTTCACCGGCGCGGCGTATTATCTTCCGTATTTGCCAAATAGTCTGAATGATCAGTTCATGGAACTGGGCTATCATATTTTTGTCTTAGCCACACAATCCCCCGATGTCGAACGGACAAAACCGATACTCTTTGGGACAGTTCTGGTGTTGCTGGTGTTGACTTTTGCACTCAATTTCACTGCAATCATCATCCGTTCAAAACTCCGCCGAAACCGAATGACTGCACACTAAAAAATATGAAACCTCTCATCGCTGAACCGCTGATCAGAACAACCAAGCTCGCTGCCACCGACGTTAATTTCTTCTATGGCACCAATCAGGCACTGCAGGATGTGACCATTAACATCCCGAAGAATCAGGTGTTGGCACTTATTGGTCCCTCTGGGTGTGGAAAATCGACGTTTCTGCGATTACTCAATCGGATGAATGACTATATCCCCGGCGTGCGGATGGAAGGAAAAGTCCTGCTCGACGGGGTCGATATTTATCAGGGATTCCGAGAAGTTGATACACTACGAACTCGGGTCGGCATGGTCTTCCAGAAATCTAACCCCTTCCCGAAATCGATCTTTGATAATGTCGCCTATGGACTTCGAGTGAATGGCATTAAGGACAAGTATGTCATCACGGGTGCAGTTGAAGATGCCCTTCGACGCGCTTATCTATGGGATGAAGTGAAGGACAAGCTGGAAAACAGTGCCTACATGCTCTCCGGTGGTCAGCAGCAGCGACTTTGTATCGCACGTGCTCTGGCAGTTCGCCCGGAGGTAATTCTCATGGATGAACCTGCTTCTGCCCTTGATCCAATCTCGACCTCAAAAATAGAAGATCTGATTATTGAATTGCGAAACTCGGTAACAATAGTGATTGTTACCCATAATATGCAGCAAGCAGGACGAGTTTCAGACATCACCGGATTTTTTTACCTCGGCAAGTTGATCGAAACTGGCCCGACGAAGCACATTTTTACTAATCCCACCGAGAAATTGACCGAAGATTACATCACAGGACGAATGGGATAGTATGGCACTGAACTTTCAGCGAGAAATTGACCGGCTCAAACGTCGCATCCTGACACTGGGTGCGCTCGTTGAGGAGAATCTGCAGCGATCGCTGAAATCGATTCTCAACAGAGATATCGCCCTGGCCATGCAGTCAATCAAAGCCGACAACGACATCGACGAAATGGAAGTCGAAATCGAAGAGGATTGCCTGAAAATCCTCGCCCTGCATCAGCCGGTAGCTATCGATCTTCGCTTCATCATCGCCATTCTGAAAATCAATAATGACCTCGAACGAATCGGTGATCTGGCGGTCAATCTCGCTGAACGGGCTCAATTTCTGACCCAGCGAGAGCGAGTACCAATTCCCTTTGACCTGACCGAAATGGCGCAGCTTGCCGAGACAATGCTACGTGGCTCACTTGATGCCCTTGTCAATTTCGATGCAGATCTCGCCCGGGAAGTGGTTGAGCGGGATGATGAAATTGATGCCATGCATCGCGCGACGTATGGCAAGATCGAAGCTGCGATTCGGCGCGATCCTGATCATATGGATATTTATATCAGCTCACTGGCATTCTCAAGGCAGCTTGAGCGAGTCGGAGATCATGCGACGAATATCGCAGAGGATGTCCTCTATATGATTCAAGGGGAAATTGTCCGGCACCGACGTCAGCCGCAGTAGGATCTTTTCAACGGGATTACTCCCAGATTTCCTAATACCTACTAATCTTCGAGCCGTGGAGATCTTGTCAGCGACAGCCCGCAACCGGGCTGAAGGTGATGAAGAGATTATCGACAAGCACAATCAGATCACCGATATCAATGACACCCGGTTCATCGCCGTCCAGATTGGCCTGAGAGGGACAAACAATCGGCGTAAAGTCGATAAAGAGATGATCGACCAGCATGGTGAGATCACCGATATCGACACTTTTATCCGAGTCATTGTCAACATTTCCCATTCGCTGGCAGCAGTTCGTCGTCGCGCGATAGTAATTGAGCCCGCCATCATCTTCGGCAATGAGAACATCGTCGGTTCCATCACCGGTGAAGTCTGCAAACTCTGCCAGCAGGCGCAATCCTCTTCCCTGCCAGGGTAGAGTATCGGGCATCAACAGGAGTGTCGTTGAATCGGGAAATGCCCCTTCAATCGACATGTTGCGAAACCACTGTGGACGGGAATTCTGCCCGCCGATCAGAAGGTCTTTACGCCCGTTCCGGTCAAAGTCATAAACAGTCACGCCGGTGTATTCACGGAGCGTACGCGGAAGAATGGCCGTATGAAGAAGTGTAAAGGACGGATTGCCGACGGTGCCGACATTCTCATACAACAGGACATTGGCAAATCCGTTGAAATCCCATTCTCCGAGCACGATATCACGAAGACCGTCTTCATTCATGTCAACGACAGAGACATTCGCTAGTTGATCGACTTTGATATCAGCAAACTGTGAGGTGACAAAGACAGGCTGAAATGAACTGGAGTCTCCATCATTGCGCCAATAGCCGACTCTCCCCAGCAGATTACCGACGAGAAGATCAAGATCGCGATCACCATCAAGATCAACCAGTTCAGGATGCGTATAGAATCCAGCGTTGAGAGAAAGAAAGAAAAGAGTATCGAGTGCAAAGGATGGAGATGCACTGGTACCGATGTTTTCACCGAAGATCAGTCTTCCGGCGGCACTCCCCATGATGATATCGACATCACCGTCGGCATCAATGTCGCCGGCTGCAACGGTTGCATTCGTGCCAAAGTCCATGATATCAAGCAGCGGTCTGCGTGTACCGAGCTGCATGATAAACGGGGTCCCATCATTCGGATAGACCCACAAATTATTCCGATCCTGATTTTGTCCGACACCGATGATCAGATCCCGGTCGCCATCATTGTCGATATCCCCAAGTGAACTGTTGTTGAAGCCATTCGTCACCGTCGGCAGATAGTTATCAGTTACATAGGTGAGATCGGAGGTAAATGACCCCCCTTCGTTTGAGAAAAGATACAAGCTCGTATTATTGATATCCCCCCAGAAGAGATCCTGATCACCGTCGGCATTGATGTCACCAAAGCGAATGGTTGAAAATCCATGCTGCGCGACCTGCTGAACCTCTGTCTCTGATGGTGGGGGAACAAAACCTCCGCCCGGAACTGCAGTCACGCTGTCATAAAAGTCGGTGATGAAATCATAGACCGGAGTTTCGGCATCACCAATGTTGCGATGAAAAAGAAGATTCCCGCCGATGCCTCCGTAGAAAAAATCGAGATCATTGTCACTGTCGATATCTGCAAAATCCGGACTACTATACGGGCCGGTGACAAATCCACCGAACTCGTCGGACTTCAACAGAAACTCCGATGTCGACGAGAGAGAATCAAAATCATTTCGCCACAGACGCATCGTTCCGTTGCGTGAGTCGCAGAAAAGATCCGGGTCATTGTCGGCGTCGATATCCGAAATACAGAACCAGGTACCGATATCAATGAAGCCAATAGGATGGTCAGATTCATTCCAGATCGGATTCTCTTTTGTGCCAGAATTTATGAAGCACTGAAGACGGGCATTCACATCCCCGATGATCAGATCAAGAAGTCCATCCCCGTTGATATCGACAATGACCGGACGTGGCTGGCTGAGTCCTCCGGTAAATGGGAGGTCAATCGACTTGCCGTTGATGGAAAGTGGGATCCCGCGGGCATCTCGAGTGAACTCCGTCCCCCGGCTGACTCCAAAAGAGAACAGCACAAAAAACAGAATCGAAAATCCGGTGATGATTCTCTTGTCGTTCTGGAACTGAAGGCGGTTCAAAGAATTTCCTTTTTCGAAAACGATCACGGACAGGGTATGACGGTACAACAGCACTCTAGTATCGGATAAAGTAGGCAGTTTTCGAGAGACGTCAATCTCCTTTTCATTCCTGCGCCTGTTGCAATCGCACTTGGAATGGATGATGTTCACTCTATGACCAGTAGAATCTCTCCTTTAAGGTATATGTTCCTGCTGGCCATTCTGGCCTCCCTTTTTCTCCCCGCGGGGACCATCGGAATGCCCGAGACTCCAAATCGCCCTGTCCCGTCGAATGTTAGAAAGCATGCCCCAGCGGCGGTCAAGCTCGTTACCGCCTTTCCGCACCTGCAATTCTCGCTTCCCCTGGATCTACAGCGTCCGGAGGATGGGACCAGTCATTTCTATGTCGTTGAACAGGGGGGGCTGATCAAAAGGTTCATTGCGGATAGTTCGACAAAAAGCAGTTCGACTATTCTCGATCTCTCAATGAAGATCAGCCGGAATGGCTGGGAGGTGGGGCTTTTGGGGATGGCATTTCATCCCAAGTTTCGCGCCAATGGAAAATTCTATGTGAACTACACGACAGAGAGTCCGCGGCAAACGGTGATTTCCGAATATCGAATGAAATCCGGCGTGTCTGATCAGGCTGATGCAGCAAGTGAGCGAATCATTCTCACCTTCGATCAGCCGTACAGTAACCATAACGGCGGCGGATTAGTTTTTGGACCGGACGGATTCCTTTACATCGGAACCGGCGATGGTGGCTCGGCAGGTGACCCGCACGGAAACGGGCAGAACCGGAAATCACTCCTTGGAAAGATGCTTCGCATTGACGTCGACAAGAGTTGGAAGAATGAAAACTATGTGATCCCGCCGGATAATCCGTTTGTTGGCAATCGTGACGGCTTCCGCGAAGAGATTTTCGCATGGGGGCTTCGTAATCCGTGGCGCTATTCATTCGATTCACTTGGCCAGTTATGGGTCGGGGATGTCGGGCAGGACAAATGGGAAGAGATACATATCGTCGAAAAAGGGAAAAACTACGGCTGGAATGTCATGG